>NZ_JBHZAF010000002.1:0-380901 GCF_042754085.1 Nocardia sp. NPDC059236
GCGCCACCGCACCCCCTACAGCGAACACACCGCCTGGGCACACCGCCAAAACACCCAAGCCGCTTGACAACTTACGGACCTGGGATGTCTAGCCCGCGGCGGCACCGGCCGCTCACGAGATCCGGAAGGCCCGGCGGTACGCGCCCGGAGTCGTCCCCACCTGTGCGCGGAAACGACGGCGCAGGTTCACCGCCGAGACGAGACCGACGCGAGTCGCGATGGCGTCCACCGGCAGGTCCGTGTCCTCCAGCAGCGTGCGGGCCGCCGCCACCCGGCGCGCGAGCAACCACGCACCGGGACTCGTGCCGAGCCGATCGTCGAAGCTGCGGGCCAGCGTGCGGGGCGAGACATTGAGGTGAGCGGCCATGTCGCGCACCGAGAGTGGGGATCCGAGCCGGCCCTCCACCCAGTCGAGCAGGCCGTCCAGCAGGTCGGAGGGCGGGGGCGTCGGCGCGTATTGGGTCTGGCCGCCTTCACGGTGCGGCGGCATCACCATGTGCCGGGCGAGCAGTGCGGCGTAGGCGGCACCGTGATCGCGGCGGACCAGGTGCAGGCACAGATCGATGCCCGCGCCCGCACCGGCGCTGGTGGCGACGTCGCCGTGGTCGACGTAGAGGACGTCCGGTTGCACGCGAATCCGGGGAAACTCCGCCTGCAGCCTGTCGGCGCGCGCCCAGTGCGTGGTGGCGGCCCTGCCGTCGAGTAATCCCGTGCGCGCCAGGGCGAATACCCCCTGGCAGATCGTGACGATTCGAGCACCGCGGCCGTGCGCCCGCAGCAGCGCGCGACGCACAGGGTCGGAGAGCGGCGCCTCCACCGGCGTCCAGCCCGGAATTATCACAGTGTCGGCGGCGGCCAGCGCCGCAAGCCCGTCCGCCACATCCAGCGAGTACCCGGCCGTCGTGGGCACCGGTCCCGGCTTCTCGGTGCACACCCCGAATTCGTAGTAGTTCGGCACACCTTCCCGTTTGGTGCCGAATACCTCGGCGGCACAGCCGAGCTCGAAGGTCGACTGGACCGGCCGCACCAGAGCCGTCACGCGATGCATGGCAGAAAAGTACCCTATGATGTCTTTTCTGACACTGTGCCGCCCAGGCTGCGCACGGCACCGTGGTCGGCATGACTTCCGAAATCCTCACCCAGCCCGGCTACATCTCGGCCTCCGTCACGGAATCCCCTGTGCGTGAGATCTTCCCGGGCATCCGGGTGCGTGCCCTCTGGACGGGACCGAACGGCGCGAGCGCCAATGTCGTCGAGCTGGACCCGAACGCCTCCTGGCACGGTCGCGACATCCATGAGCCCGGTCCCGAAGAGGTGTACGTGGTTTCGGGCGTCTTCAACGACGGCGCGCGCGACTACCCCGCCGGAACCTTCCTGCACGCCCCTGCCGGTTCCTGGCACGTCCCCTCGACGGTCACCGGCTGCACCCTGTTCGTCTTCTACCCGGAGGGCTAGCCGAACCACGATTGTCCACTTTCGACCATGACGCGTCCCCTTTCGACCTCGCCCGGGCCACCGCCGCAGACCAGCATGGAAAGCGTCGATCCGACCACGAAAGGACCAGGTCATGGCCACCCAGATCGCCGATCCCGCCCAGCTGCCAAGGGTTTTCGAGGAGCGCCTGAACGCGGGCGACGTGACGGGGGTGCTGTTGCTCTTCGCCCCGGGCGCGACCATGCGCACCACCACCGGAGCCGTCATTTCCGGCTCGGACGCCCTGCGTCAGGAGATCAGCGGCACGGTCGCCGCCCGCGGGCAGCTCACCAACAACAGCAAACATCTGCTGATCGGCGGTGACGCAGCGTTGCTGGTCACCAACTGGACCCTGGAGATCGACGCGCCCGACGGCACGCGAGTCTCCCCCACCGGCACCACCGCGAATATCGCCCGGCAGCTCGAGAACGGGGAATGGCGATTCGCCGTCCTGAATCCGCTCGGGACGGCGTGAAGCGCTGCGACACAGCGCATTCGGCCGACCGGCGGGTGCGCCCTCGTGCCGAGGGCGCACCCGGGTGGGTCAGGACAGCGTGACGACGGTCAGCGAGCCGTCGGCGTGCTGGGCACGCAGGCGCTTCTTGTCGAACTTGCCGACACTGGTCTTGGGGACCTCGGCGATGAAGCACCAGTGCTCGGGCAGCTGCCACTTGGCGAACTTGGGGGCCAGGAAGTCGCGCAGCTCTTCGGGTTTGGCCTCGGTGCCCTCGACCAGGACGATGGCGACCAAGGGGCGCTCGTCCCACCTCGCGTCCGGGATGCCGATGACGGCGGCCTCGGCCACGGCCGGGTGACCCATGACGGCGTTCTCCAGGTCCACCGACGAAATCCATTCGCCGCCGGACTTGATGACGTCCTTGGAGCGGTCGACCAGGGTGAGGTAGCCATTGGGGCTGATCTTGCCGACGTCGCCGGTGCGCAGCCAGCCGTCGTGGAACTTGTCGGGATCGACCTCGCCGCCCGACGGCGCGTAGTAGGCGCCGGTGATCCACGGGCCGCGAACTTCCAACTCGCCCAGGGCCTCTCCGTCGTTCGGCAGCACCGAACCGTCATCGTCGACCAGGCGCGCCTGCACGCCGGCCGGGAAGCGGCCCTGGGTGTAGCGGTAGCTCCAGGCCTCCTCGCCCTCGGCGCCGGCGGGCGGGTGCGCCACCGAACCCAGCGGCGAGGTCTCGGTCATGCCCCAGGCGTGCAGCAGCTTCACGCCGTGCCGCTCCTCGAAGGCCCGCATCATCGACGGCGGGACCGCCGCGCCGCCGACCACACAGGTACGCAGGTGCGAGATGTCCTGCGGCTGCGCCTGCAGCCCGGCCAGCACGCCGCCCCAGATGGTCGGGACCGCGGCGGCGAAGGTCGGCTTCGCCTCGGCCATCATCTCCAGCAGCGGTGCGGGCTGCAGGAAACGGTCCGGCATCAGCACATTCGCGCCCGACATGAGCGCGGCGTACGGAATGCCCCAGGCATTGGCGTGGAACAGCGGCACGATGGCCAGCACGGTGTCGGCCGCGGTGAAGCCCATGCCGTTGGGCGAGATCACCTGCATGGCGTGCAGCCAGTTCGACCGGTGCGAGTAGACGACGCCCTTGGGGTCGCCGGTGGTGCCGGAGGTGTAGCACATGCCGGCGGCGGAACGCTCGTCGATGACCGGGTAGTCGTAGGTGTCGGGCTGGGCGTCGAGCAGCTCCCGGTAGGAGTGCACGGTGACGCCCTCGGGGGCCTGCAGCGCGGCGGCATCGCCATTGGCGACGATGACGTGGCGCACCGTCTTCAGGTTCGGCAGGTACTGCGCGAACATCGGCAGCAGCGAGCCGTCCACGATGACGACCTGATCCTCGGCGTGATTGGCCACGTACACCAGCTGCTCGGGGAAGAGCCGGATGTTCAGCGCGTGCAGCACCGCGCCCATGGCGGGCACCGCGATGTAGGCGACCATGTGCTCGTTGTTGTTCCACATGAACGTGCCGACCCGGTCACCGACGCCGATACCCAGGTCACGCAGGGCATTGGCGAGCCGGGCCGCATCCTGGCCGACCTCGCGATAGGTCTGGGTGCGTAAGCCGTCACCGGTCCAGGTGGAGACGTGGCTGTCGCCCTGGAAGGTGGAGGCATAGCGCAGCAGCGTCGCGAGTGACAGCTGCTCGTCCTGCATGGTGCTCAACATTTCCCAACCGCTCCTTGCATGTACCTACTGGAGAGTGAACTGAGTCACTTGCGGCGAGCCTAGCCGATTCGGACATACACAGGTCGGGGCCCGGACTGACGGCATGGTGACCTCAGTCCGGGGCCGGTGAGCTGGCGAAATATTCGAGCTGCGGGCGGCGAACCCCACCCTCGCCGCCCGCAGCCCGTAGCCGACCCGCCGCCGCCCAACACGACGACCAGCCGGCTCCGCAATCCTGATCAGCGTCACGACCTGCTGACGACGCCCCCTGCGGCGGCGCAGAATAGCCAATCACTAACCAGGACAAGTAAATTGGAGCAAGAACTTCCGTGAATATATTGAGTGTGACACCGGGCTGTCCAGTCGAGGACAGCGTCGCAGGTCAGACGGCGCTCACTGACCCGGACAGCGGGCCGTGAGAGCGGCCTTCCCATGATTGCCAGGGGTGAATCCGGACTCACCCGACCGACGTGACCGAAAATACGGATTCACTGTCCGGCGATGTCTGCAGGACCAGCGGGAATACGCCCTACCGTTGCTGATATGCAGCGAGAGCCCTCCATTCTGATCATCGGTGCCGGATTCGCCGGGCTGGGCATGGCGCTGGAACTGCAACGCCACGGCCTGACCAACTTCACCATCCTGGAGCAGGCCGCCGACCTCGGCGGCGTCTGGCGCGAGAACACCTATCCGGGCGCCGCCTGCGATGTGCCCTCGCCGCTGTACTCGTGGTCGTTCGAGCCGAAATCCGATTGGCCACGCCGGTTCTCGCAGCAGGCCGACATCCACGCGTACATGCGCACCGTCGCCGAAAAGCACGACCTGCCCGCCAGGATCGAGTTCGGCGCCGAGGTGGTGGACGCCGAATTCGACGAGCAGGGCGGCCGGTGGCGGGTCCGCACCGCCGACGGCGTCACCCACCTCGCCGACGTCCTCATCCCCGCCGTCGGCCAGCTCTCCCGCCCCGCGATGCCGAACCTCCCCGGCATCGACACCTTCACCGGCGCGGCCTTCCACTCCGCCGAGTGGGATCACTCGGTCGATCTGACGGGCAAGCGGGTGGCGTGCATCGGCACGGGAGCCAGTGCCATCCAATACATTCCGGCAATCCAGCCGAAGGTCGAACACCTCACGCTGTTCCAGCGCTCGGCCGCCTGGGTATTGCCGAAGTTCGACACCGAGTACACCCCGCTGCACCACGCGCTGTTCAAGTACGTGCCCGGGACACGGCTGGCCGAGCGATTCGCCATCTGGACCTTCTTCGAGGTGATGGCGTTGGCGCTCACCGACATTCCCGCCATCAAGCACCCGGTGATCGCCGTCGCGGACCGGCACCGCAACCAGCAGGTGCCCGATGAGGCGCTGCGCGCCAAGCTGACTCCGGACTACGCCGCCGGCTGCAAGCGCGGCCTGTTCTCCAACGAGTACTTCCCCGCACTGACCCAGGACAATGTCACCGTGGAGACCACCGCCATCGAAGCGGTGACGCCCAACGGAATTCGCACGGCCGACGGCGTCGAACATCCCGTCGACGTCATCGTCTACGGCACCGGCTTCAAGGGCACCGAGTTCCTCGCCCCCATGAATATCTATGGCCTGCAAGGCCGCAAACTCGCCGACGAATGGTCCCCCGAGGGCGCCCGCGCCTTCCTCGGTATGTCGGTCCCCGGCTTCCCCAACCTGTTCATGATGTACGGCCCGAACACCAACGTCGGCTCCGGCTCCATCATCTACATGCTGGAGTCCCAGGCCCGCTATATCCGCCAGGTCATCGACTACCTCTCCGCCCGCCCCGGCCACGTCCTCTCGCCCCGCCCCGACGCCGAAAAGTCCTGGGACGACTGGCTGCAGCGCCGGCTGAAGGACACCCCCTGGAACTTCTGCTCCAGCTGGTACCGCAACGCCTCCGGCCGCATCACCAACAACTGGCCCGGTGCCACCCTCCTCTTCCGCTGGAAGACAAGCAGATTCGCACCGTCGGACTACGACGAGAGCCGACCCGCGGGCCGCTAGCGACTCCGGGCCGGGCTCGCCGCGCCCACCACCCCGCCGATCAGCCGACTCCACCATCCCGACCACGAATGCGACCCCCGGCCCCCCGACCAGGTAGACTCCCCGACGTCCCGGCCGGGCCTCCCGCCCGGCATGTCCAGCCCTCGTAGCTCAGGGGATAGAGCACCGCTCTCCTAAAGCGGGTGTCGCAGGTTCGAATCCTGCCGAGGGCACACTTACGGCGCAGGTCAGAGCCCTAAATCCCGCTATTCGAGCGGAGCGTTTTCCTCTTGGGTACGCAGAGAGTACGCAGTGGCGAACTCGATACGGGCGGTATCCAGTCGGCTCGCGACTTCGTCCAGGTCGTCATCGAACAAGTCCGCGTACACGTCGAGGGTTGTGCTCGGCTTGTCGTGACCGAGCATCCGCTGTACCGCGAGCACCGACGCGCCCTGAGAGACCGCCAACGATGCCGCGGTATGCCGCATTTCGTGAGGGGTAAGGCCAGGTAACCCAGCCTTTGTCGTGGCCTTCTCCCACCAATCCCGGCGCATATTCCGCACCCTGAGCACGGCGCCCTGCGGCGAGGTGAAGATCTCAGCATCCGGGCGCTTGCCCTCCAGGTGCAGCCGGAGTGGTTCGGCCAGGAATGCCGGAAACGGCACGCTTCGGCGCTGATGATTCTTCGGGGCCTTGGTGACGAGTACGCCGTCGACTTCGGTGATCGTGCGTTCAATCTGGAACCGGCGGCGCAGCATGTGCACGTTGCTCGCCTGCAAGCCCGCCAACTCAGCGAACCGGAGCCCGCTGTACGCGAGCACCATCACCGTGAGCCAGTTCCGGCCGGCGCATTCGGCGAGCCGTTCGACCTCCAGGCCGGATAGGTAGCGCCGGGAGGCGAGGCGCTGTTTCGGACGGTTCACGGTCACACATGGGTTGATCGCGATCCGCCGCGTGACGACCGCGTAGTCGCAGATCTGGGACAGCACCCCGAGGTTCTTACGGACCGTGCCCCCGGCGACGCCGGTATCGGCCTGGGAGGAGACCCAGTCTTGGATGACTTCGTGAGTCAGGTCCAGCAATCGCGCCTGGCCCCACATGGGTTTGATGTGCTTTCGGACGATGGACTCGTATCGGGAGCGAGTCGAGGTTTCCCAGTCGGGGTTGCTCGTCAACCATGCGTCTGCCACGGTGGCGACCGTGACCCGCCCGGCGGACGGAGGCGCGTGCACGCCGGTGACTACCGCGGCCGTTTGCCCGTCGAGCCAGCTTTGTGCGTCGGTCTTCCGGGCGAACCGCTTCGAGTGTTCCTTACCGTTGGCGTCGACGTAGCGGGCGCGCCACCGTTTGCCCTTGCCGTACAGCAGTGACGGAACTCGCCGCGTCTGGCCGTCCTGGTCGCGCTCGGTCTTGTACCAGAGGTCTTCGACCCCGGCGCGGCGGTTCCGTCGTGCTGTCATGGGACTACGCCACCCCGCCGGTCGCGGATTCCTGTTCGGCGATCCAGGCCAGGATCACGCTCTTGCGCCACACGCGCCGGCGGCCGAGCTTGAAACTCACGGGGCCGGAACCGATGTGCGCCCAGTAGCGCCACGTGGACGCGGGGATGCCGGTGAGTTCTTCGCAGTCTTTTGCCTGGAGGTAGCGGTCGTCGTTCATGAAATGTCCTCGGGGAGTGGTGGTCTGGGCGGTGTTGTCGGATGTGGTGCGCAGGGTGTCGCGCGGTGCGTAGGAGCTGTCGCGTGCGGTGCGCAGGCTGTCGCGGTGTGCGCTATCGGTGCGACGCGTGTCGCATTGGCTGTCGCGGGGCTGTCGCATCAGTGCGCACCACCTGTCGCACGGTGTCGCAGTGGGAAGACGACGCCCTTGCCGGAGTGCTTCGGCGCGAGGTGCTTCGCGATCAGTGAATCCAGGTCCATCGCCGTGAAGTCCAGGTCGGACTCGTAGCGCAGGACCTGTCGCGCGATGGCGACAGCAGTGTCGGGGCGGATGTAGCCGCCGCAGACGTACAGGACTTCGGCGCACTGGTCGTGGCGCGCTTGGTCGCGCATCGCGTGGAGGCGGTGTGAGAATTCTTCCGGTGTCAGATACCGAGTGGTATCGACTTTGACTGCTACGCACTGCCAGTCCGGCCGCATCAGCCGCCCGTCATAGGGATATGGGCCGCGTCCTGGTGTGTCGTGTCGCATGATGCGCTCGGACATCCATTCATGCGACGCGCATGCATCCAATGCGACACGGGTTTGGGCTACCGCGCGGCAATGCTCGGCCCACATCGGCGAGGGCCGCCAGTCGCCGGTCCGCCAGCCCAACGCCCACGTGGATGCACTGGGCTTGAGGACTACCCATTTCGGTCCTTCCTGCACTTCTACCAGTGGGTGAATCAGGTTGGCGTCGAGCAGCTTGCCGACCAGATCGTAGGTTTGGCTGCGGCCCAACTTGAGGTAGTCGCCGAGTACGTCGAGCTGCATAGCGCGCATTTCGGCCAGGCCGACCACCGCGCGCACGTCGCGGTGGGTGAGGGTTTCAGTGTTGATCATGATGCATCCTTGGAAGTTCGAGTTTTGTTGCGGCGCTTGCGTTTCGCGGCGCGCTGGATGAGGAAGTCGCCCCATTCGTCGTCGAAGTCACCGATGGCCAAAGCCAGCTCCTTGCGGTTGCTCAACTCGACCGGCAGGCGTTTCACGGCCGCGTGGACGCCGTCGAGGACCCCCGCTGAGCGGCACAGGTACAGCAGGCCGACGACCTTCTCCGGGGTGGCGTCGCGGGCAGCCCGCAGCGCCCCGCGCAGGGCGGTATCCATGGCGTCGGCGGACTTGCGGGTGAGTTCGACTTCGAGGGCCCACCACCCGTGCAGACCGTCGAGGTCCCCGAGGAACCGCCCGTCATGGACATGGGAGACACCGCCCCGTGGGTTGCGACTGGTGCTGAATTCCTTGTGCTTGGAACTGGATTCGCGGGCAGCGATCTCGGCGCGATGCCACAGGACCCGCTCAGGAATCCAGCGTTCGAGATCGTCACCGACGAGCATGATCCGGGCTTGGGCGACCGCGCGATGGTGTTCGGCCTGCTTCACCGAGGGCCGGAACTCCCGCACCGGGAACCCCAGGATCCGGGACTCGGTACCCCTGGTGAGCAGCACCCACTTGTCCCCCGCCCGGATCTTCTCAAGATCGCGGACGATCTTCTCCTCACGTAATTCCTTGACCAGCACATAGGTGTGGTTCTTGTCCAAGTCCAGGAACCAGCCCAGGACATCGAGCTGCATGCCGCCCTGCTCTGCGAGCGCGGTCACCGCCGCGGACTTCCGCATCGTCGATCGCGGAGACCGCTCCTTCCGTAGGAGGTCTTGGACGGTGCTGCGGGCCAGACCGACACGGCGTCCGATCTCGCTGTGACCGAGACCAGCCGCCCGCAAAGCGCCGACTTCGCCCAGGACGTTTTCGACCTGGCGGGCGGTGATCCCCAACGTGTTGGCGATGTCGCGGTAGCCTCGCCCGTCTGAGCGCAGGCCCAGAATGATCGCCTCATCTGTCACCGCGACCGCCTCCGATCCACCGCCGGACGCGCCGGTGCTTCCGCCGAAGGGTCGCGAACATTGTCGCGGTGGATGTCGCGTTCCTTCAGAGGCGCGGTATCCGCCCCGATCCAGGACATCAGTGACCGCACCCGCGCATCGATCACGGCCGTCACTTCCCGCTGATCCCGGACACGACCAGAACCGACCACCGAGTCAGGTGATTCATTTGAATCACCGGCCGAACCGACCAACCGGTCAGGTGATCCATTTGGAACACCTGCGCGATCCGCGATCCGCAGTTCTCGATCCAAAGATCCTGCGGTAGAGGGTGTTTCGATCGGTTCGACCGACACCGGGTGTTCCGGCGAGACAGGCAGGCTCTGTCCAGTCTTCTGGACCTCAAGCAACAGAGCAGCGGGCGCGAACAGCTCCTCTGCGGTATGGCCGGGCAGCATCGCTTCCAGGACCGCGCAATGATCCGGTTGCGGTATCCCTTTCAGGTCACCGGAGAGCCACTTGTAGAACTGCGCCTTGCTGGGGCCATCCAACCAGCCCAGGTTGCGATCGACCTTCCGCGCAGCCTTGTTGTACTCGCGCTGGAAAACCTTGTGGGTATCCCAATGCTTCTGCCGCAGAAGCCGTTTCAATTCCGTTCCGCCGTCGATATTGCGGTCACGTGCTCCGCTGGTCATCGTGACCGCCTCCGATCCACCGCCGGACGCGCCGGCGCCTCAACCGAAAGACCGCGAACGTCACCACTGTGGAGGTCGCGCTCCTTCAGCGGGGCACTGGCCTCAGCCATCGCGAGCATCAACCGCAGCCGATCCGCCCTAGCCGCATCCGACTCCCGATCAGCCATCGACCCCGGACGCGGCGCAGACTCGGTAACCATTGCCCTGGTCCGCAGTGTTTCGAAATGCGGTTCGTCTGCCGTGAACTCGTCGAGTTGCTTCCAGGTGTTCGCCCGCAGCTCAGCCGGTGTAGGTGCGGCGTAACCGATCTGCTCGGCAGTGACCTGGCGACCCGCTTTGAGCGACAGGGCCGTCAGCATCACATCGAGGGTCCGCGGCTTCGGATCATGCAACCCGTCCCGATACCCGACGATATTGGTGTGCTTCAGATGCACCGGCCGGCCGCCGTCACTCTCGCTCACCGCACGCATGCGATGCGCCAGACCCGTGGGGGTGATCCCGAGCGACTCCATCAACAGCGACAGATGCTCGTTCGGAACCACCTCCCTCCGTTGTGGTTCCGGCTGAGCATCAACCTCCGCGCCGCGTCGGTAGTCCGGCACCGGGAGCGGTTGCGCGGGGACAGGAAACGGAATGACATTCGACAGCGGCCCGACCCGCTTCCCGTTGATCCTCACCGAACCCACCACCGAACCCGGACGAGCCGCGCGACCCGCGACGGGATCGATATCACCGCTGATAGAGACTGGTTTGGCACCAGCGCACCACGTTTTACACTGGACATGCTTCAGGGACCTTTCGTCCTTGAGGTGGGAAATTGCTGAAGCGGGTGCAACCGCTTTGGTGTTGGCTCCCCGGTGGCTGGACACTGCCGGGGAGTGTCCTTGAACAAGCTTTCTAGCTTGCCTAGACAAGTTGATCGTAGCGCACCGCGCTGGCCAACGCAGCTGATTCATCTAGGTTGCCTAGAAAACTTCCGACCACAGGGCTAGGGTGTGTCGCATGGACGCACTTGATCCCGACGACCCTCGTCCGCCTTACCTTCAGGTGGCGAATGTGCTGCGCGCCGCGATCTTGACGCGGAAGCTAGCGCCCGGTGAAAAGCTTCCGTCCGGGCCGCAGCTGGCGGAACGGTACGGCGTAGCCCGCATGACCGTTCAGCAGGCGATTCGAGTGCTCCGAGACGAAGGTCTGGTTGTCTCTCGGCAGGGAAGCGGCGTATACGTCCGTGAGCGCACGGAACGTCCCGTTGGGCTGCGCCCGCACATTGAGCGGGCGTTCGAAGAGGCTTCTGTGACAATAGATTTCGCGGGATTTTCAGGTGAGACGCTGCATGGTGCGATTGCCGAACCGATCGATAAGATCCGTGACGGGCGCCTTCGGCCTGAGTCTCTGACTGTCCGGCTATTGGTTCCCGACACATCCTCACCCTGGTCTCTGCCATCGCGGGTTGATGACCTTGGGGACAGTCCGGCGTTCCGGAAGCGCGCGACCCGGATCATGGAGCGGCACGCACTCGCGGTGGTGGATGCCGTCAACGAACTCGCAGAGCTGGAGCTGGTCGCAAGTGCGTCTGCGCAGGTCCGCACCTATCCGGCGGTTCCGCTCTTCAAGCTGTACATCTTGAATGCTTCCCGAGCGTTCTACGGCTATTACCCGGTCCGCGAGCACAAGCTTCAGTTGGATGGTGAAGCCGAGGCGATATGGGACCTCATGGGCAAGGACGCAACGCTTTTCGAGTTCGCGCAGAATGCCGACCCGGATGGCAAGGAGAGCCAGTTCGTGAAGCAGTCGCAGATGTGGTTCGACAGCATCTGGACCACTGTGGCCAGGGACTATCAGCGTTGACGACCGCCGCAGACCTTTCGAAAGGCCGCGGAATCCTGCTGCTCGACTTCGACGGGCCTATCTGTGCCGTGTTCTCCGGGATCTCCAACCGAGAAGCGGCGCAGCAGCTTTTGGCCGGCATCAATGCTTCAGCGCCGGACCATGTTCAGAAGAGCCGCGATCCGTTCGACATCCTCCACTTCGCCGCAACACTCGGTGTGGTGGAGGCCGAAGCGACCGAACGCCGCTTCAGGGAGATTGAACTGGAGGCCGTCCGGCTTGCCCAACCCACGGATGGCGCGGCCGAAGTGATTGAACGGTTCGCGACGGACGGCCACCGCGTCGCGGTCGTCAGCAACAATTCATCGGCTGCCATTGAGGCGTTCATGATCCAGCACGATCTACGCGGCCTGGTCCGCGGTGTGTATGGCCGCGACAGCGCCGACCTGTCGCACTTGAAGCCCGATCCGTACCTACTGAATCAGGCCGTTGCGGGTCTCAGCGCCACCCCGGAGGACTGCGTGTTCGTGGGTGATTCAGTATCAGACGTCCTTGCGGCACAGGCTGCTGAGATCGCATGCATAGCCTTTGCGAACCGCCCGGAGAAGGTCGCCAGGCTCGCCGCGCACTCGCCAGCAGCCATGATCACGAGCATGGCGCAGCTGCTCTAGCTGCCGGAAGAGTGCCGGGACAGTGCCGGGACAAAGCCGGGACAGTGCCGGGACCAAACCATCCGGCATCAATCCGGGGAATCGCTCCCGCCCATGCCCTCTGATCTGCGCCTTCGGCGCAGGGCTCTTGTCTCTCGTGCTCCTGATTCCCTCCCACTTCGTTG
This sequence comes from Nocardia sp. NPDC059236, assembly GCF_042754085.1. Taxonomy (NCBI): domain Bacteria; kingdom Bacillati; phylum Actinomycetota; class Actinomycetes; order Mycobacteriales; family Nocardiaceae; genus Nocardia; species Nocardia sp. NPDC059236. The sequence goes on from NZ_JBHZAF010000002.1 coordinate 12,522, forward strand.
AAGGGAATCAGGAGCACGAGAGACAAGAGCCAGTTTTGGGTTCAGAGGGCATGGTCGGGAGCGATTGTGATTGGGAGGGTTAGAGATTCGAAAGACCACAAAGAGAGGACCACAAGGGGGCCAGTTGGGTGCAGATGGTGCGTTGGCATGTGAGTTGCGTTGGGAGAAGACCACAACGGGAAGGGTTGCGAGCGAGCGTCACGATGCGATGCGGGGTGCGTACCGAGAACGACCACAACGAAGGGATCACCTCTTACGAGGAAGGCAGAGTCACGTCTTATGCGGGGAGCAGTTTCACCTCTTATGCAGTGAGCCGAGGAGTGGCCTACCCCGCGCAAGAGGGGACCTCGCTTACCTCTTACGCGGGGTAGTCCTGTCCAATTTTCTGGACACCGCCGGTGGGATGCACATTCCCCTCTTACGAGGCCAGCGAGGTCCCTTCTTAAGAGGGGAAGGACTCCCCGATGAGGGACCACAACGGAGAGATCCAGCCGACCCAGGTGTTCAAATTGGAACACCTGCGCTACTGGGCGAATGGCTGCTGGCACAGGCCGCACAGGATCGGCCCGGCGGCAATGATCTTCTTGTGCGCGCGAATCCGGCGCGGCGGCTCACACCGGCAGGTGAGCGGACTGCCGTTACGATCGGCCGACTTCGGACCCGGCACCGCGCCGTCGCCGTCGTCGGTGGCCTCGGCAGTCGGGTCGGCATCCTCGGCAGCTGGTTCCGGCAGGCGGTGGGCCACGATCGCCTTGGCCAGGATGCCGATCTCGCGCCGGTACTCGCCTGCCGTAGCTTCCGGCAGCATGGTCACCGACCAGCCCGTGCGAGGAGCCCGCTCGGCAGTCAGGCCGATCTCCTCGGCGATCTGCCGGTACTTGCCGTTGTGATAGCGGCCGCCGTCGCTAGCCGCGGGCACTTCACGGGCGACGGCGATCCCGTGGGCCGCTTCGTGCAGCAGCGTGGCCAGCACATCGTGGGCGCCGCCGGCCAAACCTTCCGCGCCGAGGAACAACTCCGGCATCGCGGTGCCGGAGCGGCTCCACAGGTCCGGGCCGAAGTGCCCGAGCCGCACCGCACGGCCGCGCCCGGTCGAGCCCGAGGCGATCGCCACCACCGCCTCGGGTACGTCGGGGTGTCGCTGGCGGATGCCGTCCCAGACCCGATCGATTGCGGTTGCCAATGGTCCACCGATGAACATGCAGAATCCCTCGAATTTCACTGCGTAAGAGGTGACCGAGAACCGGCCGGAGAAGATACCCCATTCTATCGAGATCCCCTCTTATGAGGTGAGAAGAAGTGTTGCAGCACAACAACATTAACGGCTCATTGCGTCGCGCAGATCGGCCGCCACCAGACTTCGACGGATGGCACCCGCCTCTTGGCCAGTACGACAGCTCGTGTTCGATCTGCGCCAGAGCTATCGAACAGCTGCTCTAACAGAAGAGAACAGAGTCGGGTTCCGGAGAAGGGAAGAAGAAGAGAAAAGAGAAGACGGAACCCGAGTAGAGAATTTGCCGAATTTTCCTCTACAGGATCAAGAGCGGCGCGCATGCGCGCGCCGCCCGGGGTGTCCGGTCCTCGCTCCGCTGCGGGCGGGCACCCCGGCGCAGAGCCAGAGTAGGGGGACCGAATCGAACACCACATCACGCAATGGTCGACACCAATCCCGAAGTGCTGCCGCGCCCCTCCGGGCCTTGCCACGAAATCTTGTCAACAGCTCACCGCGAACTGGACCCGCTACTCGTCAGGCATAGTCTTCTTTTGCAGGAGTCCGAGCATAAGAACTGTGTGTATCAGCAGGGGCGCAGCGACCTCATTGTCACCCGAATAGAATCCATGCAGCATCAAGTTACGCATATTCATCCCTCCCGGGTAGCAGAATATGGCATTTAGAAAACGACGACGAGATTCATCTATGTCGTAGTATTTTACAAGCGTACCGATCAATGATCCCAATCCCGGGAACTGGCCGGGAGATTCTTCTCGCTGAAGGCGATAAACCCCGGCGTCAGCTTCAATCACCAGACGGCGTACCTGCATCTCTATCCTAGGCATCAGAGCATATGACGCACCCTCATCATCTCCGCACCACGAACGCTGCATCGACCTTATCAGCGGCCGGATAACTTCCCTCGGGATGCCAGGGAAATTTCCGAGGAAATCGGAAAGTTCTGCGGAACTAGGCATACCGAAACGCTGCGGTATCACCATCCAAGCATCGATCAGCGGCGTGATGTTCATCCTAAGGAACTGCAACTCACGCTGCACGAGGTCGTACTCAAACTTCTCCTCCGAAGTGGAGGTTTTAAATACAGGGAGACCGTCCGGGCCGGTCACATGAACCGGAAAGAGCGAAGCCAAGGGATGCTGCGCATTTGATTCTGAAACGAACTTCCGGTTGACCTCAAAATCGCCCGTCAACGGTCCTGCACAACCAAACGAGATCAGCGACTTTTGCCAGCTTTCATCGGATATAAAGGAGTCTCGCAACTGCTCCCATTCTTCCCTGAACAGGCTGGTCGCAGCAGAAAAATGCATGAAATCAAGCTGCTCGTTCCTGACAGATTGCAGAGCGACGGCAGCCACATTTCTTAGCGTCGGATAACCCGATTTGTCTGCAAGTTCGAGCGCCCGTTCGCGGCGTACGGAACGCACGATAGGCGACGACTCGCGCTCAGCTTCTGCGAGATGGGATTCAACACGCCTACTCCATATCTCAGCCCGCTTCTCCTCAGACGGCTTGCGCTGAAGCATAAACTCAAATGCGTGATCATTCCTATTCGCATCCGGCCAACTGTTCGACGCCGTTTCGAGTAATTCGTCGATACGATCCGGACAATCGGGATCTGTGATCGCATAGCTGAGCGCTCGATAGACTACGCCAGCCAACGGCTCCTCGACCTTAAGCACATTGTCGGCGATATCTAGCAGCTTATTTAAAGCTTCCGCGCGCTTGCCATTTTCTCCGATTGCGCGAGACAATCGTAATGCGGCACCTAGATCCATAGCAGAATCAACTAGGCTGGCCCACCCGAGTGCAGAATCAAAATATGCATCTATCGCCGCGAGGCATTGCTCCCTCTTGTCGGCCACCTTGAGTTCAAAGAGAATATGAGAGAATCGAGCCTTAGCGTGAGCCGACTTGACAGCCTTCTGCAACCCTCGCCAGATTTCTACCATTTCATCGGGTATATCCGACAATTTTGGCGGGTGATAGACCTCTCCGAACATGTGGCGCGGCGATAGATTGACGCGATTCCTGCCATTCTCTTCAGTAAAATCAATCTCGTAGCCAAACGCCCAGAAGGCGGCCTTGCCGGTCGGCGATGCATCATCAGGAACCTCCCACAGATGCAAGAACCCAAGTTCACTCCGGAGCTCATCAAGAAAAGCGTAGGGACTCTCCATGACAGCTACCCGATCGATCACGCCAGCGGTCAACAGCACGTCATCGTCCATCGCGCTGCTGTCAACTGCAACCTGGTCCCCGTCCATCAAGCTTCAGCCCCTTCCCAGTGAACTCAGCCGCCGATCTGGTGGCGGGTGTGACGTCAGGCACTCGCTCATCGTTCAGGACGCGCGGAACGTTGCGCCTTCTGCGCAGCGGTCCGAAGCAGCGGACGCCCTATTGAATGCGCGCTCCGACAGCCGCCAGGCCATATGCAGTGTGCCTTAAAGCGCACCTCGATACCGCCAATTGCCGCTACGGCCATCCGAGCGCGACGAGTTCACTACCGTTGAAGGGCGTGACCGACTTCTTCGAGGAGAGCTCTCGCCGCGCAACCGAGGATGCATGGCGCATCGCCCAGGAGGCACTCGCCCCGGCCATGTCCATCCGCGACGAATACGAACACCCCCTTGGCTACGACCACGCCGGGAATCTGGTTCAGGCCGTGGACATCCAGGTGTTCGACGTACAGAGAGCCCGCCGCGGTACAGAGCGACAGCAGACCATCGAACGAATCCTCGGCACGTTCACCACCGACCGCATGGTGACACCGGCCATGTCCGCCACCAAACAGCTCCGGTGGGGCGTCAGGCCCCCTTGGGGCCGACGGTCGCAAGCCTTCACCAATCAGCACCGCTCGATGCGCATGGATCGGATGACCCGACAGGACTACATCGAAGTCATCGGGGTGCGCGGCGATGAACGACTCGGCGGTCACGAGCAGAATCTGACCAAGGCCGACCGCGTGATATTCCGGTTCACCGGCAGCTTCGAGGTACGCGGGGAGAAGCTGGAACCCATACTCGATCTCCTCGCCGACGAAGGAGTCCGCCGCATCAGCTTCGAGGAACTACGGCGTGTCATCGAGCACTACGGCAGGTAGTGAGGTAGTGTTCGCTGGCTTGAACGTTCCGGGCTCCGGACCCGGACCCGCGTGACATATAGGTCACGCCAGGACATCGCAGGCCCCATTCAATGCGGGGCCAATTAGTCATACCCAGAGGTTGACTGATGTCCGACGACATGATTCCCCCTACCCGTCCGGTCCACCGCGGCAGAGGCAATTCGCCCGACGGGCGGCCGCATCCGCTGCTGGCGGTGCTGGTCGCGCTCGGCTGCGGCATCACGATCGGCGTGATGGACAACTGGCATGATGGTGCCGCCGTCCTGCTGGCCGTGTTGGCCGTGTTCCGTACGGCTTGGGGCGGCCCCGACAAGTAGTACTCCAACACTGCCGGGCGGGGAGTCTCGCCCGGCAGCGCGCTCCGCAGGGAGTCCGCAGCAGCGGCATGCACCTTCGATTGCCGCCAAGACGGACAACGACGAAATTCCGTGATAGAGGCCAGATCTCAACTCAGTCCACAACCGCCGATATCAGACAAAACGGGCCGTTTCGTGGTTCGGGACGAAGAAGTCGCAGGTTCAAATCCCGCGCACCACATGGAGTCATCGTGCGTTAATCGGCACTCAGCGGCCCATCCGGCCAATCCCTGTCTTTCAGGACTCGCCACCATCCGGTTACCGAGCCCGGAACGGTCACCGGGCGGACGGAGGAGGCGTGAAACCCGCCGGCCACCGGGTGCTGCTGTCGTAGACGATGTCGGTGAGATTCGCGCCGGTGAGATTCGCGCCGGTGAGATCCACGCGGGTGAGGTGCGCGCCGTTCAGGTTTGTTCCGGTCAGCTTCGCACCGGTGAGGTTCACGCGGGTCAGGTTCACACCGGTGAGGTCCGCACCGTCCAGGTTCGCGTAAGGCATGTTCGTGGTTAGGACCACCGCGAGCTCCAAGCTTTCGAAGTCAGCACCGCGGAGAATCACGCCCCGCAGGCTTGCGCTGCTCAGGTCCGCGCCCGTGAGGTCCGCGCCCGTGAGGTCCGCTTTGTCGAGATCAGCGGCACGAAGATTTGTGGCGCTCATGCCCGCGTTACGTAGGTTTGCATTTTGTAGATTCGCATTAGTGAAGTCCGTATAGAGCAGGTACGCACCAGACAGGTCCGCGCCGGTGAGGTCCGCGCCACTGAGGTCCGAACTGCTGACGTCCGCACCGCTGAGGTGTGCGTCGGCGAGGCCGGCACTGACAAGGTGCGTGCCGACGAGTTTTGCGTTGTTCAGATGCGCTTGCCCGAGGTCCACGCCGCCGCCGTCCTCGGTCACAAGATACGACGCGCCGATAGGGCGGCCGTTCAGTTGCGCACCAATCATGTTCGCGCCATCGAGGCAGGCCCGCCGGAAGTCGAGCCGAAAACCGAGATTGTGACTCGGATCGCGGCGGCTGATCACCGTCAGTGCGGTCTGAATGTCGCTCGGCACTTGGACTACGGCCGGTGGAGGAGGCGGAGTTTCACACGCTGCCGCGATTGTCTGGGTGCGCACGAACGATGCGAGCACCGCGAACACCGTCGAATAGTCGGAGGGCGAGTCCTTCGCTAATCGCTCGAATAGGTAGATGCCCGAGATCCGGACATTGATCTTGTCAGATGCCAGTTGTTCTGCAGCGAGTCGGAACCGGTCGGTGACCGCCGTCTGCTGGGCCAGACTGTATTGGCTGTTGGTAGCACGCAGCGATTGGCCAGTGAAGTAGAGGGCGCCAACGGCAGTGACCGCCGCGAGGAGTGCAGCTGCCGAGGTCGCGAGCGCGGTCAGAGTTGTCCACCGAGAGGTCGGTGATGTCGGTGCAGACGTATCGCGCGACGGTGGGGGTGGATCCGGCGGTAGCACTGGTGGATCCGGCGGTAGCACTGGTGGATCCGGCGGTGCGGGCCGCCGAAGCGACCGTCCTCGACCCCCGACCGGCGTGCGCCGCCGCGCTAGAGGAGTACCTCCGGTAACCATCGTCGCCTCCCCTCGGAGCGTGCTAATCAACGTAGCCGAAACCACGTAGGTGCTGGCGCTGAAACAGGCGTCTTCGCTCAGGACGGACGTCTCGATACACAGACGCCTGGAAGGTGGACCACAACAGAGGGTTTTAAGCGCATGCGGTGGTCGAACGGGTCCTTCAGATCGAGATTGTTGTCGTTCAACAGGTTCGGTCACCGGTACGAGTTCTCGATAGTTGATGCTCGCCGGCGGGCGCAGCACAATGGCGGGTACTCGGGCGAACGGGGGCATCATGGTCGAACGTGACGGCGGGTTCTGGTGGGTAGGGCAGCGTCGGACACACCCCCGCCGAAAGGATGCCGGGCACAACCCGAGCAGGATCGGCTCGGTGGTCCAAGCCGCGAAAGGCGCTGAGTACCAAAGCATCCGCTTCACGAACTGGCATGTGAAACCAGGACTCCTCCATTAGAGTCGCGCTCGTGAGCACGGAATGGCTAGCGGTCGCCGGGACTTTGGGTGGCGCGATCGTGGGGGCAAGTTCTTCAGTCCTGGTCGACTCGATCCGGGCACGCCGCGAGCGGTCCCTCCGCTTTGAAGACACGCAGCGATTCACGTACGTGAAGTTCTTGACGGCCTTGACGCAGACGGACAATGCCATGCAGGCATTAGCCATAGGTCGTGCAACCCCGTTGAGCCGTGCCGACGTTACTGCCACCTTCAGGTCGAATCAGTTGGTCGCGGCTCTGTATGAACTTGAGCTGGTTGCCCCAAAGACTGTTGGCGACGCCGCTGGTGTTGTGTACAAGGCTCTCAAAGCCATCCGGGAGGCGTTGGTTACGCAGAGCCTGACGGTTGGGGGTCAAGGAACAGGCTCGGCAGACTGGATCGCCGTTCACGAGCCCTTCCTGACGGCACTTCAAGAACTACGCGATGTGATGCGGCGCGAGCTGTATGTACCATCGTTTGCCGGACCCGCTCGCAGTGCTCACGGGGACTGATTCGGTACACGGCAACGATGCTCGACAAGGCTCAGTCGTGTACGCAGGATGTACGCAGCATCGCTGAACACCCCTGCCACGAGCCAACGTCACCAATGGCAATGGTGCAGGTGATCGCTAGTTTTCCAACCGCGTCAACGTCAGCAGAACCCGACAAACGGGACCTGGTCCGCTCTCCTAAAGCGGGTGTCGCAGGTTCGAATCCTGCCGAGGGCACATTTATCCAGGTCAGACCGTCGAACTCGGCCGACTGCCTCGCCGGGGCAGGAAGCCGGGGCCGCCCGGTCCGGACAGCTAGGCCCGGTCCGGGCGACCTGCCGGGCCGCCCGGACCGGGTGAGAACGCCGGCCGTGGAGTCACGGCAACCCTGTCAACAGTTGCTGGGTGCGGGCTCGCCGCGAACCCGGCCGTTGAGCCACGCCAGCACCTCGGGGGCACCCAGCACCGCTCCCGACAGATGCTCGGGTGCGGGAACGCGCAGCGTCTGCACCGGAACACCGGCCGCGCACCAGCGGTGGTCGGTGTTGTCGATCGCTTGGACCGGAATCAGCGGGTCGTCGGGTGAATGCCATTCGAACACCGGTGTTTCCGGCACTTCGCCGAAGAGTTCCAAGCTGTTCTCCTCCAGCACCGACTCGCCTTCACGGACGTTGAAGCCCCCGGGATCGGCCATGTATGCCCGCGCGCTGCCGCCCACACCCTCGGCGAGGATCTGATTGGTGCAGTCATTGGCCATGGCATTGCGGAGGGCCAAGCCATTCTGGTTGAGGTACGAGCTGATCGGCAGCTCGTTCGGATATTCGCGCTCGAGACCGATCGCCGCCGCCATGGCCAGCCCGAAGGCCGGGTGCGGGTCGTAGCCCAACGCCTGCACCATCGTCAGCAGGTTCATCGGGGCACCGCCGATGGCCGCACCCGCGAGCTTCAGCTCCGGCGCGTACGACGGTTGGAGCGCAGCCGCCGCCCCGGTGGCCATGCCGCCGCCGGAGTAGCCGGCCAACACGACCGGACTGTGCTGGGCGGCGAGTTCCGGCAGCTGTTTCACCGCTCGGACACCGTCCAGAACGATCCGGCCACCCAGACGTGCCGCCCCGAATGCGACGTACGGACCGAGATGATCCGGCAGCGCTATGCTCCAGCCCTGCGCCAGTACCATATTCAGAATCGACGCTGTCGTCAGGAGATTCGGATCGTCGGAGTACAGCAGATGCGACACGGCGCAGCTGGTGCCGAGCGCATTGATGAAGTGCTGATACGACATCAACGGGGCGTCGGGCTGGTGACCGACGGGGGTAAGGATCGTGGTGGTGGCCGCGATCGGCTCATCGTGGGAGTTGGTGGATCGGAATTGCACCAATGTAACTGTGGCGCCGGGAAATATGGCCACCGGCGGCATTGTCTGCGTGCGGAGCACATCACCGGGCCGGTGTGCCGCCAGATCCGCCGGGGCGGCGTAGAACGGATCCGGATCGGGTATCGGATATATCGGATCCGCCGCAGCCGTTGTCGTCATCGACAACCCAAGAACCACACCACCCAGCGCAGCCACAACTTTCGCCGACCCGCTGCGGAGGAAAACAGGAAACCGACCAAGCACGTGTCTGACCTCCATGAATAGTTCACGTCGTTCGACAAGCCAGTCCGAATTCTGAAACGACTATATCGGCAAACTTCCAGCAACACACCAAAACGGGCGTTTGTCATAGATCAGCCAACAGTCCTCCCCGAGACCGGGATTCACATGCTCGTCTGCCCGACGCCGGTCACCCGATCAACGAGCCCTCGCGCCTGCGCAACCCGAGGATTCCCAATCTCGTAGGGCGCAGAGGTCATTCATAGACATCCCCGAATTGGCAATGCCGACACGACGGGCAATCCCATAACGACACGCGGTGGGCCGACGTGAGTTCGGCGTTTCTTCCACTGATTCACAAAAAACCGATAGCCCTGCGTATAGCCTCAACACCCGATTCGAGATGCCCTGGGTCCCTCACTCGCAGGAAGGATCGATAAAGTGCGGAGGCGACTGCTTGGATTGGCCGTAGCTTTGACAGGAACCCTCATCATGGTTGGCGGAGGCGCCACGAACTCGGCGCTGCTCGCCAGCGCGGAACCCGTCGCGGCGGGCGACGATTTCTACCTGCCGCCGCCGCTACCACCCACACCGGGAGCCATCGTGCGCGCCGAACCGGCACAGGTGGCCTTCTCCGCACCCGGAATGCCCGGCGTCGTTCCGGCTGCCGCGACGCGAATGATGTACGTCAGCAGCGACACCCACGATGCGCCGACGGCGGTCGTCGGCACGTACCTGCAGCCGAGCGTGCCGTGGACCGGCCCCGGCGAGCGCCCGCTGGTCGCGTACGCGGGCGGCACCAAGGGCCAGGGCAATCAATGTGCGCCATCGAAATTGATGACGCAGGTCGTGCAATACCAGCCCCCGGCGGACATCATTTTCGAATACGACCTGCTGGCGCTGTATTCGCTGCTCGCCCGCGGAATCGCGGTGGTGGTGACCGACTACCACGGCCTCGGCACCCCCGACGTGCACGACTACCTCAACCGCAAGGCACAGGCGTACGCGCTGCTGGATGCGGCACGCGCCGCACTGCAATTGCCCGGCACCGGCCTCAACCCCGGCACGCCGGTCGTTCTCTACGGATACTCGCAGGGCGGCATGGCTTCCGCGGGCGCGGCCGAACTGCTGTCGAGCTACGCTCCCGAGCTGAATGTACGCGGTGCCTATGTGGGCGGTCCGGTGGTCGACGACGAATACTTCATCGGATACAACGACGGACGGCCCTCCATCGCACCGGCTTTCGCCTGGATCCTCAATGGCATCGCCGCCGACTACCCGGAGACTCGCCCGATCCTCGACGCCGAGCTCAATGACACCGGCAAGGCGATCCTGCACGACGCTCTGGGCAAATGCGCCGTCCCGGCCAGCCTGGCCCAGGACCATCCGCGCACGTCCGAATGGACCACCAGCGGCGAGCCGCTCACCGCGGTCATCGATCGGAACCCCGAGCTGAAATCGGCCTTCGACGAACAGCGCATCGGCACGCTCACTCCGTCGGTGCCTGTCCTCACCGCCTCGGCCATGAACGATGAGGGTGCGCCCTACGTGCCGGTGCGGGAGATGGCGGCCGGTTGGTGCAGTAGCGGCGTGACCATCGAACTGGATCCGAACGCGCAGATTCCGACCGTTTCGGGTCTGGTGGGCACCCATGTGCTGGCGTTCTTTCCGTCGCTGGCGGACTCGCAACAGTGGCTGACCGATCGGCTCGCCGGCTGGCCTGCTCCGAGCAACTGCGGGGCCCTGCCCTGACCCTCTGACGTTCGGTCCATGATGCCCGGCAGCCGGGATCGGTCCTCGCACCGATCCCGGCTGCCGGGCATTCGTGTATAGAACTCGATGTTCGTCACCGGGGATGGGTTGAATTGCCCGGTCAGTCACCATTTTTGGCAGTTCACCTAGCGCGGCGGAGAAATCCGACTAGTCTTAATCGACGGGTTTGAGCCAAACGATTTCGGCCACGTGCACTCACGAGCGAGTGTCGTTCAGTTGGATCAAAGAGGCGCCTATGTCGATTTTCCAGGATTCGAAGTCGCGCGACCCCAAGCGATACCTCTGGATTCTCGGGTTGATCGCTCCTTCGTGCGCTGTAGTTCCCTCACAACTGGTAGCCCGCACGGGGCTCACCATCTTCTGGTGGATCGGTCCGGTTTTCGTGCTGGTACTGATCCCACTGCTGGATCTGTCTGTGGGGGATGACGGGAGCAACCCACGCGAGGAGGACTACGAGGCATTATCCGAAGACCGGTTCTATCGGTGGTGTACGTACCTCTTTCTGCCGCTGCAGTTCATCGGGCTGCTCATTGCTGGCTATCTCTGGGCAAGTCAGGAGCTGAGCGTAGCCGACAAGCTCGGTTTGGCTGTGACGCTCGGGTTTGTGTCGGGCATCGGAATCAATGCCGCCCATGAACTCGGGCACCGGGCCGAACACCTGGAACGCTGGCTGGCGAAGGTCGCTCTGGCACAGTCGGGTTACGGGCATTTCTTCGTCGAACACAATCGGGGTCATCATGTGCGTGTGGCGACGCCCGAGGATCCGGCCAGCGCCCGATTCGGCGAGTCGCTGTGGGAGTTCCTGCCGCGCAGCGCGGTCGGCGGCTTCCGGTCGGCGCTGGCCTTGGAGCGAGAACGCCTGTCTCGCAAGGAAAAGCGCTGGTTCAGCTGGCACAATCAGCTGTTGCAGGCCTGGTCGATGAGTGTCGCGTTGTGGGGCACCATGATCCTGGCCTTCGGCCTCGGGGTGATTCCGTTTCTGATTGTGCAGGCGGTGCTGGGTTCGGGGCTGCTGGAAACGGTCAATTACATCGAGCACTACGGACTGCTGCGCCCGCGCCGCGCCAACGGCAACTACGCACGTTGCTCCCCGCGCGACAGCTGGAACAGCGACCGCCTGGTCACGAACGTATTCCTGTTCCACCTGCAACGCCACAGCGACCACCACGCCAATCCCGGTCGCCGCTACCAAACCTTGCGCAGCTCACAAACGGCACCACAGCTCCCGGCCGGCTACGCCACCCTGATCCTTGTCGCCGCCATTCCCCCGCTGTGGCGTGCCGTCATGGACCACCGCGTACTGGCCCATTACGGCGGCGACCTCTCGCTCGTGAACACCAAACCAGCACCCACGCGCCGCTTCGTGGGACCTATACGCCTGCATCGAATATCGACGACCGACAGGAGCTGATCGCGAGGAGACTTCGACAGCCGGATGGCTCAGGGCCATCCGGCTGTTGTCTCGCAACGGTTTTCGCGCCGGTGGGTCACATCGGGTATATCGGGTGCTTGCGGGGGTTGAACTCCGGCTTGACCGGCTTCTTGTCGCGGAGCAGGCGGAGGGCCTGGCGGATTTCCAGGCGGGTGCGGGACGGTTCGATGACAGCGTCGATGTAGCCGCGTTCGGCGGCGACCCAGGGGGTGGCGACCGTCTCGTTGTACTGGTTGATCATGAATTCGCGGGCTGCGGCGCGATGTTCCTCCGGCATCGCGGCCAACTGGCGTTTGCCGAGGAGGTCGACCGCGCTTTCGGCGCCGATCACCGCGATACGGGCTGTGGGCCAGGCGAAACTGACGTCCGCGCCGACCTGCCGGGCGGCCATCATGCCGTATGCGCCACCGTAGGACTTGCGTACCACCAGGTTGATGATCGGCACCGTCGCCTCGATGATGGCGCGCGGGACACGGCCGCCGCGGATGATGACGCCGTTGGCCTCCTCCGCGAGGCCCGGCAGCACACCGGGGGTGTCGGCGACGAACACGAGCGGGATGTTGAAGGCGTCGCAGAGCCGGATGAAGTAGGTCGACTTGTCCGAGCAGGCGGCATCGATGGAACCGCCCAGCACCAGTGGCTGATTGGCGATCACGCCGACCGGGTAGCCGTCGACGCGGGCGAAGCCGGTGATCAGGTTCGGCGCGAACGCGGCTCGGATCTCGTGGAACTCGCCGTCGTCGAAGATGCGCAGCAGGATCTCGTGCATGTCGTAGCCGGCACGATCGGAATCCGGGATGATCGTGTCGAGTTCCCGGTCACTGGCCGTAATCTCGGGCTCCAGGCCGGGATTCACGATCGGCGGCTGCTCGACGCAGCTCGTCGGCATGAAGCTCAGGTAGTTACGGGCCCACTCGTAGGCCTCCTGCTCGGTCTCGGCCACGTGATGCAGGGTGCCGCGTTCGGCCTGCACCTTCGCGCCGCCGAGCTCCTCGGCGGTGACGTCCTCGCCGTTGACCGCCTTGATCACCTCCGGCCCGGTGACGAACATGTAGGAATCCTTGGTGCCGATTAGTACGTCGGTATTGATCGGCCCGTACACCGAGCCCGCGGCGCACTTGCCGAGAATGATCGACACCTGCGGCACATAGCCGGACAGCTTCTCCAGCACCCGGGAGATATCACCGAACGATGCGATGGAACCCACCGCGTCCTGGATCCGCGCGCCGCCCGAATCGTTGATCGTCACCACCGGGCACGCGTTGTCGAACGCGAATTTCAGTGCCCGCATGAACTTCTGGGCGGACGTGACCCCGACCGACCCGCCGTACACGGTCTGATCGTGGGAGATCACCACCACCGGGCGCCCCCCGATCAGCCCGCGACCGGTGACCAGTCCGTCACCGTAGAGCGCGTCCGGTTGACCGGGCTGGCGAGCCAGCGCGCCGGTCTCGATGAACGTGCCGCGGTCGAGCAGCATCTCCACCCGCTGCCGAACGCTCGGAATGCCTTTCGACGCCCGCTTGGCGATACCGGCCTCACCCGCGGGTTCTGCGGCGATCTCCAGGATCTTGGCCAGTTCATCGAGCTTCGCCCGCGTACCGATCACGCTTGTTGCCACCTTCCCAAACAAACTGTTGTGCCTCGCGACGGTAAGCGGCGCCGAGACAGTACGGGTCACTGAAGCAGATAAACGTGATGAATCACAGTCCCGGCCGGCGGCCGTCAGCAGAACGGGATGCCCACGGAGCCGTTGAGGCTGGTGTGGAAGAGGATGCAGACCAGGTAGTTGGCGGCGGAGTAGGACCCGCTGGAGGAGCCGGTGGCGGTGGTGTCCACAGGCTGGGCCTGCGCCGGCGCCGGCGCCGGCGCATCGGCCTGGGCGGGGGCGGCCAGCACGCCGGCGGGGGTGAGAAGGGCCGCGGTGACGGCGAACGCGGCGAGGGTCTTCTTCGAATTCATCTGTGGCTCCATCGTTCTCGATCTCGGCGGGAGCAAGTATCGAACCCGGGCCGCAGCCACCGACAGCCCCAACAGTTGGGGTCGCCGACGCCGAGGCCAAAGTAAGTGAAAAATGAATAGCTGAATCTGAGGATCGGGAGCTGAACATACCCGAGGATTGCGCACCCACCGGCCTGGCGCAGTGCGCCGAACTGGTCTGGCAGCTGCGCGGCCGGGCCGCCGCCCGGCAGGTCGAGGGTGCGCGAATCGCCCTGCAGCACAACATTGGCCTGGGCGGGGCGGCCGTCGTGACCCTCTACCAGAAGGTGGACTGAGCATGGCGCTGGATCCCGGTGTGATCGGCACCGAGCTGCCACCGATCACCATGACCCTGGACGCGGGTCGACTCCGGTTCTTCGCCAAGGCCATCGGCGAGACCAACCCGGTCTTCACCGACGAGCGCGCCGCCGCCGCTGCCGGGCACCGCGCCCTGCCCGCGCCGCCGACATTCCTGTTCGCGATCGAACTCGAGCAGCCGGACCCGTTCGGCCGGCTGGCCGGGCTCGGTGTCGATCTGCGCCGAATCCTGCACGGCGAGCGGCACTTCATCTACCACGCCACCGACTATGCCGGGGACACGCTGACCGCGTCACCCCGTATCACCGACGTCTACAGCAAGAAGGGCGGCGCGCTCGACATCGCCGTCACCCTGCCCGACGGCACCGTCACGCTCACCGGGACCGCGGTCGTCGCGCTCATCGGGCCCACCGTCACAGCGCTCTGACTTCTCACCTCCTCCGAAAGGTATTGCTCCATGGGAACTCTGGACAACAAGGTCGCCATCGTCTCCGGATCCGGGCGCGGCATCGGGCGCGAGATCGCCCTGAAGCTCGCCCGCGAGGGCGCGTCGGTCGTGGTCAACGACCTCGACGCCGAACCCGCCAAGGAGACCGTGGCCGCCGTCGAGGCGGCCGGCGGCCGGGCGGTCGCCTGCATCGGCTCGGTCACCGACGAGGACTTCGCCGAACGCTTCGTGACCACCGCCACCGGCAGCTTCGGCGGACTCGACATCATCGTCAACAACGCCGGATACACCTGGGATTCGGTGATCCAGAAGATGACTGACGAGCAGTGGGACGCCATCCTCGACGTCCACCTCAAGGCCCCCTTCCGGATTCTGCGCGCCGCCCAGCCGGTGATCGCCGGACTCGCCCGGCAGGCGGTCGCGGCCGGCACGCCGGTGCCGTGCCGCAAGGTCGTGAACATCTCCTCGCTGGCCGGCACGGGAGGCAATGCGGGACAGGCGAATTACGCCGCCGCCAAGGCCGGCATCAATGGACTCACCAGAACCCTGGCCAAGGAGTGGGGGCGCTACAACGTCACCGTGAACTCGGTCGCCTTCGGGCTCATCAAGACCCGGCTCACCGAGACGCCGGCCGACGGCGACAGCACCATCGACGTGCTGGGCCGGCAGCTGAAGGTGGGCGTCAACCCGGATCTGCTGTCGACCATGGAACGGATGATCCCGCTGGGCCGGGCCGGAACACCCGCCGAGGCGGCCGGCGCGGTGTACCTGCTGTGCAGCCCGGACTCCGACTACGTCAGCGGCCAGACCCTGGTCTGCGGCGGCGGATACATCTTCTAGCCGCGGGCGTCCGCGGCCGATCGGGCCGGGTCGCCCGCTCCCTATAGTGAGGGCGGGCGACCCACCACCGGCGAGCGAGAAGGAGCGGCGACCATGAGCGACACCGCCGAGCACGCTGCCACCCGCCCAGCCAATCGCCGCGACCTCATCGTCGCCGCCGCGACCGAACTGTTCTATCGGCGCGGCTACGCCGATGTCGGCACCGGCGACATCGCCGACGCGGTCGCGGTCGGACCGTCCGCGCTGTACCGGCACTTCCGCAACAAGAACGATCTGCTGCGCGCCGTGGTGGCCCAGCCCATCGAGATCGTCACCGAACTGCTCGACGCGGCGCGGGCCGAGCCGGACACCGATCTCGCCCGGACGCTGGCCACCGTCATGCTCGATCAGCGCGCCGTCGGCGTGCTCTGGCACCGGGAGGCGCGGCACCTAGGTTCTGTCTCGAAGTTTTGAGGGCGGGCCTGTGGCTCGCCCTCAACTGTGTCGCAGCCACTGGTTGATGACAGCGATATGGATCGTGGCCTGGTAACGGACGGCGAGTTTGTCGAAGCGAGTGGCCACGGCCCGATGCTGTTTGAGCTGGTTGATGCCCCGCTCGACAGCGTTGCGGTCACGGTAGAGGACCGGATCGAACACCGGGGGCCGCCCACCAGCACTACCGCGACGCCGCCGGTGCGCGACCTGATCCGCGGGGACCGGGATCGTCGCGCGGATCCCGTGACGACGCAACCACTCCCGATTCCCGCGACTGGAATACGCTTTGTCGGCCAACACCCGCTCGGGCCGGGTCCGAGCCCGCCCGCCACCGCGTTTGGGCACCGTGATCGAGTCCAGCACTGCCGTGAACTGCGGACTGTCACCGGCCTGACCCGCGGTGACCAGCACCGACAACACCCGGCAGCCCCGATCACACGCCAGATGCAGCTTGCTGGTCCACCCACCCCGCGAACGCCCCAACCCGTGATCGGCGGGCTCGCACTGCCCCGGCCCGGCCGGTGGTTCGGCCTGCCCGCCGCTGTCGCGGCGGGCGCCGGCGGCATGCGGATGGGCTCGGGTGATCGTGGAATCCACGCTGACCTGCCAGTCGATTACCCCGGCCGCATCGGCCGCCACCTGCAGCGATGTCACGATCACCGCCCACGACCCGGCCCGCTGCCAGCGCCGGAACAACCCGTACACCGCTTGCCAGGACCCGTACTCGGCCGGCACGTCCCGCCACGGCACCCCGGCGCGGCACCGCCACCGGATCCCATCGATGAGCTGCCGCTTGGTCCACTTCGGCGGGCGTCCCGCCTTCTTCGGTCGAGGCAGCAGTGGCTCCAGCCGCGCCCATTGGGCATCGGTCAGGTCCGCTCGCCCCGCCACCGCTACGCTGGTCAACGAGGTCTCCGGTTGGTCTCCGGTTTTGCTTGGTCGCTAAACCACCTACCGGAGACCTCGCCTATATGCCAACGCGGCCAACAACTTTCATCAAACATGCTGATGGGGTGGCACCGCTGCGCGGTGCCACCCCATCACTCACTTCGAGACACAACCTAGACCCCGACGCGAAAACCGAACTCCGGCAGCGGGCGCGCGGCATCGGCGCACGGTTCGCCGATCTGCTGCGCACGCGGACACCGCGGCTGACGCCCGCTCAGGCCGAAATAATCGGCTGGGCAGCGCTTTCCACGGCGTCCAGCATCTCGTTCCACAATCTGGAACTGCCGCGTCAGCGTTTCGTGCAGGTGCTCACCGACATGGTCGACGCGATCCTCACCGCCGACCTCCCCGTCCCGCGTCCCGCGACCGCACCGCCCGCCGGCCCGTCGGCGGGATGGTCCCCGTCGCGGCGTATCGCCATTCTCACCGCGGCGACGAAACTCTTTGCCGAGCAAGGCTTTTCCGGTGTGGCGCTCGAGGACATCGGCGCGGCCGTCGGCATTGCCGGACCCAGCGTCTACAACCACTTCGACAGCAAGGCCGACATCCTGATCGCCGTTCTCGACCAGGGCAATCACGTCCTGCGGGCCGACATGTACCGCGATCTGACCCGCGCGACCGACGCCGCCGACGCACTCGACCGGCTGCTCACCAGCTACACCGAATTCGCCTTCGAGCAAACCGGTCTCATCCGGCTGCTCACCTCCGACATCGATCAACTCCCCGCCGCCGATCGGCACCGTATGCGTGGCGTGCAGCACGAATACATCGCCGAGTGGGTGCAGCTGGTGCGCCAGGTCCACCCCGGCCAGGACGAGCTGGAAGCCCGCCTGCGAGTCCAGGCCGCCCTGAGCGTCATCAACGATCTCGCCGCCACCCCCCGCCTCCGAGCCACCCCTGACACGCCCCGCCTGACCCGTCATCTGGCCGCCGCCCTGCTGGCTCCGCCCCACGGCTGACAGCCCTCGCCCACCCCTCGTGACCAGGCAGAACACCGTGTCAGAGGGCGTATCAGGTCGGTGTCAGGCCGGTATCAGGCCGGGTCGCGACAGTAGTCCACATGAACAGCACAGCAATCGCGGCCTCGGGGCTGCGGAAGGCTTACGGGGACAAGACGATCCTCGACGGCATTGATCTGAATATCGGTGTGGGAACGATCTTCTCGCTGCTCGGGCCGAACGGCGCGGGCAAGACCACGACGGTGAACGTGCTGACCACGCTGCTGAAGGCGGACGGCGGGACGGCCCGGGTCGCCGGGCACGACATCGCCACCGAGACCAAGGCGGTGCGGGCGGCCATCGGGGTGACCGGTCAGTTCGCGGCGGTGGACGACCTGCTGACCGGCGAAGAGAACCTGCAGCTGATGGCCGATCTGCACCGGCTGCGGGGCGCGGCGCGCAAGCAGGTGGTCGACACGCTGCTGGAGCGCTTCGACCTCACCGAATCCGCGCGCAAGCAGGCGGCCACCTACTCCGGCGGCATGCGCCGCAAGCTGGACCTGGCGATGACGCTGGTCACCAAGCCGGACATCGTCTTCCTCGACGAGCCGACCACCGGACTGGACCCGCGCAGCCGGCGCACCATGTGGGAGATCGTGCGGGAGTTGACCTCCGACGGCGTGACCATCTTCCTCACCACCCAGTACCTCGAGGAGGCCGACCAGCTGGCCGACCGGATCGCGGTTCTCGACGGAGGCCGCATCGTCGCCGAAGGCACCCCGGACGACCTCAAGCGCCGCGTCCCCGGCAGCTACCTCCAACTGCGGTTCACCCACCTCACCGAACTGGAAGCAGCCGCACGGATCCTGCCCGCCGCGACCATGGACAGCGAGGCGCTGACCCTGCAGGTGCCCGGCAACGGCGGCACCAAAACGCTGCGGGCCCTGCTGGATCGGCTCGCCGATCACTCGGTCGAGGCCGCGGAGGTCTCCATCCACACCCCTGATCTCGATGACGTTTTCCTTGCCCTGACCGGGCACGCCACCACGGAGGCCGACGCACAATGAGCACCATCGTTTCCACCGGCAGCACCCCGAACCGCACCGTCGCGACCGGCGCCCTGGCAGCGTCGCTGGGCGACTCGGCGATCATGTTGCGCCGCAACTTCAAACACATCGCCCGCAACCCGGTCGCGATCTTCAACGCCGCGCTGATGCCGGTGGTGATGCTGCTGATCTTCGTCTACGTGTTCGGCAGCGCCTTCAATGTCGGCGAGCACTACATCAATTACGCGACACCGGGCATGATCCTGCTGGCCATCAGCTACGGGCTCTCCGGCACCGCGGTCGCGGTGAGCTCGGACATGGCCAAGGGCGTCATCAACCGGTTCAAGGTCATGGACGTTTCCCGCGGCGCCGTGCTGACCGGGCACGTGGTGGCCACCATGCTCACCAATGTGGTCGCCATCGCGGCCGTGCTGGGAGTGGCGTTCGCCCTGGGCTTCCGGCCGCCGGCCACCGCGCTGGACTGGCTGGGCGCGCTCGGCATCGTTCTGGCCACCTCGTTCGGGGCGTCCTGGCTGACCGTCGCCCTGGGCATGGCCGCCAAGACCCCGGAGTCCGCGGGCATGTCCGTGGTGCCGCTGATCATGCTGCCCTTCGTGAGCAGCGCGATCGTCCCGGCCGACCAGATGGGCCAGGGCGTCCGGCAGTTCGCGCAGTACCAGCCCTTCACCCCGATCATCGAGTCCCTGCGCGGGTTCCTCACCGGGCACCCGTCGGGCGGCTACACCGCCGCGGCGCTGGCCTGGTGCGCCGGGTTCGCGATCGTCGGATACCTGTGGTCCCGTGCCACTTTCACGAAGCGAGCGTGATCTCGGCCAGTTCATGCCAGACCGCCCGCGCCCCCTCCCCCGTCGCCTCGGTGAACTTCATGTCACCGAGGCGACTTCGCGTTGTCCGCTCGATCCGGGCCGCATCCGGGTGGGAATGATCCGACACGCCACGCACCGCGGTACTGGCCGCGAGCAGCCGCACCGCCTGCTCGTCCTGCTCCGCCCGCAACGCCAGATCCGCGAGACCGACCAGCACCTTGGCCAGCAGGGGCGCGTGCCCCGCCGCCGACGCCACCCGGAAGGCCGCAGCCCGATGATCGCGGGCCTCGTCGAGACCGTCCGCCAGATAGCCGAGCAGATCGTGGATCACCGCACTCATGAACGGCTGCTCCGATTCCCCCTCCAGCAGGGTCTTCGCGACGCCGATCTGCCGGTGCGCCTCTTCGGGATCCGCGTTCCAGCGCGCCAATTCCGCTCGGGCCAGGGCCATTTCGGCCAGCGCGATCGGCCAGCCGGTCTGATCCGCGTACCGCTGGGCCTCGGCCATGGCGGCCGCGCTCGCCGCCGCGTCGCCCAGCAGCCAGTACAGCTGCGCCTGCCGTGACCGCATCCGGACCAGATCCTCGATCGCGCCGACCTCGGCGACCACCGCGATCGCCTGCTCGAGATATTCACACGCACTGGCGAATTCGCCGCGCAGGGCGAGGCTGTCGGCCAGCTCGGTCAGCGCGAACGAGATCCCCCAGCGCTCACCGACGGCCCGGAACTCCGCCAGCGCCAGCTCCAGCTGTTCATCGGCCTCCGGCCCGCCCTGGCCGAGCACGGTCCGCAACTTGCCCAGTTGCAGCCGGGCCAGCGCCCGCACCCACGGATCGTCGTCGCCGAGCAGCGCCTCGAAGGCGGGCAGGAACTGGTCCGGCCCCTGCAGCATGCGTTCCAGCGCGACCACGAAGGCCAGCGTCGGATGACCGGTCCGGCCGCCGCCGGTCCGATCGCCGCCGGCCCGGTAGGCCTGGTGGATCCATTCCTCCACGTGGTGTTCGTCATTCGGGCCGGAGGTCATGAAATGCACGACGAGCCCGTAAACCGTGGCCCGGGTCTCGTCGTCGGCTTCGCCGGGCGTCCGGGCGGCCGCGGTGACCAGCTCCATGCCCTCGGCCTTGTGCCCGCTCAGCCACCAGTACCAGCCGGCGGCCGCGGCCAGCCCCATGGCCGCGGTCGCGTCCTCCGCGGCGAGCGCGCCGCGCATGGCGGCCGCGATATTGTCGTGCTCGGGTTCGAGGACGGCGAGCCATTCCAGCTGTTCGGCCCGGCGCAGATGCGGTTCCGCGGTCGCGGCCAGTCCGGTGAAATACGCCAGATGCGCGCGCCGCGCCGCGTCCGCCTCCCCCGCCTCCGCGAGCCGGTCGCGGGCGTACTGCCTGATCGTCTCGAGCATCCGGTAGCGCGGCCCGCCGTCGCCCGCGGTGAGCAGCAGCGATTTCTCGGTCAGCGCGGTCAGCAGCTCGAGCACCTCCCACTGTTCGACCGCCGCGGGCCGCCCCTCGGATTCGCTACTCGCACAGACCTGTTCGGCCGCCTCGAGGCTCGCGCCGCCGGCGAACACCGAAAGTCTGCGCAGCACAGCCTGTTCGGCCTCGCTGAGCAGTTCCCAGCTCCAGTCCACGACCGCCCGCAGGGTCCGGTGCTGCGGTTGCGCGGTCCGGCTGCCCCCGGTCAGCAGCCGGAACCGATCGTCGAGACGGGTGGCGAGCTGCTCGAGGGACATGGTGCGCAGGCGGGCCGCGGCCAGTTCGATCGCCAGCGGGATCCCGTCGAGCGCACGGCACACGCGGGCCATGGTCGCCAGGGTGCGGGCATCGGCGCCGAGGTCCTGGCGCACCGCGCCGGCGCGGTCGCGCAAAAGCTGGACGGCCGGGGAAGATTCGATCGCGCCGGGGGCCGCGTCCGCGGCGGGCAGCGCCAAAGGCTCGACCTGCCAGAGCGCTTCACCGGTGATGCCGAGCGGTTCGCGGCTGGTGGCGAGAATGCGCAACCGCTGGCACTCCCCGAGCAGGCGGTGGGCGAACGCCGCCGAGGACTCGATCACGTGCTCGCAGTTGTCGAGGATCAGCAGCATGTCGCGCTCGCGGATGGCCGCGATGAGGCGGTCCATGGGTTCCGCGTTCGCCCCGCCGCCCAGCAGGGCGTCCCGCAGCCCGAGCGCGGCCAGCGCCGCCTGCGCGAGGTCACCGCCCGCGCTCGCCGAGGACAGCTCCACCAGCCACGCGCCGTCCGGCAGCCCGTCGAGCAGGGCGCGCCCGGTCTCCGTGGCCAGCCTGGTCTTTCCCGAACCGCCCGGTCCGGTCACCGTGGTGAGCCGATGGCGGGCGACGAGAGCGCGCACCGCGGCGACGTCGGCCTGCTTGCCGACGTATCGGGTCAGTTCGGCGCGCAGGTTGGTCCGGCGGTCGTCCTCCCGCCCGCCCACCTCCCCGCGCAGCAGGGCGACGTGCAGGGCGGACAGCTCCGGCGAGGGATCCACACCCAGCTCGTCGGCGAGGGCCTCCCGGACCCGCTGGTACACGACCAGCGCCTCGGCGCCCCGGCCCGCGGCGGCGAGCGCGCGCATCAGCGACGCGGCGAGTCGTTCCCGCACGGGGTGCTGGGCCACCAGATCATTCAGTTCGGTGACCAGTTCCGCGCCCCGGCCGAGCCGGAGTTCCGCGTCGTACCGATCCTCGAGCGCACCGACGTGCAGTCCCTCGAGCCGGGCGATCACCGCGTCGAGGGCCGCGCCATCCTGCGCCCCGATGTCCCGCATGGGCGCGCCGCGCCACAGTGCGAGGGCCTCGCGCAGCAGTTCGGCCTGGTGGACGTCGTCGCCGCCACGGGCCTGGTCGAGGAGCTGTTCGAACCGCACGGCGTCGATGTCGCCGGGCGCCACCGTCAGCCGGTAGCCGCCCGCCTGCACGTCGATCGACCCGTCCGGCAGCACCCGCCGCAATCGGGAAACCAAGGCCTGCAAGGCATTCGCCGCATCGGACGGCGGCTCCTCGCCCCAAATCCAGTCGACCAGCCGCGCTTTCGAGACCGCCCGGCCGGGTTCCAGCGCGAGCGCGATCAGCAGCGACCGCAACCGGGCGCCCGGCACCTCCAGCAATCCGCCGTCGTCTGCCCGGATTTCGAGCGGCCCAAGCATTCCGATCTGCACCCGGACCATTCTGCCGTGCGCTGTCCAGCCGGACCGAACACATGTCAGCGGACGTGTCAGTCCGGCGTCAGGCCGCTGTCAGCCGGGCTCGCGAAAGTAGTCACATCAGCAGCACAGACCCTCGAAGGAGAAACACCATGACCGCGTTCCAGACCCCCGAAGCCATCACCGTCGCCGTCGACGTGGCCGCCGGAAACGTCACCGTCATCGCCTCGAACCGCACCGATACCGTGGTCGAGATCCGCCCGGCCGACGCGTCCAAGAAGGAGGACGTGCGCGCCGCCGAGCAGATCCGCGCCGAGTTCGCCGCGGGCACCCTGACCGTGCAGGCCCCCAAGGGCTGGCGGAAGTTCTCCCCGCTCGCGGGCCGCGGCTCGGTCGAGGTCACCATCGAGGTGCCCGCCGGCTCCCGCTTGACCGGTTCGCTCGGCATGGGCAACCTGCTGGGCGCGGGCCCGCTCGGCGAGTGCGAGCTGGAGGTCTCCGCCGGTGACATCACCGTCGAGCACCCGCTCGGCTCGGTCACCGCGAAGGTCGCGAAGGGCGACATCCGCATCGTCGAGGCCACCCGCGGCGTGATCGACGTGGAGACCTCCACCGGCGACCTGTCGGTCGGCATCCACCCGGGCAGCGCCGCCCGGATGGAAACCAACGCGCAGAAGGGCACCATCCAGAACCAGCTGTACCCCGTCAGCCGGCCGCAGGACATCGTCGAGGTCCACGCCCGGAACTCCTACGGCAACATCACCATCGGGCACACCACCGCCGCCTGACCCGCATGGTTGTCGACACCCCGGTTCGGGGCCGCCCACCCGGCGGCCCTGAACCAGTGGAACCGTCAGCGTTCGCGATCGACCAGGGCCAGCGTGACCTCCGTGGCGGTGTCGGCGAGCTCGTCGCGGGAGACCTCGAGGCGACCGTCGATCCAATCCAGATAGAGCGCCACCAGCGCGCCGCTCAGGGCGGTGGAGGTGAGCGCGAGGGTCTGCTCGTCTGCGGGCAGCAGGGCCTGGGCGCCCGAGCCGAGCGCGGCGGCGAGGGCGCGGACGAAAGCCGATGCGCGCTGGGCGGAATGGCGGCGCAGCTCGTCGTCGGCGAGCGGCTCGCGCAGCAGGACGCGGGCGCGGCGCGGGTCCTGCTCGAAATAGTCGGCGCAGATCTCCAGGGCCGCGCGCACCGTCGCGGAAAGCCCGGCGTCCGCGGGCAGGTCCCGCATCCGGGACCGCAGCTCGTCGTCGACGCGGTCGTACACCGTGGTCACCAATTGCTCACGGCTGTCGAAGCTTTCGTAGAAATAGCGGGGGCTCAGATTCGCCAGCCGGGTGACCGCACGCATGGTGACCGCCGCCGCCCCGGCCGTGCCCAGCAGTTCGAACGCGACCTCCAGCAGCTGCTCGCGACGGTCGACGGACCGGTCCCGCAGGGTCTGTCCTCGCCACAGCTTGGGTGCGTTCATGGCCTCATCGTCGCATCAGGGGTTCCGGGAAACCGTTGACAGCCCGTCCTCGAACTTGAATCATACGATTCAACAAGAATCATATGATTCAAGTTGATGGAGAGGTGCGTCGTGTTCGACGAGGACGAGTTCCAGCAAGCCCTGCGCCGCAATCGGCTCTCGGGCCCGGTTCCCGATGTGCTGGAAGCCAATCGGGCGGTTCCGATCCGAGTGGTGCCCGAATCCGAACTCCGAGCCGGCACCCAGGCGTGGTTCGGCGAGTTCGAGCGCAAGCTGGAGTTCTACGGCAAGCTCGGCCTCGACCTGTCCTGGCTGCTGGTGTGGGCCAAGAAGTACTGGTGGAGCTTCCTGACCCGGGACATGAGCCACAACCACGAGCTCTACGCCTCCGATGTGCGCTACACCGATGTCACGACCTTCGGCCGGACCATCGTCGGCATCGACGACTTCGTCACCTACAACTTCGCCTTCTTCGACGCCATCCCCGATTGGCGCTACGACCCGATCCCCGGCCAGGCCTACATCGACGTCACCCCCGAGGGCACCGTGCGCACCGTCATCCGCTACCTCGGCAGCGGCCACTGGCGTGGCCCGCTGCGCCTGTACCCCTACGACGGCAGCGCCCCCGCTCTGTACGGCGACGGCCGCTTCATCCAGTGCCCGGCGGTCGACCGCTACCACTTCACTGCCGACGGCCTCATGGCGGAGGGCGAAACCCTCTACGACGCTTTCGATGTCACGCAGCGTGCCGGCATCCTGCCTCGCGACGACAGCCGGCCATTCCGCGCCCTGCTCGCCGCCACCAAACTCCCGGCCATGCTCGGACGCCTCCGGCCCGCCTGATTCGGGGCCGGGTGTTCGCGACACCGAGCGGGCCGGGACGCCCGGAGGGGCGGCGGTATCGTGGCGATCGTGGATCGTGGTGTCGCCGAGGTTGGCTTGTCCGATGCGGGGCGGGTGCGGGAGTGGCTCGCGGAAGCGGAGCGGAATCCGGCGGGCCTGCCGGACGCGGGATACATCGCGCTGCTGCACGCGGACGGCTCCGAGCTGGAGCGGTTGTGCGAGCTGGCCGATGCGCTCCGGCAGCGGACGGTCGGCGATGCCCTCACCTATGTCGTGAACCGGAATCTGGATACCGCCGTGGTCTCCGGCTCCGCGGCGCGGGAGCGACTGACCGCGCTGGTGTCCGAAGCGCACGCGCTGGGCGCCACCGAGATCTGCATGCAGGGCCCGCTGCCCGCCGACAGCGATGACGACTATCTGGCGCTGATCGCCGCCATCACCGAGACCGCTCCCCTGCACCTGCACGCCTTCCGCCCGGAGGAACTGCTCGACGGCGCCGCGCGCCGCGCACTGCCCTTGGACGAGTTCCTGGTGCGGGCCAAGGATTCCGGCCTCGGATCGGTTCCCGGCACCGGTGCGCGCATCCTCGACGACGATGTCCGCGCCCGGTTGAAGGGCAGCCCGGATCTGCCCGTGAGCCGCTGGGTGGAGGTGATCGAGACCGCCCACCGCGCGGGCCTGACCTCCACCTCGACCATGGTCTACGGGCATGTGGAGACCCCCGCGCAGCAGGTGGCCCACCTGCGGCTGCTCGCCGATATCCAGGACCGCACCGGCGGCTTCACCGAATTCATCGCCATGCCCATGGTTCCCGTGACCGCGGCGTCCGGCTTCCTCGATCCCGTTGTGCCCGAAGCGCTCCGGCGGCAGACGCGGGCGGTGCACGCCGTCGCGCGGCTGCTCCTGCACGGGCGCATCGACAATATTCAGGCCGCGTGGCCCCGGCTGGGGCTGGCGGTGGCGGTCGAACTGCTGCGCGGCGGCGCGAACGATCTCGGCGGTCTGCTGCTCGACGGCCGGCTCGCGCCGGAGTCCGGCCCGGAGGCCGGGCTGAGCCTCACCGTCACCGATGTCGATCGGATCGCCGCGGGGCTGGGACGCTCGCTGCGCCGCCGCACCACCCGGTACGGCCATGCCTGAGAGCACGGATCCGGCCACCGCCGAAGGACATTCGAGCCTCGAACGGGTCGACGTGCTGATCGTCGGCGCGGGTTTCGCGGGTATCGGCATGGGCATCCAGCTCGCCCGCCGGGGCCGGGACTCCTTCGTCATCATCGAGCAGGCCGACGATGTGGGCGGCACCTGGCGCGACAACCGCTATCCGGGCGTGGCCTGCGATATCCCCGCCCACCTGTATTCCTTTTCGTTCCGGCCGAATCCGCGGTGGTCGCGGGTGTTCGCCGAGGGCGCGGAAATCCACGCCTACCTGCGGTCGTGCGTCCAGCAGGAGGCGCTGGAACCGTATCTGCGGCTGAATTGCGCGCTGGAACAGGCGGAGTGGGTCGAAGCCGAAGCGCGCTGGTTCGTCCGGACCTCCCGCGGCGACTTCTCGGCCGCCACCCTGATCATCGCCACCGGACGGCTGACCGAACCCCGGATCCCCCTGGTCGCGGAGCTGGAGAATTTCGGTGGCCGGCGCTGGCATTCGGCGCGGTGGAATCCGAAGGTGTCGCTGGTCGGCAAGCGGGTCGGCCTGGTGGGCACCGGCGCGTCCGCGGTCCAGATCCTGCCGCGGCTCGCGGGCGAGGCCAGCGAGGTCGTGGTCTTCCAGCGCTCGGCGCCCTATGTGCTGCCGCGCGGGGACCGCTTCTACACCCCCGACGAGCTGTCGAGCTTCGCCGCCGACCCGCGGACCATCACCGAGCTGCGCGACGAGCTGTTCGCCGAGGCCGAGCTCAACATCGCCGCCCGGCGCCGCCGCCACCCGGAGATCGATCTGCTGCACCAGCGCGCCACGGACCATCTGGCGGCCCAGGTCCGCGATCCACGCCTGCGGCAGCGGCTCACGCCCGACTACGAAATCGGCTGCAAGCGAATCCTTTTCTCCGACGACTACTACGCGGCCCTGCAGCTGGACACCGTCCACCTGGAACCGACCGAGCTGACCCGCATCGACGACGGCCTGGCCATCGCCGCGAGCGGGCACACCTACGATCTCGAGATCCTGGTCTTCGCCACCGGTTTCAACGCCACCCGGCCGTCGATCGCCAAGCACATCCGGGGCCGCACCTCGCTGCTGTCCGAGCGCTGGAGCAACGGCATGGTCGCGCACGCGTCGACCACCGTGGACGGCTTCCCCAATATGTATGTGCTGGACGGCCCGAACGCGGCGCTGGGCCACAACTCCGCGATCTATGTGATCGAGACCCAGATCGACTACGTGCTCAGCGCGCTGGACCATCTCGCCTCCAGCGCGGACACCGTCCTGGAGGTCACGCCAGAGGCGGTCCGCTCCTCCATGCTCGATATCGAGGAGCGCGCCCGCGACACGGTGTGGACCCAGGGCCGCTGCACGAGCTGGTACCGCGACGAACAGACCGGTCGCGTCACGCTGCTCTGGCCGGACTCAGCGGTCTCGTTCCGCCAGAGCAACGGCGCCTTCGACATTTCCGCCTACCGGTGACCTCGGCCGCGGAGTTTGCGACCGCAGCCATGGTGGCAATCATTCAGACATCTTGGCAGACGGCAGATCCACAGCGTTTCGGCCGAGACCGGACCGGTCCGGCGGCCTAGGCTGAGGGCATGACGCCGCTGCAGCGCTATATCGCAGAGGAAATCGCCACCGATCACGCCGAGGGCCTGCTCAGCCGCCGGGAAGCGCTACGCCGGCTGGGGCTGCTCGGCATGGGGACACCGGCGGCCGTGGCGCTGCTGGCGGCCTGCGCCGACTCGGGCAAGCAGTCCTCCCCCACGACGGCCGCCGCGAGCTCGTCCGCGTCCCCGCCGGCCGCACCGCCCGGCACCGCGACGGCCCTGCAGCCCACCGCGATCACCTTCGCCGGACCCGAGGGCCGCACCCTGCAGGCCGCGTGGGCCGAGGCGTCCCAGCCCATGGGCGGCGTGCTCGTCATCCACGAGAACCGCGGCCTGACCGACCACATCCGTTCGGTGACAGGGCGTTTCGCGGGCGTCGGGTACTCGGCGCTCGCGGTGGATCTGCTCTCCGAGGAGGGTGGCACCGCCACCTTCACCGATCAGGCGGCCGCCACCGCCGCGCTCGGCAAGATCCCCCAGGACCGATTCGTCGCCGATCTGCGCGCGGGCCTGACCGAGCTGCAGCGCCGCGTGCCCGGAAAGAAGCTGGGCGCCACCGGTTTCTGCTTCGGCGGCGGTCTGACCTGGCTGCTGCTCACCTCGGGCACTCCCGAACTCGCGGCCGCCACCCCCTTCTACGGCCCGTTCCCCGACGGCGGCGAGGTCACCGGATCCAAGGCCGCGGTGCTGGCCGTCTACGGCGCGCTGGACAGCCGGGTCGACGCCTCCCGCCCGGCCGCCGAGGCGGCCCTGGACAAGGCGGGGCTCCCGCACGAGAGTTTCGTGGCCGACAATGCCGACCACGCCTTCTTCAACGACACCGGCCCCCGCTACCAGCCCACCGCCGCCGCCGAGGCCTGGCACCGGGTGCTCGACTGGTACGGCCGCTACCTGGCCTGACCCCGCCGGTCACGCCGACCCCGCCGCCTCGCCACGGCCCCGGGCGGGCACTGATGGTTCCATGGGCTCGTGGAATTGCGTCAGTTGCGGTATTTCGTGACCGTCGCCGAGGAGTTGCACTTCGGGCGAGCGGCCGAGCGCTTGCACATCGCGCAGCCCGCGGTGAGCCAGCAGGTGCGGCGGCTGGAACGGGATCTGGGCGTGCAATTGCTGGACCGGTCGCCGCGGCGGGTGCGGCTGACCGAGGCCGGGTTGCGCTTCCTGCCTGCGGCACGGGGTGTGCTGGCCGCGGCCGATCAGGCCCGGGCCAGCGTGGCCGGCCTGGCGGGTGGCCGCGCGGAGGTGTTCCGGCTGGGCACGGTGACCGGGCTGGGCGAGCGCCTGGACGCGGTCCTGGATGCCTTCGCCGAGCAGGCGCCGCAGGTGCAGGTCGAGCTGGTGGCGCTGCCGGTGCGGGATCGGCTGGCCCGGGTGGCGGACGGCGGTCTGGACGCCGCCTTCGTGCGCTCGCCGGAACCCGGTGAGAGCCCGGAACTGGACTTCCTGCCCGCCTGGGACGATCCGCTGGTGGTGGCTCTGCCCGCCAAACACGCACTGGCGACCCAGGATTCGGTCCGGCTGGCGGACCTGGCCACGGTGCCGCTGCGGCTGACCGAACGGCGCAACCACCCAGCGCTGGTGGATCTGGTGCTGAACGCGTGTGTGCGCGCCGGATTCGAGCCGGTGCCCGCGCCCACCTCCACCACCCTCCAGGACACCCTGGCCGCCATCGGCGCGGGCTCGCCCATGTGGACGGTGGTCTACGCATCGAATGCGCGGCAGGTCCACAACGCGCGGGTCGCCTTCCGCCCCTTCGCCGATGCGGGTCTGACCCTGCCCATCGCGCTGGCGGTGCGGGCGGATGCGGCGTCGCCGAATCTGCGCCTGCTGGGCGCTCTGCTCGCGCGCGCGTAGGGATCTCGCGGGCGCACAGGCGATAAGGATCGCTTATCGCTGCGCGAACGACCTGCTCATTGGTCGGGGTGTGGTTTTCCGGTGAACTGTTCTCAGGCCGCCGAACGGATCGGAGATCGGAACCCCGGGTTCCGAGATGGCCGGTATCCCAGCAGTTTTCGCGAAGGAGAACAGTCATGCCCATCGTCACCGTGCAGCAGGGCCCGCGCACCGTCGAGCTGAAGCGGGACCTGGTCCGCCGCATCACCGACGCCTTCGTGGACGCCTATCAGATTCCCGCCGAGGCCGTGCAGGTGTGGATCCACGAGACCCCCGCCGACAGCTGGGGCACGGCCGGTCGCCTGACCGCCGACGGCAAATAGCCGGTACACCGGCGGGCCGCCAGGGGGAGCCGAAACCAGCTGTGGCGCACTCGAACCGACCCGCCGGTACCGTTAGATGTCGGACCCGTGACAACCCGGCATCGACTGTGCATGCTCCCAGGTAGACCCCCGTTTTAGTGATACAACGGCAGCATGACGGAGGATGTCGGCAGCGCGGCCGTACCGACAGCGGCGGGGCGCTCGGTGGAATTCTGGGGCTATTGCATGTGGGGCCTCGCGGGATTGGCGATCGCCACCTCGGAGCTGGCGTCGGTCTTCGGACTGGCGAGCTGGCCGACCATCTCGAACACCATCGGACATCTGGAGACTCAGCACTCGTTCGTCCGGCTCATCGTCGTGTCGGTGATCGTGCTGCTGGCGTATTACGCTGTCCCGCAACTGGCCACCCCGCCCGAGCCCACTCCACAGCTGGTCGCCGGGCGCACCCTCACCGTGAACGGCCGTGTCACCAACCCGTATTCGCCGATCACCCTGCTGGGCGCGGGGTATCTGCTGGCCGCGGTGGGCACCTTCGTCTTCGGTGTCCTGTTCGCCGCGACCGACCGTGGCATGCACCCGCAGTCCTACCTGGGTGCGTACGTCCTCTACGGACTGATCGCCCTGATGTGGGTCATCGTGCCCAGCATTCTGGCCATGTTCTTCAGCCGAGATGTGCCCTTCCCCACCCTGTTTCGCACCATCGGCTACCTGGAGCGCCGCGCCCACCCGATCGCCGCCATCCTGCTGGCCGCACTGGTGGTGCTGCTCATCCACCTGGCCTTCTACCCCTGGCCCCGAGTCCAGGGTTGACCGCCCGGCAACGCGAACCCGTTGCCCCCGAACTATTTACGACCGCGTAGCAACAGAAATGCGGCATAGGCCGCGCCGGAGATGCCGATAACCACGACCACACCGATGGTTGTCAGAATTGCGTCCACCCTTGTGATTCTAGGCTTTTCGGCCCTCGGACGGGGCGCTGTCAGGTTGGAACGGTGCGGCCGCCGGCGAATCACCAGCGCGTCGGCCACCGGCACCGGCCGTGTCGTGATCTCGGGCGTGTGCGCCCACCAGCGATGCGGGACGCCCGCGGAGCAGTTATAGGCGAACCGATCCCGCGCGAACCCGGCGTGCCGCGAGTGCTCGATCCCCGGAACAGGCGTATGCAGGAGCTATGGGTCGCCATCCGCAGCGGACGCCGTTCTATGGGGCGCTGATGCTGGTCGGGGTCATGCTCACCGGGCTGTGGGTCCGGGACTGGCCCTGGCTGTGGCTGCGGGCAGCCGGGTTCGTCGCATTGTTCGTGATCGCGTTCGCCGGGTTCCTCATGACGTTCCGCGACCTCTCATGAAGAGGGCGGAGCTTTCTCCGGGCAAACCACCCGAATCGGACGTGTCACAAACATTGCATACATAGCGATTCATGCATATGGTGTTCGTCGGGCACTACACGAAGGAGGGTTATGGGCGGGCACGAGCATTCACACGGGCATGACCACGCCGGACATGCACACGGCGCGACCGCCGACAGCGACAAGCGCTGGCTGGCCGGCGCGCTGGCGGTCATCGTGGCGTTCCTGCTCGGTGAGGTCGTGGTCGGCCTGGTCGCCAGCTCGCTGGCACTGCTCTCCGACGCCGCCCACATGCTCACCGACGCGGCCTCGATCGTGCTGGCGCTGTGGGCCATCCGGCTGGCGGCCCGGCCCGCCGCGGGCCGCATGACCTACGGCTGGAAGCGCGCCGAGATCCTCTCCGCCCAGGCCAATGGCCTGACCCTGCTGGGCCTGGCGGCCTGGCTCACCTACGAGGCCGTCCGCCGCCTGATCAACCCGCCCGAGGTGACCGGTGGCCTGGTGCTGGCCACCGCACTGGTCGGCATCGTGGTGAACGTGCTGGCCGGCTGGATGATCAGCCGCGCCAACCGGACCAGTCTCAATGTCGAGGGCGCGTATCAGCACATCCTCAACGACCTCTTCGCCTTCATCGCCACCGCGGTCGCCGGTCTGATCATCATGCTCACCGGCTTCGCCCGCGCCGACGGCATCGCCACCCTGATCGTGGTGGTGCTCATGGTGAAGGCCGGCGTCAGCCTGGTCCGCGCCTCGGGCCGCATCTTCCTCGAGGCCGCGCCCGCCCACCTCGACCCGATCGAGATCGGCCGGGAGATGGCCGAGGTGGACTGCGTCATCGAGGTGCACGACCTGCACATCTGGGAGATCACCTCCGGTACCCCGTCACTGTCGGCGCACATCCTGGTCGCGCCCGGCACCGACAGCCAGGCGGTGCGCGCCGCGGTCGCCGGCATGCTCTCCGACAAGCACCACATCGATCACAGCGTGCTCCAGGTCGACTACACCGACCACGCGGAATGCCCGGACACCGAGCACGACCACGTCCCGCACTGCCAGGACGCACACGGCCCGGTGCACCGCAAATCCATTGCCACGAACTGATAGTCGACCGCTGGTTCAGGCGCGCACGGAGTGCAGCCCGGCGAGCCGGGCCAGCGCCGCCGCGGCCGGTGACTCCGGCGCGGCGGTGTACACGACCAGCAGCTGATCGGGATCGCCCGGCAGCGCGAGGGTTTCGTAGCCGAGTTCCAGCCGCCCTGCCTCGGCATGTTGAATCAGCTTGGCGCCGCGCGTCTTCTCCTTGATCGGATGCGCGGCCCACAGCCGCCGGAAGACCGCGCTGCGGGCGGAGAGTTCCCCGACCAGCGCCGCCACCCGCGGATCGTCGGGATGCAGTCCCGCATCGCGCCGCAGGAACGCGACGGTCTCGCCGGCCACCGTCTCCCAGTCGGGATAGAAGGTGGATGCGGCGGGATCCAGGAACAGGTAACGCGCCTGGTTGCGTTCTGCGGCGGGTATTCGCGAGAAGCCGGATACCAAGTCGCCCAGGGTATTCCAGGCCAGCACATCCATGCGCCGCCCCAGCACGAAGGCGGGCGCGGTGAGGGCGTCGAGCACCAGCCGGACACCGGGGTGGACGTTGTCGCTGTAGACGCTGGACACGGTGGTCGGATGCGCGTCGACGGTGCCGCCCGGCCGGGCCAGCGCGTACAGGTGCAGCCGCTCCTGATCACTCAGCCGCAGGGCACGGGCGACCGCGTCGAGCACGGCATCCGAAACATGTTTGCCGCGGCCCTGTTCCAGGCGGATGTAGTAGTCGACGCTCACCCCGGCCAGCTGCGCCACCTCCTCACGGCGCAGGCCGGGGACCCGGCGGCGGCCGTATTCGCGCAGCCCCGCGTCCGCGGGCTGGATGCGGGAGCGGCGCGAGCGCAGGAAGTCGCCGAGATCGTTCTGCATGGGGTCCAGCGTACGAACCCATCCTGGTACCGGCAGACCCAGGAAAACCGCAACCCTCGTTGCCGATCGCGCGCGCTCGCACGCTCGCAGCAGGACACACCGGGACTCGGCGCGCTCGCCAGGTCCAGGACTTCGGCACCAGTCCGCGGAGGCACGCGATACGGTGCTCAGCTTCTATCGCGGCCGCTTGTCTCGTATCCGATCGGCCGAGCGCAATACCGACCCATCGGAGCTCCTGGATATCGGCAAGTACCGGATAACCCGGCCACCGGTCACGTCGTAGCCACCGTAGGCGTCGACAACCCGTTTCATATCCACACTCAGATTCCACGTCTGTCAAGGTTTCCCAGGGTCATCGCTGCGATAGGGCATCCGGTAACGGGCGCTGGTGTACACCCGGTGCCGTCGCGGTCGTGCAGCGGTCTGTTCCGGGGGTACGGTCAGAGCATGTCCGGGCAGCACGGCGGCTCGTTCGGGACCTATCGTCTCGAGCGCTTGCTGGGAAGTGGCGGCATGGGCGAGGTATGGCTGGCGCGCGACCGTACCGGCAGCACCGTAGCGGTGAAGGTGTTGTCTGCCGCGAACTCGGCAGATCAGGGCTATCGGCGGCGCTTCGAGCGAGAGGCTCGGTTGGGGGCTCAGCTGCACCACCCGCATATCGTGCCCATTCGCGCCTTCGGTGAAATCAACGGGCATCTGTTCCTGGAGATGGCCTACATCGAAGGCATCGACCTGGCCGCGCGCCTGCGGTCAGGCACCATGGCTCCGGCTCGGGCTGTGGAGGTCATCGCCCAGGCAGCCGAGGCGCTGGATGCCGCACACGCGACGGGACTTATCCATCGGGATGTCAAGCCGGGCAATATCCTCGAGCACACCACCGGTTTCGTGTACCTGATCGACTTCGGTATCGCCCGCGCCGCCGACAGCACCGCACTCACAGCCACCGGTCTGGTCGTGGGCACGTTGGAATATATGGCACCGGAGCGGTTCACCGGCACGCTCGACGCGCGCTCCGATATCTATTCACTGGCCTGTGTACTCTACGAAGCCCTCACCCGGCATCCGCCCTTCAGCGGCAACCCGGCACAGCAGATGCACGCGCATTTGATGTCCGAACCACCGCACGCCTCGCAGGCTGCCCCTGCTGTCCCGACCGCGCTCGACGATGTCATCGCCCGCGGCATGGCCAAGAACCCGGACAATCGCTACGCAAGCGCGGGAGAATTCGCCGCTGCCGCGCGAGCCGCCCTGGACCTGCCTGCACCGGCACGACCGCCCCCACCGATCCTGGACTCGGCAGCCCCCGGCCCCAGCCCGCCGACCCGCGTCATAACTGCCACCGGCCCGGCGGCGACTCACCCAGTGACGCACCAGTCCCACGCATCCTCACCTGCCCCTGCCGCACATTCCGATCCACGACGAAATCCTTTGGGACCCAAATGGATATCGGCGGCGGCCGGGATTGCACTCATCGCTGCGGTGATTCTGTGGCTGTTTACCAGCGGCCTCGACACCGGGTCGGGCCCAGGTACGAGCATCCCGGCGCAGTCCTCTTCCTCGGCGACAACAGCGTCCGGTCCGCCGCCGTTCACGATCGGCGGTCAGCCCGCAGACCCGGCGCACACGGTGTACGACGGCAGTTTCGCCTTCACCGTGAGCGATGTGGTTTCCGGAGTAGTTATCACCGCCCCGGCGAACGCAGACCGCGTCTACACCATCGTGACACTGACGGTCACGAACATATCCGGACGCCAGCAACTGTTCACCATCGCCGCTCAGCGCCTGATCACCGTCGACGGCCGCTCGGTAGCCCCCGATGCAACCGCCACAGCGAGGCTTCACCCGTACAACGGCGAGTTCCACCAGCTCGCTCCCGGCACCACTACCACGATTCCGCTGGCCTTCGAACTCCCCGATAAAGAAGGCAACAAGAATGACGATATGGGCAAAAAGAAAGACGTCACTCCAAGCCATCTGATCCTGCACGGGGAGCCCTCATCGCCCGGCGTGACAGTGCCGATCCGCTAGCCGACACAGATCGTGAGCACGGCCCCTATCCGGCGTGTCCGAGTGCTGCGAACTCATCCAATTCTGCTGGCGTGTAAGGTCGTTCGCTGCTCGAGACCGTCCCGGTCCGGCATGGAACCCTTGGTGAAAGTCGGGTTCAACTGTCTCGGCGCAAGTCCAAGGAGTGCGTAACCGACATATCACCCCGGCCAGCTGCGCGAGCGCAGGAAGTCGCCGAGATCGTTCTGCATGGGGTCCAGCGTACGAACCCATCCTGGTACCGGCAGACCCAGGAAAACCGCAACCCTCGTTGCCGATCGCGCGCGCTCGCAGGATGAATGCACACGCAGAGAGCGAAGGAGCATTCGACATGAGCTACGAGAACCTGTCCGGCCGCACCGCCGTCATCGCCGGAGCCGCCAGCGGCATGGGCGAGGCCACCGCACTGCTGCTGGCCCGCAACGGGGCCCGGGTGGCACTGCTGGCGCGGCGCGCGGACCGGCTCGACACCCTGGCCGCCAAGATCGAAGCCGAGGGCGGGATCGCGCTGGCGGTGCCGGTGGACGTCACCGACTCGGCGAGCGTGACCGCCGCGGCGGACGCGGTGCACGCCGCGTTCGGCCCGGTCGACCTGGTGGTGAACTCGGCGGGCGTCATGCTGCCCAACCCGATCACCGACGGCCGCGAGGACGAGTGGACCCGCATGCTGGAGACCAATGTGGCCGGGCGCCTGCGCATGATCCGCGCCTTCCTGCCCGACCTGCTGGCCGCCGCGGACGCGGGCCGCACCGCCGACCTGGTCAACATCTCCTCGATCGGCGCGCACGTGGCCTTCCCCGGCTACGCGGTGTACGGCGCCACCCAGGCCGCCATCACCCAGCTGTCGGCGACGCTGCGCACCGAGCTGGGCGCACGCAAGGTGCGCGTCACCAATATCGAGCCCGGCCTCACCGACACCGAACTCGGCAGCCACATCGACAATGCCGAGCTCAGTGGCGAGCTGGACGGCATGTTCGGGTTCATGGAGTCGCTGCGCGCGGACGATATCGCCGATCTGATCGCCTACACCGCCAGCCGTCCGGCGCACGTGAACCTGCGCCAGGTGGTGGTCCTGCCGACCCAGCAGGCGTGAGCGGATCGGGTAGCCGCCCGGCGAAATCTGCCGGGCGGCAGCCACTTCCGTCAGATCAGCGCGCCCGCCGTATTCAGCACGGTGGCGGTGCCGTAGCCGACGAGCTGTCCGATGGGCAGCGACCCGAGCCGGCCGTGGTGGTCCAGCTCGCCGTCACCGCGCCAGCAGCCCAGCTCCCCGGTCCGGTACATCCGGTCGCCGGGCACGCCGTACGGGTCGGCGATCAGCTCGCGGCCCGGCGCGGCGGCGGCCAGCACCCGCGCGTCCGGATCGGAGTCGCACCGTTGCGCCTGGGTCACCACCAGATTGGCGAGCCCGGCATGGGCGATAGCAGCGCCACCGCCACCACGTCCTCGGGGCCGATACCCGACTCGATCAGCTTGCACGCCAAGGCATTCGAATGCTCTGCGAGCTCGCGGTAGGTGAGGGTGACGGTCCCGGAGACCACGGCCGGAGCCTCCGGATCGTAGGAGGCGGCCCGCGTGAGCAGCTGGGGTAGCGTCAGCGCGACGGCCGTGCTGGTGTCGTTCCACCGTCGTAGCTGCCGTTGCCAATCGTAGGGCGAGTCGGTAGAGCTACCGGCGAACGTCGTTGCGGTATCGCAAATATCCGGAGAATCGGCAAGCATTGTCCCTCCCGGAGTCGAGACCTGCGGATTGCGCCGGAGCGCGGCAGTTTCGCGCTCCGAATTCGGACAGTATCGCACCGCAACAGCAAGTCCGCTGCTATTCGACTAGTGCCGCAAAGGACGAATGATCAGGGGACGGGCCGGTGCCAGGACGGCGATCACTCTTCCCGCTGTGATAGACAGATTCCGCAGCTCGCGACGAAAGGACGGCATGGGACAGCCCGCGGATTCGTCCGGAAATCCGGTCTCGTCCGAAAAACCCACGGCCCGCGTGGAATTCGAGACCATGCTGCTCGGCCGCTACTCCATTGCCGCCCGCTACCGCCGCGACGGCACCCGCCTCGATCGCAGCGCCTACGTCCTGCTCAGCCGCCTCAGCGTCGAGGGACCGATGTCCATCGGACAGCTCACCGAGGCCTTCGGCCTCGACACCTCGACCGTCAACCGG
The DNA here is from genome assembly GCF_042754085.1 of Nocardia sp. NPDC059236. NCBI lineage: Bacteria > Bacillati > Actinomycetota > Actinomycetes > Mycobacteriales > Nocardiaceae > Nocardia > Nocardia sp. NPDC059236. The sequence goes on from NZ_JBHZAF010000002.1 coordinate 50,330, forward strand.
CAGACCGCCGCCCTGCTGCGCGCCGGACTGGTCGACCGCATCCCCGACCCCATCGGCGGCATCGCCCGCAAATTCCGCATCACCGACACCGGCGAACAGGCCCTGGAGGCCGAGCGTCAGGCCAATACCGAGGGCCTCGACCGCGTCATGATGAACTGGTCCGCCGACGACGTGGCCGCCTTCGCGAGCTATCTCGAACGCTTCAACACCGATATCGAGCGCCTCGACGGGCGGCCCTGGCCTCGCCCCTGACGAATCGCCGGGGTGCGCACCCGCTTCCGAGGGTGCGCCCCGACTTCAGGCGATGCGCACCGCGACCCGGCCCCGATTGCCGCGGGTCTCGATGAGCTCGAGTGCGGCGTCCATCTCGTCGAGCGGAAGAATGGTGTGGCGCGGACGAATTCGCCCACACGCCAGCAGGTTCCACAGTTCGGCACGCCACCCCTCCAGCAGATCGGTCCGGGTGCGGCTGAGCAGGCCCATCGAGAAGCCGCCGACGGTCTTCAGCTCGCCGAGCAGGCTGCCCGCGTCGATATTTCCGCCGAACGCGCTGAAGGCGATCAGTCGACCGTGCGGGCCGAGGATGTCCACGCAGCGTTGCGCCATGTCGCCGCCGACGCCGTCGAGGACGATGTCCACCCGCTCGGTCCAGGCGTCCGCGTAGGTGACGACCTCGTCCGCGCCGCAGTCGCGCAGGAACCCGGCCTTGTCCAGGCTGCCGACGGCCGCGATCACCCGCACCGCCCCCAGCGCCCGGGCCAGCTGGACGGCCAGATGCCCGACCCCGCTGGCCGCGCCGGTGACCAGCACCGACTCCCCGGCGGCGAACCGTGCCGCCCGCAGCAGGCCCAGGGCGATGACGCCGCCCCGCACCAGCGTGAGCGCGTCTGCGGCATCCACCCAGGTGGGGATCTCGGACATCAATTGCGGTGCGGCGAGGGCATATTCGGCGTAGGCCCCCTCGAGGACCACACCGCCGACCCGCTTGCCCACCCAGTCGGCGAGGTCCGGTCCGGCCGCCACCACGGTGCCGACGATCTCACCGCCGTCGGGGCCGCCGTCCCGCTGCAGCATGCGCACCAGCCCGAGGTGGACGCCCGCCAGCTCGGTGCGCACCAGCAGCTGGCCCGGGCCGGGCACGAGCTCGGCGGCGGTGACGACGACGGGACTACGGCCGGAGAACTGAATCTTGCGCACTGGCAGTGCCTTTCGGTGAGACCCGGCGCTTCCGCCGACATTTCTAGGTTGGACCTAAATTTATCCAAATGCGTTCTCTATGTCAAACCTAAAATTTTGCTTGCCGGGATGCTCCTTTTCAGCGCACAAAAAAGCGCGACGGCCGTCCGGAGACGGCCGCCGCGCCCGACGTGCGGAACGAGCTAGCTGGGAGCCTTCTCGAACTCCTCCACCGCGTGCTGCCTCGAGCCCCACCCCACATGTGCCTCCGCGCGCATGCGCTCGCTCATGTGCGGGTAGTGCAGTTCGAAGGCCGGGCGCTCGGAGCGGATGCGCGGCAGCTCGTAGAAGTTGTGCCGCGGCGGCGGGCAGGAGGTCGCCCATTCGAGGGAGTTGCCGTAGCCCCACGGGTCGTCCACGGTCACGACCTCGCCGTAGCGGTAGGAGCTGAAGACGTTCCACACGAACGGCAGCACCGACGCGCCCAGAATGAACGATCCGATGGTGGAAACGGTGTTCAGCGTGGTGAATCCGTCGCTGGGCAGGTAGTCGGCGTACCGGCGCGGCATGCCCTGCGCACCCAGCCAGTGCTGGACCAGGAAGGTGGCGTGGAAGCCGAGGAAGGTGGTCCAGAAGTGCCACTTGCCCAGGCGCTCGTCGAGCATGCGGCCGGTCATCTTCGGGAACCAGAAGTAGATGCCGGCATAGGTGGCGAAGGCGATGGTGCCGAAGAGCACGTAGTGGAAGTGCGCGACCACGAAGTAGGTGTCGGACACGTGGAAGTCCAGCGGCGGCGAGGCCAGGATGACACCCGACAGACCACCGAAGAGGAAGGTGACGATGAACCCGACCGCGAACAGCATGGGCGTCTCGAAGGTGAGCTGACCGCGCCACATGGTGCCGATCCAGTTGAAGAACTTCACACCGGTCGGCACCGCGATGAGGAAGGTCATGAACGAGAAGTACGGCAGCAGCACCGCGCCCGTCGCGTACATATGGTGTGCCCACACCGCGATCGACAGCGCCGCGATGGCGAAGGTCGCGTAGACCAGGGTGGTGTAGCCGAAGATCGGCTTGCGCGAGAACACCGGGATGACTTCGGAGATGATCCCGAAGAACGGCAGCGCGACGATGTACACCTCGGGATGCCCGAAGTACCAGAACAAATGCTGGAAGAGGATGCTGCCGCCGTTCGACGGATCGTAGATGTGCCCGCCCAGGTGGCGGTCGAAGGCCAGCGCGAACAGGGCGGCCGTGAGGATCGGGAAGGCAATCAGGACAAGGAAACTCGTCACCAGGATGGTCCAGACGAACACCGGCATCCGGAACAGCGTCATGCCCGGGCAGCGCAGGCAGACCACGGTGGTGATCATATTGACGCCACCGAGGATGGTGCCCAGGCCGGAGACGGCCAGACCCAGAATCCACAGGTCGCCGCCCACGCCCGGGGCGTGCACGATGTCCGACAGCGGCGTGTAGGCGGTCCAGCCGAAGTCGGCCGCACCGCCCGGGGTGAGGAAGCCGGCGGTCGCCATGGTGCCACCGAACAGGTACAGCCAGTAGCTGAGCGCGTTCAGGCGCGGGAACGCCACGTCGGGCGCGCCGATCTGGAGCGGCAGCACCACATTCGCGAATCCGAACACGATGGCGGTGGCATAGAAGAGCAGCATGATCGTGCCGTGCATGGTGAACAGCTGGTTGAACTGTTCCGTCGAGAGGAACTGCATACCCGGCCGGGCCAGCTCGGCACGCATGAGCAGCGCCATCAGGCCACCGATCAGGAAGAAGCTGATGGCCGTGGTCAGGTACATCATCCCGAGCATCTTGGGATCGGTTGTGGTGATCACCTTGAGGACGAACGAGCCCTTGGGACCGTGTCGCGGCGGATACGGGCGGATCGCCTCGAGATTCTGTTCGGGCTTTGGAGCAACTGCAGTCACCACATCCTCCTCGGGAGGGTTCCGTCCAGCTCTACCAATCAGGGCACATAGAACGGCGCACAGCGTACCGACAGCAAATCGATCCTCGCCGAAAACACTCCGGTCGGGTGCACAGCGATTGAAATGCAAGATACTGCAGGGCAACCCTGCGCGTCGATGGCGGTCTCGAACAGGTTTGGTGCGTTGTTCATTGGCAGTTCATCCCGCGCCATCACGAAATACTCACGAGGCAGGGTCCAATATCGGTGCTATGTCTCGATCACTGCGCACCCGCGTTCTCACCGTCGCCGTGGTCGGCAGCCTCGGCACCGTGCTCGCCGTGGGTGCCGCCACCGATGCCCATGGCGAACCCAAGGCCGTGATCCAGGGCCGCACCGAGGTCACCGCCCGGGTCACCGGCGAGAAGCCGGACAACAAGTGCCAGATCGCGGCGTCCGATATCAGCGGTCCGTGGGGCATCGTCGGCGCCGACGGTACCGCCACCCTGACGCTCGGCGCGGTGCACAGCAACGCCAAGAAGCTGCGCGTCATCTGCGAGGACCCCAGGCGCGGCGACGCCAGCCTGCACACCGTCCGGTCGGACCGGGTGACCTTCGACGGACTGCTCTCCCCCATCCGCCAGATCATGCACAACCGATTCTTCGGGGCCAGATAGCTGTCTTCGGGGCTAGACAACCGGGTGACCGGCGCGGGCCGAGGCGACCGCGGACCGGACCGCGGGCACCGTCTCGGTGGCGAAATGGTGTGTGGCGCGGTCGCCGCCGGGGTCGACGGGGAGCAGGAATTCGCTGATGCCGTGGGCCAGGGCCACTTCCGTGAGCTGGCCGGGCGTCATGGTGGGGTCGATGACGTAGGCGCGGCGGATCAGGGCCGGGACGCGACCCGCCCCGCGCGCGGCGGCGTCGATGGCGGTCATCATGGCGGTCAGGGTGGCGGGCGGGGCGTAGCCGACGCTGCCGAGCCAGCCGTCGGCCAGTTCACCGGTCAGGCGCAGGGCGCGGGGACCGTAGACGCCGAGCCAGATGCCGATCGGATGGGCCGGGCGCGGACCGGGTTTCGCGCCGCGCAGCGGATAGAACTGGCCGGCCAGCTGCGAGCGTTCACCCTCACCCCACAGCGCGCGAACGACCGCGATGGCCTCGCGCAACGCGGCGAGGGCCTGGCCGGGACTGCGGCGGGTGCCGCCCATGGTCTCGATGGCGTCCCAGAACGCGCCGGCGCCCAGGCCCAGTTCGACCCGGCCGCCGCTGAGCAGGTCCAGGCTGGCGGCGCTGCGGGCCAGCACCGCGGGCGGGCGCAGCGGGAGGTTCGCGACCGCGGGCATGAGGGTGAGGTTGCGGGTGACGCCGGCCAGATAGGACAGCAGGGTCCAGGTGTCCAGGAAGGCGGGCTGATACGGATGATCCTGCACCGCCAGCACTTCCAGCCCGGACTCGTCGGCGTGACGCACCAGGCGCAGCAGCAGACGCCCGCGCGCCGCCTCGGGCGGCACGAAGATCCCGAAACGGAGCTCATGCCCGTAATCCGCCATAGCGAATATCAAGCTACCGCGCTGCCGGGGGCGCCCGGGCGAAATCGGGCGGATTCGGCGCGTCCGGGCGGCGGCAGCCGTTCCAGATCGTGATCAACTGGCAACCCGATTCCATAGTCGTTGCCGGGCAACGGAATACAATTGAGACCGGGTCGCCCGGGTCACGACCCGGTCTTTTCGGCAGTGGGCCGTTCGCGACGGCCGGGTGAAGGGACGTGCGCGATGCCGGCTCACAGCACGGTGGACATCGCCCTACGGCACCTGAGGGGAGTGGATCCCTCGGCGTTGCACCACGCGCGGAACCGGTTGGCGGAGACCGGAATCGCACGGCTGGGATTTCTGCTCCCGCACCGGGTCAAACGGGTCCTCGCCGCCGAGGCGCTGACCCTGCTCGATCATCACAAACAGTGGGGCGACCTGCTGCCCGAGGGCGAGGGCCTGGCCCGGCAGCAGGTCGAGCTGACCGAGCAGGAGGTGGCCGCCCACGCCTCCTGCATCCCACAGCTCTACGACTGTGAACCCTTGCGGCACAGCCTTTCCGTGGTCGCCGCTGAACCGGTCCTGGCCTGCCCCGAGGCCGAGCGCTACCGCGTCAGCCGCCTGCACCACGACGACTCGGTCGACCAATGGCATTGGGACGACTACGCTTTCGCCCTCGTCCTGGTGGTGGAGTGCCCGCCGCTGGCGGACGGCGGCTTCGTGCAGACGGTGGCGCACACCCGCCGCGACTGGGACCACGCCGACATCTACCGGACCCTGACCCGCAATCCGATCCACTCGTGGGAAATACAGCCCGGCGACCTCTACCTGATGCGCGCCGACACCACCCTGCACCGGGTACACCCCTTCGCGCACGGCCGCCGCACGATCGTCGCCATGACCTTCGCGTCGCGAGCCGACACCGAGCGGGAAGTCCCGTGGCGGGCGGCCGAACTCGCGCCGCGATAGCGGACACGCCGTGCAGAGCTGGGAGTTTGCGCCAACAGGTCGATGTGGGCTGAATCATATAGAGTGATAGCCTGATTAACCGTTAACGCAGCGGGGGGCAGCGTCGCCGCACCGTATCCGCTCCGGGCAGTTGTGCCCCACCCGGCTAAGGCGGCTCCCATGGACCTGCTCAACCCTCTCGACGCGATCTTCCTGGCCATCGAATCCCGCGAGCATCCCATGCACGTGGGCGGTCTGCAGCTGTTCGAACCGCCCGTCGACGCGGGCCCCGAGTTCACCCACGAACTCTTCGAGGCGATGGCCGCGAAAACCGATGTCCGCACCCGATTCCGGCGCAAACCGAGTCGGCTGCTGGGCGGCTTCTCCAGCCTCGCCTGGTCCCACGCAGAGACCGTGGATCTGGGTTACCACCTGCGGCGTTCCGCGCTGCCGGCGCCCGGCGGCATGGGTGATCTGCTGGACCTCACCGAGCGCCTGCACGGCATCCTGCTGGACCGGCACCGCCCACTGTGGGAGGCCCGGCTCATCGAGGGCCTGTCCGACGGCCGCTTCGCGGTCTACGTGAAGATGCACCACGCTCTCATCGACGGCGTCTCGGCCATGCGGCTGCTGCAGCGCACCCTCACCGACGACCCGTTCGACAGCCGGCTCACCGTCCCGTGGGGCACGGCGCCGGTGCCGCGCGACGACAGCCCCGAAACCGAAAGCCCCTGGACGCAGTTGCGCCGGGCGGTGCCGCGGATCCTGCGCGCCACCGGATCGATCGCCGCGCCGTTGCGGGGCGCCATCGACGGGCGGCTCACCCTGCCCATGACCGCCCCGCGCACCGTGCTCAACACCTCCATCGGCGGGGCCCGGCGCATCGCGGTGCGATCCTGGCCGCTGGAGCGGATCAATGCCGTCCGGCTGGCCACCGGGGCCACCGTCAACGACATCGTGCTGGCCATGAGCGCCGCCGCGCTGCGCGCCTATCTGCTCGAGCGTGACGCACTGCCGGACGAGCCACTGATCGCCATGGTGCCGGTCAACATTCGCAGCGCCGCCGAATCCGATACCTCCGAGGGCAATCTGGTGGCGGCCTGCCTGACCAACCTCGGCACCCACATCGAGGATCCGGCGGTCCGGCTGGAAACCATCAGCACCTCCATGCGCGACGCCAAACGGGTGTTCACGCAATTGCCGAAGCTGGAGGCCATGCTGCTGTCGGCCGCGCTGATGACGCCGTTCGGGGTGTCGCTACTACCTGGCTTCGAAGCACTGCCGCGCATGCCGTTCAACCTGGTGATCTCGAATGTGCCCGGGCCGCGCAAACCGGTCTATATGCAGGGTGCGCGCCTGGACGCCAATTACCCGCTGTCGATTCCGTTCGAATCGCAGGCCATGAACATCACGCTGACCACCAATGGCGACAATCTGGATTTCGGCCTGGTCGGCTGCCGCCGCACCGTGCCGGATCTCGATCGCATGACCGACCACCTGGAGAACGGCCTGGCCGAGCTGGAGCGAGCCGTCGCCTGACGCCTCGTGGCACAGGGCCGCGCAGCGCCTCATTACGCTGGTCCGCGTGGAAACATCGTGGCCCGAACTGCGCACCGAGTGCCTGATCCTCGAGGACGAGGCGGTCCTGGCTCTGAACAAGCCGGCCGGGATCTCGGTGACGGGCGAACGCCACGACACCGACATCGTGGAAATGGCCGCGGCGCAGGGCGAGACGCTGTATCCGGTGCACCGGATCGACAAGGTCACCTCGGGTCTCGTCCTGCTGGCCAAGGACCTGCCCGCGCACGGGCAGCTCACCCGGCAGTTCAACAAGCGCACCGCGGAGAAGACGTACCTGGCCGTCACCGCCTCCACGGGCCTGCCCGACCACGGCGTCATCGACCTGCCGCTGAGTGTGGGCCGCAAGAATCGGGTGCGAATCGCCGCGCCCCGCGAGAGCATTCACCGCGCGGGCGACACCTGGCTGGTCGACGAGCAGGACGTGGCGGCGGGCAAGAGCTATCCGTCGGTCACCGAATTCACCACCCTGGCCCGCACCGATTCCCATACCGTGCTGGTACTGCGCCCGATCACCGGGCGGCGGCATCAAATTCGCGTGCACCTGGCCTGGATCGGTCATCCCATCGTCGGCGACCCGCTGTTCGACCGGTCCGGCGCATTTCCCCGCACCCATCTGCATTCGTGGCGTCTGACCCTGGACGCGTCCTGGCGCCCCACCGGCACACTCGAACTGGAGGCCGAGCCGGGCGCCGACTTCTGGCGGATCGGCGACACCCCGGTCACCACCGATCCGCGGCAACTGTTGAGCAGCGCAGGCGAACTCATGACCCGCACCACATCGACCGGCTACTGATACGACTTCGCTATATTGGGTGGCGGGTCTCACCGAGACCGCATCAGGGCAGGTCATTTAGCCTGATTGGGGTGACCGCGGTGCGGCGGCACAGCCGGGCGCAATGATGCTGCCCTTCACAGAAAGCGAACGCCGATGGTTCTGCTGGCTCAGCTCAGTGACACCCATTTCAATATGGGCGCCCGCAATGTCGAACGCGCCGAACGGGTGATGGCCTTTCTCGCCGAGCTGCCGCAGCGACCCGACGTCATCATCGTCACCGGGGACATCGCCGACGAAGGCGATGTGGAGGAGTACCAGCAGGCGCGCGCGGCCCTGACCGCCGATCTGCCCGTGCTGATCCTGCCCGGCAATCACGACGACCGCGCCAATATGCGCAGCGTGCTCTTCCCCGCCTCCTCGGGCACCGGACCCATCAACCAGTCCTACCGGATCGACGGCGTGACCCTGGCCCTGCTGGACTCCAGCATCCCCGGCAAACCGGAGGGCCTGCTCGAGGACGAGACCTACGAATTCCTCACCGAGGTCCTGGCGGCCGCCCCCGACGATGAGGTGGTGCTGGTGGCCATGCATCATCCGCCGGTGCCGGTGCAGTCCACCGTCGTGGATCCCATCCGGCTCACCAATCCGGAGCGCCTGGCCGAGATCGTGGCGGGCGACGACCGCATCGCCGCCGTCCTCACCGGCCACGTGCACGCCGGGCTCATGACCCAGTTCGCGGGCAAGCCGCTGATCGTGGCGCCGAGTGTCTCCTCCACCATCGGCTGCGAATGGGAAACGGCCGCACCGGGACACGTGCCGATCGACTTCGCGCCCGACCCGTCGATGATCTTCCACTCCATTACCGACGGCCGGCTGCTGTCGATGTTCCGGCCCATCGCCATGGGCGGCTGGCTCAGCGAACCGACGGAGTGAGCGCGCCGCGCCGGTAGGCCGAGGGCGTGGTGCCGGTCCAGCGTTTGAAGGCGTGAATGAAGGTGGACGCCTCCGCGTAGCCGAGCCGGATCGCCACATCGCTCACCGACAGCGGTGTGGCCGTGAGCATTTCCTCGGCCAAAGCGCGCCGCACCTCGTCCAGCAGCTGCCGGTAGCTGGTGCCCGCGGCGTCCAGGTGGCGGCGCAGGGTGCGGGTGCTCATATTGAGATCCCTTGCCACCGAATCGATTCCGGGCGGCACCGCGAAACCGTCCAGGCCGCAGCGCGGCACCAGTAGCTCCCGCACCTCGGCGGCGATGCCGGTGCGGGCGCGGCGGCGGGAGACCAGTTCGGTGCACTGCGCCAGGCACATGGCCCAGGTGTGCTCGTTGGCCTGCGGCAGCGGCTGCTCCAGGATCGCCGGATCCATGCTGAACACGTTGTGCTCGGCCTCGAAATTCGGTGTCAGCCCGTAGATTTCGGTGTAGAGGCGGAGGTCGGGCGGTGGCTCGAAATCGAAGTCGGCGCGCAGCAGTTCGACGCGGTGACCCATCAGGTCCGACAGCATCTGGAACATGGCGGTGACGTCGCGTTCCACCAGGAAGCGGCGGACGTCGGCGGGCACCCGCTCGTCGTGGATGCGGGCCACGAATTCACCCGGCCGCCAGCGGGCCGCCGGAATACAGAAGGTGAAGCTGAGCTCCAGGTAGCGCAGGGCGAGGGAGATGGCCTCACCGAGGGTGGGACTGCTGACGCAGGCGAAGCCGAAGATGCCGAAGGTGGTGATGCGGTACCGCCGGCCCACCTCCAGCCCGAGATCGGGGCGGGCACCCAGTTCGCGCACCAGGTTCCGGATCACCGCCAGTTCGGTGTGCGCGTCGATCTGCTCGTCCGGATTGGCCAGCTGCTTCTCGTTCAACCCGCTGCCCTGCAGCATGCGGGCGGCCGGGACCCCGTGCTCGCGGGCGAATCCGACCATGAGGGCGACACTCGCCACGCCGCGCGGGAAATTCCAGTCGCGAATCCCCGCCTCCTGCACCGTGCCCATAGCCTGATTATGGCCGAAATTCTCGATCCGGTCGCCCACCAAATCGAACGCTCGCTCCTACAGTGAGAAGAGTCTTCGATGTGAGGAGCACCACAATGCCGTCCGTCATCATCATCGGCGCCGGATTCGGCGGGCTCGGCATGGCGATCGAGTTGCAGCGCAATGGCTTCCGCGAGTTCACCATCCTGGAGAAGGCGGCCGACCTGGGCGGGGTGTGGCGGGAGAACACCTACCCCGGGGCGGCCTGCGATGTGCCGTCGCCGCTGTACTCGTTCGCGCACGAGCCCAGACCGAAGTGGCGGCAGCGGTATTCGACGCGCGAGGACATCTGGGCGTACATGCACGGGATCGCCGAGCGGCATCGGCTGCTGGACCACATCGTGTTCGGGACCGAGGTCACCGAGGCGGAGTTCGACGAGACGACCGGGCAGTGGACGGTGCGCACCGCCGACGGCGTGACGCGCAGCGCGGATGTGCTGGTCCCGGCCGTCGGGCAGCTGTCGCGCCCGGCCATGCCGCCGATTCCGGGCATCGAGGTGTTCGGCGGGGAATCCTTCCATTCGGCGCGGTGGGATCACGGGGTCGAACTGGCCGGCAAACGGGTGGCCTGCATCGGGACCGGGGCCAGCGCGATCCAGTACATTCCCGAGATCCAGCCGCGGGCCGCTCATCTGACCGTCTTCCAGCGCACCGCCGCCTGGGTGCTGCCCAAGTTCGACACCGACTACAAGCCGGTGCATCAGCGGATCCTCATCTCGATTCCGGGAATGCCGAAGGCCGAACGCCTTTCGTGGTGGCTGCTCGCCGAGTTCATATCGCTGGGGCTGGTCGAGTTCCCCGGCATCGTGCGCGCGGTCGCGCGGATCGCGGAGAAGCATCTGGAGGTGAAGGTCGCCGATCCGGAGCTGCGCGCCAAGCTCACCCCCGACTACCCCATCGGCTGCAAGCGCGGACTGTTCTCCAACGACTACTTCCCGGCCCTCACCCAGCCCAATGTGCACGTGGAGACCGCCGCCATCAGCGAGATCGTCCCCGAGGGTGTCCACACCGCCGACGGCGTGCTGCACGAGGCCGATGTCATCATCTACGGCACCGGCTTCAAGGGCACGGAATTCCTGTGGCCCATGAAGATCCGGGGCCGCGGCGGCCGCAACCTGAGCGACGTGTGGGACGGCGGCGCCCACGCCTACCTGGGCCTCACGGTCCCCGAATTCCCCAATATGTTCATGGTCTACGGCCCCAATACCAACCTCGCCGTCGGATCCATCATCTACATGATCGAATCCCAGGCCCACTACATCCGCCGCGCCCTGCAACTCCTCGCCGAACGACCGCGCACCTATCTGGAAGTCCGACCCGAAGTCGAACTGGCCTTCAACGACGCCCTGCAGCAGCGCCTGGCCCGCACCCCGTGGAACTTCTGCACCAGCTGGTATCGGACGCCCTCCGGCCGCATCACCAACAACTGGCCCGGCACCACCCGCAGCTACCGCCGCCGCACCGGCACCCTCCGACTCACCGACTACACCTTCACCCCGATCCGAGGCTGACCAGTAACCGGTAGACGCGAAATTCCTTGCCCACCAAGTCATCTCAACCGTGGTAGGGAATACGGTGCTGGCAGCGGACACCGATTGATCTGCTGCGGCCGCCTGCCACCAGCACCGAACCTTCCCGATTCCTCGGCTTCACCGCTCAATGAGAATCAGAAGGGCAACCCGTTGGTCAGTACCGGTGGCAACTGTCGGTGACCTGGCGCAGGTGCGGACCGAAGTCCGAGTTGATGTCGGTGGGCGCGCCCGTCTGCTGCTGTTCGACGAGCAGGGCCTGGAAGGCGAGGCGCCGCTGCCACATCGGCTGGTCGTAGGCCATCCGGAACGCGGCCTTGCGCGCGGGTACGGCATCGAGCTGCGCAGCGATCTCGGGTTCCACCTGATGGAAGGCGGCGTCGATCTGGTCGAACGAGCAACTCGAGCTCAGCAGCGGTTCGAGATCGCTCATCGGATCGGCGCCCGCCACTCCCGCACCGGACAGCGCCGCACCGGCGGCGAATCCGGCAATCGTCACTGCAATCACGCCTGCGTACCGCGCACTGATCAACCTCATGTGAGACCAACCTTTCGTAGTAGCTGGATCTGCGGATGACAACCGGCCCTCGGCCGGGCCGGACCGAAGGGTAGCCGAGGGCATCGGGGGCCGGAGCGCTGGACTCCGCACAACACCTTGGTCTCCACGCGCGAGTCATCGTTGACCGCGCGTACCAGGCCACATAGTTTGTTCTCCCATGCGCCGGAATTCTTGGCGGCGCACGCAGTGGTCCGTGGTATCTGGAGCGTCGGCCGATACACACTGGAGGCGTTTTGAAGCTCGATGCCGCACGGTTCGGGAAACGCACGAATAGATCGACCAAATTATCGCGAACAATCCGATACTGGTGGCGCGCCGGACTGATCGGCGCAGTCACACTGCTGGCGACGGCAATCGCGGTGCCCAGCGCCCGCGCCGATATCCCCTTCCCCGACAACGATCCGTTCTATGCGGCGCCTGCCAACCTCGGACAATTCGCGAACGGGTCGATTCTCAACTCCCGGCCGATCTCGGTGTTCGGGCAGTCGCTTCCGGTAACGGGCTGGCAGGTCCAATACCGAACCACCGGCTCCAGCGGTGAGGCCGCCGCCGATATGGCCACGGTCTTGAAGCCCGATACCCCGTGGAACGGGCCGGGTGATCGCCCGCTGCTGGCGTTCCAGGTCGCCGAGGACAGTCTCGGAACGCGGTGCGCGCCATCGTTCGCGCTGCGCGGCGGACGCGGCTTCTCCATCATCACCACACTGCTGGATGTCCCGTTCCTGGCGCAGGCGCTGTGGCGCGGCTGGGCGGTGGTGGTATCCGACTACCAGGGCCCGCAGTCCCGTTTCTTCGACGGCATCAACTCCGGCCGGGCCGTGCTGGACGGCGTGCGGGCCGCCAAATCCTTTGCCCCGCTCGGCATCACCACCAACAGTGCACTCGGCGCGTGGGGCTACTCGGGCGGCGCCTTCGCCACCCTGTGGGCCATGCAGCTGCGGTCGAGCTACGCACCCGAGCTCCGGTTCGCGGGCGTGACCTCCGGCGGCGTGCCCGTGGACATCCCCTCCATGATGCGCGGGGTGGACGGCGGCTTCCAGGCCGGGCTCGCCGTCCTCATCCTGATCGCCCTGGCGCGCAACGATTCCGGCACCGGACTGGCCAAGATACTCAATGACAACGGCCGCACGCTAATGGCCCGAGAGGCCAGCTCGTGCGCCGGCGACCTGGTGGTCCACCACGCCATGCGGCACCTCGACGAATACTCGGCCGCACCGAATCTCATCGGCAGCCAAGCATTCAAGGCCGCCGCCATCCGTCAGGAACTGGGCGCCCAGGCCCCCGATACCCCGCTGTACCTCTACCACAGCAATGCCGACGACGTGATCCCGGCGGGAGGCTTCAGCGCCCTCGTCGACCGCTACTGCTCCCTCGGCGCAAACCTGACCGCCATCCACTCGCAGATCCCCGGCCACAACCCCGCGGCCGTCGTGGAATCCCTGGGAGCCATGAACTTCCTGTCCGACCGCTTCGCCGGCAAACCGATGTCCCCCGGCTGCAACGTGCGCTGAGGCGCTCATTGCGCGGATCGGCCGCTACTCGCCGAAGGCGGCGAGGCCGGATTGCCAGGCGGCCGCTAGGTCGGCGTTGCTGGGGAAGCGGCCGTCGATTTCGAGGCTCACCATGCCATGGGCGAAGGCCCAGAGGGCGCGGGCTCGGGCCGGGTCGCCGCCGACGGCCGTGACGAGTGGTTGTGCCGTGCGCTCTTCCAGGTCGGGCGGGAGTAGGTCGCGGCGGAGTGGGCGGTAGTTCATGAGGCGGTATACGTGCGGGTGGGCCAGGGTGTAGTCGCGGTAGGCCTGGGCCACGCCCGGGAGGCCCTGGGCGGAGGCGGTTTCCAGAGCCTGCGCCACCTCGGTGAAAGCCTGTGCCACTACCAGGGTTTCGAGGGCGGTCTTGTCGGGGACGTGCTTGTAGAGGGAGGGGGCTTTGATGCCCAAGGCCTCGGCGACGTTTCGCATGGTCAAGGCCTCGGGGCCCTGGGTGTCCAAGAGGGTGCGAGCGGCGGCGGCGATCTGCCGCTGCCGCTCGGTGAGTGGTCCGGTCGGGTCAGGCACGGAGGAATCCGTCCGCGGTGCGGAGGCCGTAGCCGGCGATGCGGTCGATGCCGATGTGCAGCATCCAGGCCAGCAGGAAGGTGAACAGGGCCGGGATCTGGAGGGGCGCAGAGGTGTACGCGACGGCCAGGGCCAGGGGGATCCAGGTGCGGTGGGCGGTGTTGTAGAAGGGGACGGCCCGGCGGGGCAATTGGCCCTGCTGCACAGGGTCTTTCGCGCCGATGGCGGCGAAGAATGTGAGGTCGGGGGCGATGAGGCCGGCCGTCAGGGCCAGCCAGGAGCCGGTGCCGTGGTTGACGCCCTCGAGGATGGCGAAGGCGGCGAGGAAGACGGTCCAGGTGATCCATCCGGCCTTGCGGACGAGGGCCGGGAGGCGGTGATCGGTGGTGGCCGGCAGGTTGGCGGCGATGGTGGTCATCGGACCCTCCGAGGCTTCTAACTGGGGCTAACGTTGTTAGCCACAACGTTAGGCTAACGCCGTTAGCCCGTCAACCCCGGATGGTCAGGCGGCCATCGGCTCGGTCTCCGCAGCGGGCGAACCGGCCGGTTCCGCGGAATGGAAGCCCGGCAGGAACCGGTCCACGAACGGGATCATCAGCTGGATCAGCGGTCCGATGGCGAACGCGTACACGACCGTGCCCACTCCGACGCTGCCGCCGAGGATCCAACCGACGGACAAAACCGTCGCCTCCAGCCCTGTCCGGATGACCCACACCGGCTTGCCCGTGCGCCGAACCAGGCCAGTCATCAGGCCATCACGCGGACCCGGCCCCATGCCCGCGCCGATATAGAGCACTGTCGCAATCGCATTGAGCACCACCGCCGCACCCATGGCCGCGATCCGGATCGGCAACGCGTGCAACTCCGGCAGCAACCACAGCCCCGCATCCACCGAGACGCCGATCACCACGACATTGCTGACCGTGCCCAGACCCGGCCACTGCCGCAGGGGAATCCAGGCCAGCAGTACCGCCGCGCCCGTAATCGCCACGACCGTACCGAAACTCAGCGGCACCTGATCGGCCACGCCCTGGTGGAACACATCCCACGGATCCAGGCCGAGCGCGGCGCGGATCATCACGGCCATGGAGAAGCCGTACAACCAGAGTCCGACATACAGGGCGATGAGGCGGCGCAACAACATTGACCGAGCATGGCGGCAACTGGCATGCAACCGGTAGAGCCAGTCGCAAAGATCTGGATACCAAGCTGGATATATCTTTTCGTACAAGAAGCCGCGCAACGCCGTAGTTACGACGCGCGGAGACGCGTTGACCGCGAGGACCGGCCCGACGTAATTTTGATTCTCCGATGCGCCGGAATTCTTGTCGGCGCGAACAGCGGGTCCGTGATGTCCGGAGCGTCGGATGGTTCGACGCTGGAGGCGTTATGCGGCGGGACGGCGCATGGTTCGGGGTACGCACGCGCGGATTCACGGTGCGCTCACACAAGGTTCGGCGCTGGTGGCGCGCCGGGCTGATCGGCGCGGTGACCCTGGTGGCGGCGGCGGTCGCGGTGCCGGGCACTCGCGCCGACGTCCCCTATCCCGACAATGATCCGTTCTACGCGGCGCCGATCAACCTGGGAGAGTTCGCAAACGGGGCAATCCTCAACTCCCGGCCCATCGCCGTCTTCGGGCTGCCGCTCCCGGTGGCGGGCTGGCAGGTGCAGTACCGCACCACCGATTCCACCGGGGAAGCCGCCGCCGACGTGGCCACCGTCATGACGCCGCTCATGCCCTGGACCGGTCCCGGCGATCGCCCGCTGCTGTCGTATCAGATCGCCGAGGACAGCCTCGGAACCCGTTGCGCCCCATCGTTCGCGCTGCGCGGCGGGCGCGACTTCTCCATTGCCACCACCCTGCTGGACGTGCCCTTCCTGGCCGAGGCGTTCCGCCGCGGCTGGGCGGTGGTGGTGTCGGACTACGAGGGCCCGCAGTCCCGATTCTTCGACGGCGTGAACTCCGGCCGGGCCGTGCTGGACGGCGTGCGCGCCGCCAAATCCTTTGCACCACTGGGTATCACGGACGCCAGCCCGCTCGGAGCCTGGGGCTACTCGGGCGGCGCCTTCGCCACCCTGTGGGCCATGCAGCTGCGGGCGAGCTACGCGCCCGAGATCTGGTTCGCGGGCGTGACCTCCGGTGGCGTGCCCGCCGACATCCCCGCCATCGCGCGCGGCGTGGACGGCGGCTATCAGGCCGGGCTCGCGGTGCTGATCCTGCTCGCCCTGGCGCGCAACGATTCCGGCTCCGGACTGGCGGACACGCTCAATGACAGCGGCCGGGCGCTGCTGGCGCAGGAGGCGACCTCCTGCGGCGGCGATCTGGTGGCCCGCCACTTCTTCGGGCACGTCGACGACTACTCGAGCGTCCCGGACATCCTTGACAGCCAAGCCTTCCGGGCCGCCACCAGCCATCAGGAGCTGGGCGGCTGGGCGCCCGACGTGCCGCTGTACCTGTACCACAGCAACAACGACGACGTGATTCCGTCGGCGGGCTTCAGCGCCCTGGTGGACCGCTACTGCGCGCTGGGCGCGAACCTCACCGCCGTGCACTCGGCGATACCGGGCCACAATCCGGCCGCTGCCGGAGAAGCTTTGGGGGCCATGAACTTTCTGTCGGACCGCTTCAATGGCGACCCGGTGGACGCCGGGTGCACCGTGCGCTGACGATCGTCCGCAGCGGCGGTGCACCCGCGCCGGGGCGTTACTGGTCGCCGGGCTGGGCCCACTTGGTGGTGCCGGGCGCCGCGTTCAGCGTGTTGATCAGGTCGATGCCGGCGATGAGCAGGGCGGGCCCGCCGACCACCAGGGTGCCGATGACCGCGCCGACCGCCGCGGCGACCGGTACGGTCGCCAAACCGAAAGCGCCACCGAGGAATCCGATCGCGCCGACCGCCGCGCCCACCGCCAGGCCCAGGAAACTGCCGATGGCCGTGCCGATGCCGAACTGGGTGCTGAACGCCTCCAGGGCGTGCTGGTTCTCGTTCGTCGAGGCCACCGGGTGCAGTACCGGAGTGGCCGCGGCGACATCCTTGACCGCGGTCAGGGACAGGGTGGCGCCGTCATCGCTGACGGTGCCCGGCACCGGGAAGCTCAGGCCGTCCTGCTCGAAGGCCAGCGGCAAGCTGAGGACGGTCGCCCCCGCCGAGTCCTTGATGTTCACCGCTCGCCCGGCCAGCTCGAAGCTGCCGTTGGTGAGGGTGGTGACAACGGCATTGCCGACCAGCTGGGTCTGGTAGCCGATGTCGGGAACCGTCGAATCCGCGTGTGCCACACCGGCTCCGGCGATGGCGACTGCCGTGACAACCGGCGCGGCGATAGCGGTGATCTTGCGCAGCATCATGGTCTTCCAATCTTGATCAGGTGTTTGTGGCAACACACGGCTCAGTTGAAAGAATTCCCCCTTTGCGACTGTGAGCCCGTGCTGCATCGGCAACGCGTTCTACTGGCAGACACGGTAGCGCGCGGCACCGACACCCCGAATTATTTTCGGCTCGAGTGTTGCTAAAAAAGCAGTTCGACGCCGATTCCCAAGGCGCACACCAAAGCCACCACCAGCAGCGCCACCACGTCCGCGCGCCCCGGCGATCCCGGGCGGGCGGTCAGCTCGCCGGTGCCGCCGCGGGTGGTGATGGCCTCGCCGAGTTCGCCCGCGCGCCGGCTGGAGACCGCCATGCTCGCGGTCAGAATGTCGACCAGCGGGTTCTCCGACGCGCGATGCAGCAGCGAATCCTTGGGCCGCAGTTTTCGAGCCGCGCGCAGGATGCGCATCTCCTCCAGCAGCAGCGGCAGGCCGCGCAGGGTCAGCGCGACCACCACCGCCCACTCGTCCACCGGAATCGAGTGCCGGACCCCATGGCGTGTCCAGCTGATGCGTTTCAGCGGCGCACCCAATCTGGCCAGCGCGGGTGCCACCTCACCCATCGGCGTGGTCCAGGCGACCAGGAACGACGCACCCAGCAGCAGGAAGCCGAACAGGATCACCTGCGCGTACCGCAGCAGCGCCGACGCGCCGACGGGCGCGTTGATGGCCGCCCCGATCAGCACGCCCGCCCACATCCACCACGGGAGACGGGGCAGCGTGCCCAGCGGCAGCTTCGCCAGCAGGAACACCGCCACCAGGAACAGCGTCGCGACACCAAGCAGCGCCCAGGACGGGATGAACATGAGCAATACGCTGACGGCGAAGACGCCGATCATCTTGGTACCGGCCCAGAGTCGATGCACGGGGCTGTCGACGGGGACCTCGCGGAGGACGACGCTGCTCATCGGACACCTCCGGTGAAATCCTGAATCCGGTTGTCGTGCACTGCGGCGGAACCGTTCTCGACGAGGCGGCCGTCGCGCAGGTGGACGGTGCGGTCGCACACCGCGGCCATGTCGGACACGTCGTGCGAGATGACGATGAGGGTCAGACCCGAATCCCGGAGCCGGGCAAGTAGTTCCACCACGCCGGCGCGGCCCTCCGGATCGAGTCCGGCCAGCGGCTCGTCGAGCACCACCACCTGGGGGTGGCTCGCAACGATCGCCGCCAGCACCACCCGCTTGGCCTGCCCGCCACTGAGCTCCTCGACCGAGCGCGAGGCCAGCGCCCGGTCCAGCCCCACGGCGTCGAGGGCACGCGCGACGGCGTAACTGCCGCGGCCACCCCAGTCCTCGATCTCGGTGCCGACGTCCTGGCGCTGCAGTTGCAGGCGGGAATGCTGGAAGGCCAGCTGCACGGCGCCGATCCGCTTGTGCACCGGGCGGGTGGTACCCATGGGTTCGCGCAGCACGCAGGTGCCGGCGGTGGGCATGGTCAGCCCGGCCATGATCCAGGCCAGCGTCGACTTGCCGGAACCGTTGCCGCCCACGATGAGCAGGGCTTCGCCGCGGCGGACGCTCAGGTCGATGTCGTGCAGGGCGGGCGCTTCCCAGGGGGTGCCGCGGTTGTAGGTGTGGCCGACGCCCTGCAATTCGAGGACGGTGTCGCCCATGGGCCGGCGGCGTGGATCGCGAACGGGGCGCGGCCAGGCGGGCAGATGGCCGACCGAGCGGCCCTGTTCCAGATGGACCACCCGGTCCGCGGCAGCCGCGTCCGCCTCGTGATGGGTCACCAGGACCACGGCCATCGGATGCCGGCGCGGCAGGTCGGCCAGCAATGCGACCAGGTCACGACGACCCTCGGGGTCGATCATCGAGGTCGCCTCGTCGGCGATGAGCAGCGTGGGCTGCCGGGCCAGGGCGGCGGCCACCGCGAGCCGCTGCTGCTGGCCACCCGACAGGGTCGAGGTTTCGCGGCCGCCCATACCGGCCAGGCCGACCTCGGACAGCAATCCGTCGATATCGACGGCCGCGGCATCGGCGGTGGGCAGGCCCCACACCACGTCATCCGCGACGAGCACGCCCAACGTCTGGCTTTCCGGTCGCTGCAGCACCATGGCGGTGCCGCCACGCACGCCCAGACCGGCCGAGCCCAGCCGGGTGACCGTGCCCGCGGTCGGTGGGCGACCCGCGAGAATCCTGGTGAGCGTGGATTTTCCGGACCCGTTGTGGCCGACCACCGCCACGAATTCGCCGACGTCGACGGTCAGATCGATATTGTGCAGGGCATCGGTGCGCGCTCCCCCGTATCGGAACGCGACCTCCCGCAACGTGACCGGCAGCGGCGCGACCGGACGCGGATCCGCGGGCGCGTCCAGCAGGCTGTCGCGGCCCGGCAGCCAGGACAAGCGATCCAGCACCCGCCCGAGCACGAACCAGGAGAAGACTCCGCTGGCCACCATGGCGGCGATGATGCCGCCGCCCACGAAGGCCCACCACCAGTGCAGGACGGTGTCGGTGTAGTCGGACACGGCACGACCCAGCGGCTCCAGCGAAGACTGGCGCGCCGCCAGGTTTTCGATGCCTTCCGCGGAGTTGCGGATGCTGTCGAACAGCAGGTGCCGCGACTGGGCGAAAACCAGCAGCATGCCGACCGTCAGGGCGGCCATCACGGATCCGGCCACCGCCGACAGCGCCACCACCGCGGGCAGACCGCCTCGCCTGCGCTTGACAGTGCCGATTATCCCACCGATCACCGCGACGCCGACCAGGTTCTCGGCGGGCAGCAGCCCCGCCGCGACGAATGTCACCAGCGCCCCCGCGATGGTGGTCGCCAGCTGCGCCCGGAACCGGTGCCGATGCGCCAGCAGCCCCATGGGCACCGCCGCCACCAGTTGCAGTGCCGCGGCGAACGGCACCAGCGCCCCGAGCGTCACCAGCCCCACCGTCGCCCCGCCCAGCACGGCCGACGCGGCCAGCTCGATGGGCCGCAACGCCCCCGTGGAAAGCGTCGCCCCAGCACTGCTCCCGGCGCGGGACACGCCAACCTGCTCGGCCAGCCCACCGCGAATCCGGTACGAATCAGTCACGCCTACCAGTCTGCCGTGTCCGCACCCCAACCCACCGTGACCTCTCAACATCTCCACAGACTGCTGGCAATGCCGCCACAAATATCCGCGGTCGATGAGCGGAAACACCGGCCCCTATGGCATGGCCCACCCGGCCGTCCCGCCGATCGGCCCGGATGCCCGGCCGCTAGGCCGGACGCTGGTCGATGAGGTTGGCGAAGATGTGGGTGATGCGGGTCGTGAGGGCTTCGGGGGTGGTGCCGGATTGGGTTGCGCGGAGGCCGAATTTGCCGTCGACGGTGAGGGCGGCCATGCCGTGGGCCATCGACCACCAGGCCAGGGCCATGGTTTCGGCGTCGGTGGCGGGAAGGAAGCCGGAGTGGACGGCGTCGGCGACGGCGGATTCGAGGATGGCGTAGGCGGCGTCGCCCGCGGCCTCGGTGTCGGGGTGCTTCTCGGGCTGGGACAGCTCGGGGCGGAACATGATCCGGAAGTAGGCGGCGTGGTCGCGGGCGAAGCCGACATACCCCTCGGCCATGGCGAGCAGGGCGGCGCGCGGATCGGGGGCAGCGGCGCGGGCGGATGCCATTGCGGCGCCGAGGATTTCGAAGCCGCGGGCGGCGAGGGCGGACATCAGGGCGGCACGGTCGGCGAAGTGGTGGTAGGGCGCGCCGGGGCTGACGCCGGCTTCGCGGGCGACCTTGCGCAGACTCACCGCGGCCAGGCCCTCGGACTCGATCAGCTGCAGGGAGGCGCGCAGTAGTTCCTCGCGGAGGTCTCCGTGGTGATAGCGGTCCTTGGTCGGCGGCATGGGATGAGCGTAAGGGGTTGACGGTTCCCGGCCTCGGAATCTATACATTGTTCAGATTCTGAACATCGCTCAGATTGGAGTCAGGCAATGTCCGATCTCGTTCTCGTCACCGGCGCTTCCGGCTATGTCGCGGGCCATGTCATCCAGGAGCTGCTCGGCCAGGGCTATCGGGTGCGCGGCACCGTGCGCTCGGCCGCCCGCGCCACCGCGGTGGCCGAACTACTGGGCGTCGAACTGGTCGAAGCCGATCTGGGCTCGGACGCGGGCTGGGCCGCGGCCGTCGCGGGCTGCCGCTACGTGCTGCACACCGCCTCGCCCTTCCCCTCCGGAGTCCCCGAGCACGAGGAGGAACTCGTCCGCCCCGCCGTGGACGGCACGCTGCGGGTGCTGCGCGCGGCCGCCGAGAGCGGTGTCGAGCGGGTCGTCGTGACCTCCTCCATCGCGGCGGTCGAGGTCGGCAACGAAGGCCATCTGCTCACCGAGGCGGACTGGTCCGACACCGCACAGTGCGACGCCTACCAGAAGAGCAAGACCCTGGCCGAGCGCGCCGCCTGGGATTTCGCCGCCGAACACCCGAATCTCGAACTGGCAGTGATCAATCCGGGCATGATCATCGGCCCCATCCTGCGCGCCGAGGCCGGCACCTCGGTGGACGGCATTCGGGCCCTGCTGGCCGGGGGCATGCCCGGCGTCCCCCGGCTGAACTTCGCGACCGTGGATGTCCGCGACCTCGCGGTGGCGCATCGGCTCGCCATGGAAACCCCGCAGGCCGCGGGCAATCGCTACATCTGCGCGGGCGAGGAAGTCTCCTTCCCGCAGATGGCGCAGATCCTCGCTCAGCGCTACCGGGTCGCGACCCGCGTGCTCCCCGACTGGCTCGTCCGCCTGAGCGCCCGGTTCAACCCCGACGCCCGCACCGCCGTCCGCTTCCTCGGCCGCGCAGCGCACCTGACCGCCGCCAAGGCCGAGCACGACCTGAACTGGACCATGCGCCCCGTAGCGGATTCCCTGCTCGACACCGCGGAGAGCCTCATCCACTTCGGCCTGGTGCCCGCGCCCCGCCCAGCCCGCTCCGCCGCCTGAGCAAGGAGCTTCCACCTGGGGATGTCGCCCGATTCCCCGCACCGCGAGGTCCCTGATCATGGTTCGCCGGCGGGGTAGGGTGGCGAAAGAGGGTGGGGCAGTGGGAGATTGCGGAGGGCTTATGCGGCGCGGGAACGGGCTGGAGATTCCGGAGACGCTCGAGGACGTGTGTTCGCCGGAGAAGATGGCGGTCGTCGTGTACGACATGCAGGCCGGGGTGCTCGGGCAACTCGACGACGGCCCGGCGATCACCGAACGGGTCGCGCGGGTCGTCGAGGCCGCGCGGCGCGGCGGCTACCCCGTGATCTTCCTGCGGCACTTCTTCCTGCCGAAGCGCCTCATGGGAACCTTCGCGCTGCGCATGGCCATGAGCTGGCAGGGCGTGGACTCCGCGGACGACGTGGTGCCGATCCTGCAGCGGGACACCCCGGGATTCGAGCTGGTGCCGGAACTTCGGCCGCAGGCGGGCGAGACCGTCTTCGACAAGACCTCGATGTCGGCGTTCGAGGGCACCCCGCTGGCCTCCACCCTGCGGGACCTCGGGATCGGCGCGTACGCCATTGTCGGCGTCGCGCTCGAGATCGGCATCGCGCCGACCGTGTGCCACTCCACCGATCTGGGTTTCATCCCGGTCGTGATCCGGGACGGCGTCGGCGGGCGGGACGAGCCCGGACAGCAGCGCGCCTGGGACGATTTCGCCTTCCAGGGCCACGCCATCGTGACCGATATCGACACCATCGTGCCGCTGCTCGAGAAGTCGAGCTAGCCGAAACGGTCAGTCGGAGCTGGGAATCCAGGCCGGATGCCAGAGGCGTCCGGTCTCGGTCCAGTTCATGAAGCGCACGGTGCCGGTGAGTTTCGGCGTCACCCACACCGCGTCCTTGCGCTCGTCGGCGGTGAGTTCATTGTCGAACGGGCTGGTCTTGCGGGTCAGGCGGCGCAGCCGATCGGCGAGGCCGCTCATCTCCTGCTCACTGAACCCGGTGCCGACCCGGCCCAGGTAGTACAGCTCCCCCTCGTGCGGAACACCGACCAGCAGCGAAGCGAACTGCCGCACCTCCGATCTCCGGTAGCCGCCGATCACCACCGACAGCGTCCGCCAGTTCCGGGTCTTGATCCACGACTGCCCGCGCCGCCCGGGCAGATACACCGAGTCCCGCCGCTTGGCGACCACGCCCTCCATGCCGTGATCCTGGCTGTACCGCAGGGCTTCCGCGCCCGACCCGCCCAGCTGTTTCGGCACGATCAGCGAACGCGCCTGCCCGGCAAGGGCTTCCAGCACCCGCCGCCGGTCGTCGTAGCGTTTGCGGACCAGGGAGGTGCCGTCCAGATACAGCAGGTCGAAGGCCAGGAAGACCGCCCGCGTCGAATCCTCCCGCAGCAGGCCGAGATTCGCGCCGCCGTGATCGTCGAAGACCACCGCCTCGCCGTCGAGCACCGCGCTGTGCCCGGCCAGTTCCGAACCCAGCACCGCCAGGCCCGGATACTTCCCGGTGACCACATGCCCGGCCCGGCTGCGCAGCGTGACCGCGCCGTCCTCGATCTCGGCGATCAGCCGGAATCCGTCCCACTTGGTCTCGAAGGCCCAGTGCTCGGCGTCGAGGGTCCCCACATCACCCGCCGTGGCCAGCATGGGTTTCAGTCCCCGCGGCATGGGCGCGGGGGTGCGCGGCGGCGCGGCCGGAACCGGCTGCGCCCCATTGCCTTCCATCCCCGGCGGCGTCTGATCCTTCATCAGGTGCATGAGCCACTGGTTGCCGTTGGTCTGGATCAGTGCGTACCGTCCCGTCAGCCGCTGCCCGCGCAGCCAGACGATGACCTCGTCGTCACGCCACTTCTCGGTCTCGTAGGTGCCGGTATCCCAGATGATCATCTCGCCGCCGCCGTACTCGCCCGCGGGGATGGTCCCGTGAAAGGTGAGGTACTCCATCGGATGGTCCTCGGTGTGCACGGCCAGGCGGTTCTCGCCGGTATCGGAGGGCGGGCCCTTGGGCACCGCCCAGGACACCAGCACGCCCTCGCGTTCCAGCCGGACATCCCAGTGCAGCCGCCGGGCGTGATGCTCCTGCACCACGAACCGATTCCCCGGACCGGCGTCCGGCGGGCCCGGCGGGACCGGTTCGGGTGTGCGCCGCGGGTCACGCATGGAGCGGTAGGTGTCGAGCCGGTCCGGAACCGGTTCCGGCAGTGGCTCGTCCAATCCTTCGAGCAGATCCCCCTGCTCCCGCCAGCGCCGCAGCACCTCGTCGAAGCGCAAGTGCCGCAGCCGTTTCGGTTTCTCGATCTCCGTCCAGGCCCGGGGCGCGGCCACCCACGGCTCGGTGCGCCCGCGCAGCGAATACGGCGCGATGGTGGTCTTGGCCGGATTGTTCTGGCTCCAGTCCAGGAACACCTTGCCCCCACGCGCCGATTTCGCCATGGTGGCCGTCACCAGCTCCGGCCGCAGCTGCTGCAGGTTGGTGGCGACCTGCTTGGCCACCGCCGACGCCCCGTTCGGCCCGAGTCTGCGGTCCAGCGGCACGTAGACGTGAATTCCCTTGGAGCCGCTGGTGACCGGGTAGGCCTCCAGCCCCACCTCGCGCACCACGTCCCGCAGGATGAGCGCCACCTCGGCGCACTGCGCCAGCCCGGCCCCCGGCCCGGGATCCAGGTCGAACACCAGGCGGGTGATGTCCCCGACCTCGGCCCCGTCGAAACGCCATTGCGGCACATGCAGTTCCAGCGCCGCCTGCTGCCCGAGCCAGGCCATGCCCGCGAGATTGTCGACGAGCGGGTACGTGACCGGCCGATCGGAATGCCGAACCGTCCTCCGCGCCAACCACTTCGGCGCGTGCTCGGCGAGGTTCTTCTCGAAGAACGACTGCTCGTCCACCCCGTTCGGCCACCGCTTGCGGGTCACCGGCCGCTGCGCGATATGCGGCAGCAGGGCCGGGGCGATGGCCGTGAAATAGTCGATGACCTCCCCCTTGGTGGTGCCGGTGGCCGGGTACAGCACCTTGTCGAGGTTGGTCAGCCCAACCTCGATACCCCCGAAATCCCTGCGGGACCCCATGACAGCAGTTTAGGTCCGGGTCCCGGCAAAAACCGGCAACCCGAAGCGACCCGGAGGAACTCGCGCCATCCGTGAAATGCCAACGGGCCGTTCAGGTCAGCGACGGGGATCCCGCCACTCCCGAACAGCCCGTGGAACGACCGGTGCGACCACTGCGAGACGCCGCGACGATTACGCCTTGGGCTGTTCGCCTTCCGCGGACTCCGCAGCGGGTTCCGGGGCCGGTTCGGCCGCCGCCGCGGCGGGTGCCGGCTCCGGGGCCGGTTCGGCTGCGGGAGCCTCCGCAGGGGCCGCGGCCGGCGCCTCGGCGACCGCCTCGGGCTTGATGGCCGACTTGACCGCCTCCGCGCCCTTGTCGATCTGGGCGGAGAACTTCCCCCCGGTCTTCTCGTCGATCACATGTCCGGCCTTATCGACCGCCTGCTCGATCTTCTCGGCGTTCTGGGCCGCCACCTCTTTGCCCTTGCCGACCAAGCCCTTGAGCGTGTCCATGAGACTCACAGCGCTGCTCCTTCAATCTCGGTCCGTTATTGGCGAACATCCTCCCACCACGAATCCCGTGGTGGGAGGCCAATCGGGTCGATCCGCTCGCCCGGCTTCGGCACGGCGATGCGTGTCCCCGCCGCCTCCGCCGCCTCGGCCAACCGGCGGACCGGCTCCGACCAGCCGTGGAAGGCCAGATTGAAGGTGGCCCAGTGGATCGGCACCAGCAGCCCGTAGCCCGCATCGCCGACACACAGATCGGCGTGGGCGCGCACCGCCTCCTCGGGGTTCATGTGCACATCCGGCCAGTGCCGGTCGTAGGCGCCGATGGGCAGCAGGGTCAGGTCGAACGGGCCCAGCCGCGCACCCGCTTCCGCGAAGGCCTTGGTGTAGCCGGTGTCGCCGCCGAAGTAGACCCGGCGGGTGGGACCGGCGATCGACCAGGACGCCCACAGCGTGGTGTTGCGCACCAGCCCGCGGCCGGAGAAGTGCCGCGCCTCCGCGCAGGTGATCACCAGATCGGTGCCGTCACCATGATCCCGCTGCAGCTCCGACAGCGAAACCGAAGCTGCCCAGTCCAATTCGACAATGCGGTGCTCGGGCACCGCCCAGTGCCGCAGATGCGCGCCGATGCCGATCGGCACGATGAACACGCAGTCCTGACTGTCCGCCAGCTCGATCACGGTGTCGCGATCCAGATGGTCGTAGTGGTCGTGGGAAATAAGCACCGCGTCCAGCGCCGGCAGCTCCGACAGCGGCGACGGTACCGGATGCAGCCGGGCCGGACCCACCAGCGGCGACGGCGAGACCCGCTCGCTCCACACCGGATCGGCCAGCACCCGGTAGCCGTCCACCTCGATCAGGCAGGTGGCGTGCCCGTACCAGGTGACGGCCAGGTCCCCCGCCTGCTCCGGCAGCGCGGGCGTCACCAGCGGGATCGTCCCGGCCGGGCGGCCCCGGTCGCGCTGGGTGGCCAGCTGGTACAGCAGTTCCAGCGGGGAACCGGTGATCTGGCTGCTCGGTTCGGTGTTGTGGAACTGCCGATTGCGATAGGTGGTCGCCCCGCGCGCCGTCGGCGCGATGGCGGACATGGAGGCGCCCATGGCGGAGGGAATCCCCCACGCCGCCCGCACCAACCAGGAAAGACCGAATGCACCCGCAGACATACCCACCAGTTTCCGCGCCTTCGCGGTCGCGCGCTGCCCGTTCATTTGCCCTCGAACTTCGCGGGCCGCTTCTCCTGACGTGCCGTGCGCGCCTCCTGCGCGTCGGCACTCTGCCACGCCGCGTCCAGAGCCGCGGTCTGCTCCAGGGAGTCGGGGCCGCGGGTGTCGTCGTCGTTGAAGACCAGTTTCAGATGCCGCAGCGACAGCGGCGCGAGTTCGGCGATCTGCTCGGCCCAGGCCTGCGCGTCGGCCAGCGTGCCGATCCGGTTGGCGAAGCCGAAGTGGTACGCGTCCGCGGCCTGCACCCGCTCGGCGCCCATCAGGATGGTGCGCGCCGGACCGGGCCCGATCAGGTTGGACAACCGGCGCACGGTCCAACGGTCCACGGAGATACCGAGTTTCGCCGCCGGCACGGCGATGAAGGAGTCCGGCGTCATGACCCGTAGGTCCGACGCCAGGGCTAGTTGCACGCCCGCGCCCAGCGCCCCGCCGTTGATGGCCGCGATCACCGGCACCGGGATCGTCTCGATGGTGCGCAGCATGCCGAGCAGCCCGGTCAGGAACTCGTCCGAATACACGCCGTCCAGATCCGCGCCCGCGCTGAAGATCGGCCCCTGGCCGGTCAGCACGATCACGCGGGCCGAGGTCGCGGCCTCCTCGAGCGCCGCGCGCAGCAGCCCGATCAGCTCCTCGTTCAGGGCGTTCCGTCGATCCGGACGCTGCAGTTCGATGGTCACTACCTCGCCATCGCGGCTGACTCCGAGCATCTTTCCCTTCCCCACTGTCCAACTCACCTGCACTTTCGACCCATGATCGGCCTTCACTCTAGGTGCGCGTACCGTCGGGCCGGTGACTGCAGCACCCGATGTCGACATCCTCGTAATCGGCGCCGGGCAGGCCGGTTTGTCGGTCGGATATCACCTGCGACGGCTCGGTTTGCGGCCGGAGCAGGACTTTCTCATTGTCGACCACGCTCCCGCGCCCGGTGGGGCGTGGCAGTTCCGGTGGCCGTCACTGACATTGAGCAACGTCAATCGGGTGCACGATCTTCCGGGCATGCCGTTCGCGGAGACGCTGCCCGAGGGCTCGGAGAACGCACAGGCGGCCACGGCCGTGCCGCACTACTTCGAGCTCTACGAGAAGCGCTTCGATCTGCGGGTGCACCGGCCGGTATCGGTCAGCCTGGTGTGCGACCGGGCCACCCCGGCCACCTGCCCGGATCAGGAGGTCGACGGGCTGCTGCACGCGGAGCTGACACCGGACACGACGCTGCGGGTGCGCGGGCTGGTGAATGCGACCGGCACCTGGGACAAGCCGTTCATTCCCTACTACCGGGGCGCGGACACCTTCGCAGGGCGTCAGCTGCACGCCCACGATTACCGCACCGCAACGGAATTCGCGGGCAAGCACGTGGTCGTGGTGGGCGGCGGGATCACCGCCGTCCAACTGCTGGACGAGATCTCGCAGGTCACCGGCACCACGTGGGTGACCCGGCGCGAACCCGTGTTCCGCTCAGGGCAATTCGCGCCCGAGGACGGGCGGGCGGCGGTGGCCATGGTGGAGGACCGTGTGCGGCGCGGACTCCCGCCCGGCTCGGTGGTCTCGGTCACCGGCCTGCCCGAGGACGCGCGGGTGCGGGCCATGCGCGACCGCGGCGTGCTGGACCGGCGGCCCATGTTCGACCACCTCGAGGCCGACGGAATCCGCTGGGCCGACGGCACTTTCCAGCATGCCGAGGTGATCCTGTGGGCCACCGGATTCCGCAGCGCCCTCGACCATCTGGCCCCGCTGCGGCTGCGCGGTCCCGGCGGCGGCATCACCATGGGCGGTCGGCTCGCCACCCGGGTCGAGGCCGATCCGCGCATCCACCTGATCGGCTACGGCCCGTCCGCCAGCACCATCGGCGCGAATCGCGCGGGCCGGGCCGCCGCCGTCGAATTGACCTCGTACCTGGGCATTCCCACCCAGCACGAGCCGTGAGCTCAGGCGGGGGCGTCCATATCGAAAGTGTTCGGATCCGCGCCCTGCCGCGCGCCCTTGTCGATGCCGACGATCTGCGTCATCTCCCGGCCGGAAAGCTCGAAATCGAAGACCGCCAGGTTCTCCGCCATCCGGGACGGCATCGTGGACTTCGGAATGGCCACGTTCCCCAGCTGCATGTGCCAGCGCAGGATGATCTGCGCGGGCGTCCGGCCGAGCTTGTCCGCCAGCGCGATGATGACCGAGTCGTTGAACTCGGCCCCGCGCCCCAGCGGGCTCCACGCCTCGGTCACGATGCCGTGCGCGGCATGGAAGGCACGCAGCTCCGACTGCGCGTAATACGGGTGCAGCTCAACCTGATTGATGGCCGGCACCTCACCGGTCTCACCCATCACCCGTTCCAGGTGCGCCCTGGTGAAGTTGGAGACGCCGATCGAGACCACCCGGCCCTGCCGCTTGAGCGTCTGCAGCGCGCGGAAGGTGTCGACGTACAGATCGGCCGCGGGCAGCGGCCAGTGGATCAGGAACAGGTCGATGGTGTCCAGGCCCAGTCGCTTGACGCTGGCGTCGAAGGCGCGCATGGCGGCGTCGTAGCCGTGGTCGGCGTTCCACAGCTTGGTGGTGACGAACACCTCGTCCCGCGGTAGGCCCGATTCGCGGACCGCGCGGCCGACCTCCTCCTCATTGCCGTAGAAGGCGGCGGTGTCGATGCTCCGGTAGCCGAGCTCGAGGGCCGTCGTAATGGTGACGACCGCCTCGTCGCCGACGACGTTGTACACACCGAACCCTAGCTTCGGCATGACCTGGCCATCATTGAGCACTATCGCTGGGACGTCGCTGGCCTCGAACCGATAAGTCACCGTTCCGAAGGTAGAAGCGCTGTTCCACCCCGTCAACCGAACACACTATAAGGAAGAAGCCGAATCTGATTCGCACGGCGGCAACTTCTCAGCGTCGCCGTGGTGGGATATGAGGAGAACTACGACCCGAGACCCAGGCGACGGTATCGCAGCTGCCGTGCGGCCAGCAGATCCGCAGCGGACCTACCGGTGAGACCGGCCAGTTCGTCGGCAATGGCCGCCACCATGCGCAGCGCGAAATCCACCGGCTCGTCCGCGGCATCGGGATACTCGGGCACAACGCGGTCCACGATTCCGTCGGCCCGCAGATCCTGGGCGCGGATCCGCTGGGCAGCGGCCAGTTCCGGGGCGTGCCGGGTGTCGCGGTAGACGATCTCGCTCGCCCCCTCCGGCGGGAGCGGAGCCAGCCAGCCGTTCGCGGCCGCCAGTACCCGGTCCGCCGGCAGCAGGGCCAGCGCGCCACCGCCGGTGCCCTGACCGAGCAGCACCGACACCGTCGGAGTGTCGAGGGTGACGAGATCGGCTATGCAGCGGGCGATTTCGGGCGCCAGGCCGCGCTCCTCCGCCTCACGGGACAGCGCGGCGCCCGCGGTATCGATGACGAGGACCAGGGGGACGTGGAGTTCGGCGGCCAGGTGCATGCTGCGCCGGGCCTCGCGCAACGCCGCCGGGCCCATGGTGTTCTCGGGTGACTGCCCCGCGCGATCGTGACCGAAGACGATGCAGGGCTGCCCACGGAAACGGGCGAGCGCGTGCACGACGGTGCGATCCAGCTCGCCCTGTCCGGTGCCGGACAACGGAACTCGATCGGTGGTGTGGCGCAGCAACTCCCGGATTCCCGGCCGATCTGCCCGCCGCGAGATGAGCACCGACTGCCAGCCGCCGACATCGCCGGTATCGAGCAGCGCCGGGCCGCACCGCTGCTCCGCACCCGCCGGGAAGGTACCGAAGCCCTCCTCCGAACGGTGTGGGCCGCAGTCCTTTTCGGGCAGCGGCAGCGGTCCGTCGCACAGCACGTTCAGGGCGCGATGTGCGATCCGGCGGAAGACCGGCACCGGGACGACTCCGTCGATAACGCCATTGTGGTAAAGGTTTTCGGCCGTCTGCACGCCCTCGGGGAACTGTTTCCCGTACAGCGCCTTGTAAACCCGCGGCCCGAGAAAACCGACCAGCGCGCCCGGCTCGGCAAATGTCATGTGCCCCAACGATCCCCACGAGGCGAACACCCCGCCCATGGTCGGGTCGCGCAGATACACCAGATACGGATGCCCCGCCGCCTTGTGTGCGGCCAGGGCCCCGGCGACCTTCACCATCTGCACGAAAGCGACTGTGCCCTCCTGCATTCGGGTGCCGCCGGAGGTCGGCGAGGCGAGCAGCGGCAGTCCCAGCTCGGTGGCACGCTCCACCGCCGACACGATGCGCTCGGCCGCGGCCACCCCGATGGACCCCGCGAGAAACCCGAACTCACACGCGAGCACGGCGACCCGCCGCCCGCGCAGCAACCCCTCCCCGGTGAGCACCGCCTCATCGGTGCCCGCCGTTGCCGCAGCAGCCAGCAAATCCTCGTGATACCCGGCCGATGCCGCCACCGCAACGGGTGGCCGATCCCAGCTCACGAAGGAACCGGGATCGAGCAATGCGCCGAGCAGCTCCCGCGCCGAGATCTTCATGAGGCATGAGAGTAGCTACAGATGGCACACCCTCAGTTCGCGGCCCGCCTCGGCCTGGACTGACGGAGCGGGGGAGCGAAGCGGAGGAGCGGAGGAGGGAAGGCCGAGGTAACAGGGCCGCGAACCGCGGCGGCGGAGCCGCCGCAATTCAACTCAGTACCCCTGCACAACCTTGCGCAGTGCGTACTCGGTGACCGCGACCAGAGCCTGCTTCACCGGCTCCCGGCGACGGGCGTCGATCGAGAGGATCGGCACGTCCGCGGGTACCGCCAGGGCCTGGCGAATGTCCTCGACCGGATACCGTGGCGCATCATCGAATTCGTTGATGGCCACCAGGAAGGGTAGGTTCCGCGCCTCGAAGTAGTCGACGGCGGCGAAACTGTCCTCCAGCCGGCGGGTGTCGACCAGCACCACCGCGCCGATGGCGCCCTTGATCAGGTCGTCCCACATGAACCAGAAGCGGTACTGGCCGGGCGTGCCGAACAGGTACAGCACCAGGTCATCGGCCAGGCTGATGCGGCCGAAGTCCATGGCCACCGTGGTGGTGGCCTTCGACGGGACCCCGGTCAGGGAGTCCACGCCGACACTGGCATTGGTCACCAAAGCCTCGGTGCGCAGCGGAACGATCTCCGACACGGCACCGACCAGGGTGGTCTTGCCGACACCGAAACCACCGGCCACGACGATCTTGGCCGACGTGGGCTTGCTGGTGCGCGTGTCGACCTGTGTCGTCGAATCAAATACGCCGGAGTCCACTGAGAACCCTTTCGATCAGCTCGCGACGTTCATCGTCGCTGGAATCGTCTTTCAATGTCGCCGATACCCGCACATGGCCGGCATCGATGAGGTCGGCGACCAGCACCCGCGCGACCCCGAGCGGGATGCCCAGACGCGCGGCTACCTCGGCAACCGACGGCGATTCTCTGCACAACTCCACGATTGACGTCTCGATATTGGTGAGTTCGAACTGCCGCTCGAGGGCGACCGGATGCGATGCGACGAGCGCCTCCAGGGCGAGCTCCACCTTCGGCCGGGTGCGACCGGCCGTCAGTGAATAAGGGCGAACCAGGCTCGGCTCGGCGCTCCCAACGCGTTCGTTATCTATGTCCATCCCGCCATCAGGAACCCATCGTGACGCGAGGTGTGGCCTGAACCGTCTGGCCCACTCGCTCGACCAACAAGGCCATCTCGTATCCCACCTGGCCGATGTCGCAGGACGTATTCGTCAGGACCGCCAGGTACGAGCCGTCACCGACCGCCATGAGCAGCAGGTAGCCGTGTTCCATCTCGACCACCGACTGCAACACGGTGCCGCCCTCGAACAAGTTCGACACACCCACCGAGAGGCTCGCGAGCCCCGCGGTCACCGCTGACAGCTGTTCGGCACGGTCCACGGGCAGCTGCGCACTCGCGGCCATCAGCAGGCCGTCAGCCGATACCAGG
Organism: Nocardia sp. NPDC059236; assembly: GCF_042754085.1. Lineage (NCBI taxonomy): Bacteria > Bacillati > Actinomycetota > Actinomycetes > Mycobacteriales > Nocardiaceae > Nocardia > Nocardia sp. NPDC059236. Next base: position 83,344 of record NZ_JBHZAF010000002.1, read on the forward strand.
ACCGCGTGCGCAACGCCGGGAACCTCATTGGCGAAATTCGAAACCAGCCAATCCAGCTGACGCTTCGTACCACCTAGATCGGGGTTCATCGGTCTCCTTTATCTCCGGTTAGGTTCATAGCTTTCATCGCGCGGCCATCCCGGACGCCCTGCTGGTGACGACTCAGACTTGACCTGATGGATTCTGGGTCCCGATGGGCCGCCTTGTCAGCGTTTCCGGTGACACCACCGGGCACAAGTCGGTTACCGGGATCGCGCTGCGGCAGACCCGCGGCGGTCCGCTTGTCCGCCGCGGACTCGTTGACGCGGCGAGCCGCCTGCCAGCCCTCGTCACCCGGTGATTCGAAGGACGACGCCACCTGGGACCGGTCGGCATTCGGATCCGATAGCCACGCCGACATCATCTCGGCGAAAATCGGCGTACCGCCCATGATCGCATCGCCACCGGAATCGGCTGGCTGCAAACGGGTCTGGAAGAACGACGCCGCCTTCTGCGGATTCGAGCGGAAGCTGTGCCGTCCTGGCTCCTTGACAGCGTCGGAGCCGTTCTGCGGCAGGCCCACACCCGGAATCGGGCTCGGGCGCTGCGGCAGCACCGCACCCGGATCACGCTGCGGCAGACCGGTCGCGCCCCGCTGCGGCAGACCCGCGCCCGGATCACGCTGCGGCAGTGGACCGCTCAGCGGATCACGCTGAGTCAGACCACCCGACAGCGGATCAGCGCCCGGGGCACCACGCTGCGGCAGACCGCCGGCCGACTCTCGCTGCGGCAGACCGCTACCGGCGTCACGCTGCGGCAGACCACTGCCAGCATCCCGCTGCGGCAGGCCGTTGCCACCGCGCTGCGGCAGACCACCGGCGGCAGAATCACGCTGCGGCAGAGACCCACCCAGCGGATCACGCTGAGTCAGTCCACCCGACAACGGATCCGCACCGGCGGCACCACGCTGCGGCAGACCGTTGCCCGCGTCGCGCTGGGGAAGACCCTTGCCCGCGTCGCGCTGGGGCAGGCCACCGGCCGCCGCACCACGCTGCGGCAGACCACCCGCGGCCGGATCGCGCTGCGGCAGGCCGCCGTCGCGCGGCGCGAGGCCATCACGCTTGGGCAGACCCGGCACGTCCGAATCCTGAGCGGCGGCGAGGCCATTGCCCCCGTCCCGCTGCGGCGCGGCGCCCCGCTGCGGCAGACCCTGGCCCGGAGCACCCGGACCACGCTGCGGCGGCGCGCCATTGGCGCCCGGCTCCCGACGCGGCAGACCACCGGCAGCGGAATCACGCTGCGGCAGCCCACCGGCCGAAGGATCACGCGGCGGCAGACCACCGGCGGCCGAGTCACGCTGCGGGAGACCACCAGCGGCGGGCTCACGACGGGTCGGACCCGAATCCGCTCCGCGCGCTTGCTGCGGCGCACCATTGCTACCCGGGTCGCGCTGGGGCAGGCCGCCGGGCGCGGGGCGCTGCGGCTGGCCGAGGCCGGCCTCGCGGCCCGGCGCACCGTTGGTGCCCGGCTGACGCTGCGGCAGACCACCCGGTCCCGACGGAGCTCCACCCGGCGCGGCATCGCGCTGCGGCAGGCCGACGGAGGGATTGCGCTGCGGCATCGCACCGGACTGACCCGGCTGCAGCAAACCGCCCTGGCCCGGACCGCTGGGCGCGGCCCCCGGCTCGCCCGGTCGCGGCGGCAGGCCGCCCGGGGCACCTTGACGCTTGAGCATATTGGCGGCGAGACCGCCCCGCGGCTGCGACGGGCCCTCGGGGCTCTGGCCGCGCTGCGTCGCTCCACCTCCCAGCGCTTGATTGGCGCCCGGCTGGGCCGAGGGCGCGGACGGACCGTGCGCACCCGGATCACGCTGGGGTAGGCCGGCGGGCTTCGACCCGCCCGGAGCCGCCAGGGTGTGCTTGACGGTGGGCCCGTTCACACCGGGCTGCCGGGTCGGCAGACCGCCCGGCACCTGGGCGCCCGGCTGCCGCGTGGGCAGTCCGGTCGAGGCGCTGGCCGCGGCGGGGGCCGGGGCAGCGCCCGGCGTCTGTCCCGCCGGAGCCGGAATCGGCCCGCTCACACCCGGATCCACGGTGACCATCACATTGCCGGTCGCCGTGCGGGTGACCGCGCGCATCTGCATGGAGGACGGCGCACCGGCCTGGTTGCCCGCACCCTGCGGCGCGGACGGCGTGGGAGCCGGAGCCGACGGCGGCGTCTGACCCTGCTGCGGCGGTACCGAGATCGGCCCGCCCGCCGAGACGATCAGCGGCTTGGGCACGTGCACGGTGACCGTCACGCCCGGGTCCCGGGCGATGTCGAAGGTCGGGCGCAGCCGCACGGTCAGGCCATGGCGCTCGGCCAGGCGGCCGACCACGAACAGACCCATGTGGCGGGCGGTGTCCGGACCGACCTCGGCCACGGCCTCCAGTCGCCGGTTGATCTCGGCCATTTCGGCCGGGGGCATACCGATACCGCGGTCGGCGACCTCGATCAGCAGCCCCTGATCGTGTGCCTGCGCGAAGGTGAACTTGACGTCCGTCTCCGGGGGCGAGGCGCGCAGCGCGTTGTCCAGGAGCTCGGCGAACAGGTGCGCGAGGTCGGAGGCGGCGGGCTCGACGAGCGCACCCCGCGGGGTGGCGCCCAGCTTGACGCGTTCGTAGTCCTCCACCTCGGAGATGGCGGCGCGCAGCACGTCGGCGATCTCGACGGGCGCGGACTTGGTCCGGCGCTGCTTGGTACCGGCCAGAATCAGCAGGTTGTCGCCGTTTCGCCGCATACGGGCGGCGAGGTGGTCGAGGCGGAAGAGGTTTTCGAGCAGGCGCGGGTCCTTCTCGTCGTACTCCATCGCCTCGATGAGCGAGAGCTGGTGATCGACAAGGGACTTGGAGCGGCGGGCCAGGGTCTCGAACATGTCGTTGACCTGGGTACGCATGGCGGCCTGGTCGGCGGCCAGGCGCAGCGCCTGACCGTGGATGTCGTCGACGGCGCGGGCCAGCTGGCCGATCTCCTCGTCGGTGTGCACCGGCATCGGTTCCAGCGGAACGTCTTCGGGATCCGCACCGTCACGCAGCGAGGAAACTTCCTGGCCGAGGTCGTATTCGGCGACGCGCAGGGCGGCCAGGCGCAGACGGCGCAGCGGGACGATCATCGCGCGCGCGATCAGCACGGCCAGCGCGAGGGCGCCGAGGATGGTGGCGATGACGATGATCGAGTAGCGGATGGCGCCCGAGCGGGCCGCCGCGGCCAGATCGTCCACCCGGGACACGATGTCCCTGGTGGAGGCGGTCGCGATGGACTGGTAGCCGTTGATGCTGGCGACCAGCGAATCCTTCAGCTCGGCGACCGGCAGCTGCCCGGCCAGCGCCTGCGGGCCGTTGACCAGCTGCACGCGGGTGTCGGCCTGCCGATCGAGCTCCGCGATGGTGGCGTCACCGTCCGGGAAGCGGTGCGCGAGCACGGCCAGCATCTGCCGCTCGGTATTGACGCCGATCTGGATGTCCTTGAGGCCATCCTTGGGGTTGTTACGTAGCGCCTCGGCCATACCGGCGACCTCGTTGAACAGCATCCAACGGCTGTTCAGCGAGTCGACCAGGCGCAGCTTGGACTGGTCCACGTTCTTGTCGGCGACGCTGGACACGATGTTCTCCACCGTGCGCACGCTGTCGCCGCGGATCCGTTCGACCGCGGTGACGGTGTCCGGAATCGACTTCGACGGCGCCAGGCCCTGGGACCGGATCGCCTTGGCGCCCACGATCATCTCGTCCAGCGCCGAGCGGGCGCTGGGCATATCGCTCAACCGCGCGGCGGCCTTCTCGGCGAACGCGATGGCCGTATCCAACTGCGCAAGCTCCGGATCCGAGGTCAGCGACTGGGTCGGACCCAGCATGACCATCTGACCACTGGCGACCTGCGCCGCATCAGCACTGAGACCGGTGATCGCCGGGATGACCCCGACATGATCGGTCGCCGTCGAGAGCCGGCTGGAGTCGGCGAACTCCGCCGAGATCCTGGACGCTCCCAGCACAACAGCAACCAACAGCGGCACGGCGAGCACCGCCGTGACCTTCCATCGCAGGTCCCAGTTGCTCAGCGCCCAGCGCTTATTGCTGCCGGACCTAGCGGCGTCACGCATCTCCCACTCACTTTCCAAACTGGCCCCAGCCACGCGCCATCAGCGAGCCTCCGCGATCGCACGCTGGGCTCGACTGGCACAGCTGGCCGAGAACTGCGGCTGGCCGAGAAATTGCGTCCAAGACGGCCGAAATATGTGACATGCGATTCTAACGGATCAATAACTTCTTGTGTGACCTCTTGGCAACCACCGGTCTCTGACCTGCCATTTGCAGGCAAAATCAAAGGTCGCGGCGTCCGCCCGGACGTCGCGTGAAGTCTGCCACAATCAGCTGGATCTATCGAGGCGGGCATCTCAGCGCATCTCAAGGACACATGGCGGAGCTAGGGAGTCACCGGGTTGAACGCGAAGCAGGAGTACCGACCGGCGTATCAGCTGAGCCTGGTCGATCCCTCGGAGTTCTGGTGCGACGCGGCCGAAGCCATCAGCTGGGATGTGCCTCCCACCCAGATTCTCGATACCGCGGCCCGTCCGACGGCGCGCTGGTTTCCCGATGCTCGCCTGAACACCTCCTACAACGCCCTGGACCGGCATGTGCGCGATATCACATCCCCGGAGGGCCCGACCGGCGGTCAGGAGGGGGGTCGCGCTGAACAACCGGCCCTAATATACGACTCCGCTATGACCGGGTCCAGAAGGATCTACACATATCGGGAGCTGCTGGACGAAGTCGCCCGATTTGCCGGATCCATGCTCCGACTGGGCGTCAAGACCGGTGATCGCGTCGTCATCTATATGCCGATGATTCCGGAAGCCGTGGTGGCCATGCTCGCCTGCGCCCGCATCGGCGCGGTGCACTCGGTGGTCTTCGGCGGATTCGCCGCCCACGAACTCGCGGCCCGCATCGACGACGCCGAACCTGTGCTGATCATCACTGCCTCCGGCGGGCTGGAACCCGGCCGCCGCATCGAATACCCGCCGATCGTGCTGGCCGCCCTCGACCTCGCGGAGACCACCGCGCCCCGCACGGTGCTGGTCAAGCAGCGGGACGGCTTCCCCACCATTCGTTTTCCCGCCGAGCAGGCCGCCACCGAACATCTGCCCGCCTCCTCCGACACCGTCGCCGCCCGCTGGCTGGACTGGGACGAGGCGCAGATCGGCGCGGAACCGGCCGATCCCGTCTCGGTGGCCGCGACCGATCCCCTCTATATCCTCTACACCTCCGGGACCACCGGGAAGCCCAAGGGCGTGGTGCGCGACAACGGCGGGCACGCGGTCGCACTGGCCTGGTCCATGCGCAATATCTACGAGGTCGGCCCCGGGCAGACCATGCTCACCACCTCCGATATCGGCTGGGTGGTCGGGCACTCCTACATCGTGTACGCGCCGCTGCTGGTCGGGGCGACCACCATCCTCTACGAGGGCAAGCCGATCGGGACCCCGGACGCCGGGACCTTCTGGCGACTGGTGGACGAGTACAAGGTGGACGTGATGTTCACCGCACCGACGGCGCTGCGGGCCATTCGCCGCGCCGATCCGGACGCCGCACTCGCGCATCGGCACGATCTGACCCGGCTGCGGGCGCTGTTCTGCGCCGGCGAGCGGCTGGACCCCGCCACCTACGAGTGGGCGGTGGAGACCCTGCTCGCGGAGCGGCCCGACTGCCCCGTCGTGGACCACTGGTGGCAGACCGAGACCGGCTGGCCCATCTGCGCCAATCCGCTCGGGCTGCAGCAGCTCCCGATCAAGCCCGGTTCGGCCTCGGTGCCGGTGCCCGGGTACCGGCTGCGGGTGCTGGATTCCGAAGGCAATGCGGTCCCACCCAATACAGAAGGAAACATCGTCATCGGGCTGCCGCTGCCGCCCGGCACGCTGACCACGCTGTGGCGCGACGACGCCCGCTACGAGCGCTCCTATCTCTCCGCCTATCCCGGCCACTATCTGACCGGGGACTCCGGCTTCTTCGACGAGGACGGTTACCTGTACGTCCTGGGCCGCAGTGACGACGTCATCAATATGGCCGGGCACCGGCTCTCGGCGGGCGGCATCGAGGCGGCCATCTCCGGGCATCCGGCTGTGGCCGAGACCGCGGTGGTCGGTATTCCGGACGAGCTGAAGGGGCAGCGGCCGATCGGGTACGTGGTGCTCAAGACCGGCATCGACATCGAGTCCGAGCGGCTGCGCGCCGAGGTCATCGAGCGGGTGCGCGAGCGGGTCGGCGCCATCGCCACCCTCTATGACGTGGTCGCGGTGACCGCGCTGCCCAAGACCCGCTCCGGAAAGATCCTGCGCCGCACCATGCGTCAGATCGCGGCGGGTGAAACCTTCGAGGTGCCGCCCACCATCGACGACGCCGCCATGCTGCCCACCCTGGAGAAGCAGATTCGCGACGCGGTCACCCTCATGGAGGACAAGGAGCGCATCGCCGCCGCCGATGCCGCGGTCGCAGCCTCCCCGATCCACCGGGTCGATCCGGCCACCCTCGATACGGGCGCGTCCGGGGTGGATCCGGCCGCTCAGGCCGGGGATTCGGCCGTCTCGGGCTAGCCTCAGAGAGTTTTCATACTTCGCTCATCGGCCTCCCATGCGGATGGTTTAGCGTCGGGCGGGCGCGAATCGCGGGATTCGCGCGCCATCCTTTCGCTCTGCTTGTCGAACAAGAAAGGTCGATGCATGAGCTTCGTCCGTAATCGCCGCGTCGGTGCGCTCTTCGGAGCCGGCGCGGTCGCCGCCGTGGCCCTCGCCCTCGCGCCCGCCACCGCCTCGGCCTCCCCCGCGGATCTGGTTGCGCCGCTACTGAACTCGACCTGCACCTTCACCCAGGTGGACGCGGCCCTGCACGACAAGGCCCCGGCCCTGGCCCAGTTCCTGGACCAGAACCCCGACACCAAGGCCGAACTGAAGGCCAAGTTCGACCTGTCCCCCGCCGAGCGGCAGGCCGAGCTCGACCAGTACCTGAAGGACAACCCGGACGCCGCCAACCAGGCCGCGGCCGACCCGCGCGCCGGCGGAATCGCCGCCGCGATCCAGCAGGTCGCGGACTCCTGCCACAACTACTGAGCTAGCGGCTGCCAGAATGGAACCCGTGGTCGAACGCGGTGAGGTACCCACTGTCCTGGTCGTCGACGACGACGAGGATGTGCTCGCATCGGTCGAGCGCGGGCTCCGGCTGTCGGGGTTCCGGGTGGTCATCGCCCGGGACGGCGCGGCGGCGCTGCGCAGTGTCAACGAATCCGCGCCCGATGCCGTCGTGCTCGATATGAACATGCCGGTCCTGGACGGCGCGGGCGTGGTCACCGCGCTGCGCGCCATGGGCAACGAGGTGCCGATCTGCGTACTGTCGGCGCGCAGTTCGGTCGACGACCGGATCGCCGGGCTGGAATCCGGAGCCGACGACTATCTGGTGAAGCCGTTCGTGCTCGCCGAACTGGTCGCCCGCATCAAGGCGCTGCTGCGGCGGCGCAGCGACGTACCCGCCTCCGCCATCCCGGGCGCGATCACCGTGGGCCCCTTGGAAGTCGACGTCGCCGGCTACCGGGCGCTGCTGCACGGCACCGAGATCGAGCTCACCAAAAGGGAATTCGAGCTGCTGTCCACGCTGGCGCGCAGCGCCGGCGTGGTGCTGAGCCGGGAGCGGCTGCTGGAACTGGTGTGGGGCTACGACTTCGCCGCCGACACCAATGTGGTGGACGTCTTCGTCGGCTACCTGCGCCGCAAACTCGAGGTCGACGGCACCCCGCGCCTGCTGCACACCATCCGCGGGGTGGGGTTCGTCTTACGCGCACCCAAATGAACCGGCCCGCACCCGATTCCGCGCCACCGCGCCGGCGCCGCCACTCCTATTCGCTGCGCTTCCGGGTCGCGGCGGCCGCGGCGCTGGGCGCCACCATCATCGTGGCGGTGCTCAGCTGGGTGACCGTCACCGCCATCGAGCGCAACAATCTCAGTCAGGCCGATCAGCAGCTGGCGCTGTCCTCGCGGATCGTGCTCATCGAGCCACAACTCGCGGTGACCGTCCTCGACGTGCTCGGGCCCACCAACCAGCTGGCGCTCACCGTGCGCAATGCCGACGGCTCCATGACCAGCACCTCCGTGCAGCTGCCCGCCCTGTCGGTGGGTAATCACACCGTCACGGTGGACGGCAATTCCTACCGGGTGCTCACCACCACCGAGAACCAGCCCGCGGGACGCGTTGTCTCCCTGGGCATTCCGACCACGGAGACCGAGCACGCCACCGCGGAGCAGCGGCGGTTCGTGTTCTTCGCGGCGCTGGCCGCGGTAGCGGCTTCGGCCGGGCTGGGCTGGCTGTTCGGCGGCCGCGCGGTGCGGCCCATCGTCCGGCTCACCGAGGCGGTCGATCAGCGCGGGCCCACCGGCGGCCCGAATGCGCAGCTGCCCGTGGACGGTTCGGGCGTCAAGGAGGCCGACAAGCTGGGCGAGGCCGTCAACACCATGCTGGAGCGGCTGGATCGGGCGCAGGCCGAGATCGCCGCGGCGCTGGAGACCGCGCGCGACTTCGCCGCGGTGTCCGCGCACGAACTGCGCACCCCGCTCACCGCCATGCGCACCGATCTGGAGGTACTGCGCACCCTCGACCTCAGCGAGGACCAGCGCCGGGAGATCCTCGGCGACCTGCAGCGCGGCCAGAACCGGGTGGAGACCACCCTCGCGGCGCTGGAACGGCTGGCCGCCGGTGACCTCACCAATGAACGCGACCACGTGGTCACCGATGTGGCCGAGCTCTGCGACGCCGCCGCGCACGACGCCATGCGGCACTTCCCGCAGCTGAAGGTGCGTATCGACACCGACGCCGAACTCGTCACCCGCGGCCTGCCCACCGGTCTGCGGCTGGCCGTGGACAACGCGCTCACCAATTCGGCGCGGCACGGCGGGGCCACCGAGGCGCTGGTGTCGGCGCACCGGTCGGCGACCGGGCGCATCGTCATCTCCATCGACGACAACGGGCGCGGACTGCCGCCCGCGGAGCGCGAGGCGGTGTTCGAACGGTTCTTCCGAGGTAGCCAAGCCGCCAAGGGCGGGTCCGGGCTGGGGCTGGCGCTGGTCGCGCAGCAGGCCCAATTGCACGGTGGCCGAGCCTATTTCGACGACGGCACGCTGGGCGGGGTGCGCCTGGTACTGGAACTTCCGGACCGCGATGCGCCGCCGGGGCCATCGCCCGGCCGCGGGTGAACGTACCGGTCTTTACCGAACTCTCAGACAACCATCAGAGCTCGGGACACGCCGCCCCTCTACGGTCTGAATGGTGTTCGGAAAACGCGCCCGCTGGGTCCTGATCGTCCTGCTGCTCGCCGCCGCGGTCACCGCGGGCACGATCAGCGTCCTCCGGCTACGCTCCGCGCCCACCGCGGTCGCGCTCATCAACGGCGATACCGGGCCACTGGGCGCGCGCATCGCAAAGGAGCTGCAGGGCAGCGGAGCCCGGCACTGGGACGTGGTCGACGAGGCGAGCACCAAGGACTACGCCGCGGTGGTCACGCTGCCCACCGACCTCAGTACCGGCATCACCTCCCTGCTCACCGACAAGCCGCAGCGGGCGCAGGTCACCGTCACCACCCACGATCGCGCCGACCCGAACCTGGTCAACGACGCGGTGACCGAGGTGACCAAGAAGATCAGCGCCGCCGGGCTGGACACCCTGTTCGCGACCATGAACACCGCGCGCGTGCAGGTGTCGCAGATCGCGGGCACCTCGCAGCTGCTCAGCGCGGGCGTGCGGGCGGCCGCCGACGGGGCGCAGCAGTTCTCCGGGGGCGCCGACCAGATGATGGACTTCCTGAATCAGGCGAAATCCGGTGCGGGACAGTTGACCTCCGGCATCGACGCGCTGAACTCCACCCTGAGCGCCGCCACCACGCAGGCGAATCAGCTTGCCGCGGCGCTGGATTCGACCGGCGTCACCATGGGGCAGGTCTCCCAGGCGGCGAGCACGCTGTCCAACGGTCTCGACTTCGTGGTGCCGCTGCTGCAGGCGCTGCCGTTCGCCAATGATCCGCAGCTGGCGAATGTCATCGCCCAGCTGCAGGGTCTGCAGAACGTGGCGAATCAGGCCAACACCCAGCTCAGCGGCTTCGCCAATCTGACCGGCACGCAAGTCACTCCGGATACCAAGGTCGGGCAACTACTACGCGACGCGGCCGGCAGGCTGAACGACGCGAGCACCCAACTGAATCAGGGCGCGTCGCTGGCACAGAGCATTCCGGCCATCGCCGATCAGGCGGGCACCCAGCTGGTGGCGGCCATGCAGGCGCTGACCGGTGGCGTCACCCAATTGCAGGCCGTGACCAAAACATTGGGCAATCAGGCCGACCAGGCGATGGGCGCGCTCCCGCAGCTCGGGGTGCCGCAGCAAACGGCCATCGCGGCCGCCCTCACCGACCCGGTCGACATCGTTCGGAAATAACGTTCGCAAACAATCAGCAACATTCGGCGATTCGCCCGGATAGACTCTGCCCGGATTGCTCTAATCGACGCGTTTCGGAAGCTCCACCGCTCTACCGACCCTGGCTCCACCTACCGCCCCGGTACCGGAGAGGAACGATCGTGAGCATGCTGATGGCCGCGCATGACATGTACGGCACGGTTCTCGCCCAGATGGGCAACCCCACCGCGGAAACCCCGCCCATGGCCGACAAGATGATGAAGATGTTCCGCTACTTCACCTGGTTCACCCAGATGTCGGGCGTCGCGGCCATCACCTACGGCGGCGGGCGCTTCGCCTGGGAGAAGTGGGGCGGCGGCTCGGCCTCCCCCAAGATGGTCGCCAACGCCATGATCGGCGGCGCGACCGCCACGAGCGCCGGAACAATCATGAACGCCATCGTCGGCTAGGGATTCGGGAGACAATGCGGGGGCCCAGCCCCCGCATTCCCTCTGGGGAGGAACCGATGACCTACGGCAACGATCCCTACTCGCAGCAGCCGCAACAGCCCGGATTCGGGCAGCAGCCCGGGTTCGGCCAGCAGCCACCGCCCGGCTACGGGCAGCAGCCACCACCCGGGTACGGAGGACAGCCACAGCCCGGGTACGGGCAGCCGATGGGCGGCTATCCGGGTCAGCCCGGGGGCTATCCGCCGGGACCCGGCTATGCCGCGTATCCCCAAGCGCCCTATGCCAGTTGGGGCGCGCGGGTCGGGGCGTACCTCATCGACCGGCTGATCATCGGCGTGCCCGCGGCCATCTTCTACGGCATCGGCTTCGCGGTCGGGTCCAGGGACATGAACTGCACCACCGACTCGACCGACTCCTCCTACAGCACGTCCTGCTCGGGCGGGCTGTCCGCGGGCGGGATCGTGCTGGTGCTCATCGGCGCGGCCATCGCGATCATCGGCGGCCTGTATCTCATCTATATGGAGGGCACCAGCGGCCAGACCCCCGGTAAGAAGCTGCTGGGCATCAAGCTGATCCGCGAGGCCGACGGGCAGCCCCTGGGCTTCGGCATGGCCTTCGTCCGGCAGATCTGCCACATCGTCGACACCCTCCCCTGCTACCTCGGCTGGCTCTGGCCGCTCTGGGACGCCAAGAAGCAGACCTTCGCCGACAAGATCATCAGCAGCATCGTCGTGAAGGTGTGAGTTCCAGCAGCGAAGACAACCGTGCCCGCCGCGCTGAAAAGCACGGCGGGCACGGGTTTTTCGTCGACCGGAGTCGTCAGTTCACGACGTCCAGGAGGTCGATGATGAAGACGAGGGTCTTGCCGGCCAGATGGTGGCCACCCGCCTCGCCGTAGGCCAGCTTCGGCGGGATGGTCAGCTGGCGGCGGCCGCCCACCTTCATGCCCGGGATGCCGTCCTGCCAGCCCTGGATCAGGCCGCGCAGCGGGAAGACGATGGACTCACCACGGTCCCAGGAGGCGTCGAACTGCGCGCCGGAGTCGTACTCGACGCCCACGTAGTGGACATCGACGGTGTCGCCGGGCTTGGCTTCGGCGCCGTCACCCACAACGAGATCCTTGATCACGAGTTCGGCGGGGGCGGGACCATCCTGGAACTCGATTTCCGGCTTGCTGCTCATGGGCTGTCCTCTTCGATAGATCGGAATCGGGTCTCGATCACCTTATGCCCCGCGCATTCGCCCGCCCGCAGCGGAGGCGAAAATGTCCCGGTGGCCGAAGTGATCGATATCGACGACCCGGACGATCCGCGGGTCGCCGAATTCCGCGACCTCAACAATGCCGATCGACGCCCCGACCTGCCCGGCGGCAAGGGATTGGTGATCGCCGAGGGTGTGGTGGTCGTGCAGCGCATGCTGGCCTCGCGATTCACGCCCTTCGCATTGTTCGGTGTCGCGAAGAGATACGAACAGCTCGCCGAGGAGCTGACCGGAGTGGAAATTCCGTATTACCGGACCAGCGCCGAGGTGATGGCGCAGGTCGTCGGATTCCATTTGAATCGCGGTGTTCTCGCGGGCGCCTATCGGCCGCGTGAACTCACCGCCGGCGAGCTGCTCGCGGACGCGCGCACGGTGGCGGTGCTCGAGGGCGTGAACGACCACGAGAACATCGGGTCGATCTTCCGCAATGCCGCCGGATTGGGTGCGGACGCCGTGCTGTTCGGCGACCGCTGCTCGGATCCGCTGTACCGGCGCGCCGTGCGGGTCTCCATGGGCCACGTGCTGCGGGTCCCCTTCGCCCAGCTGCCACCCTTCCCGGCGGGGCTGGACGTGCTGCGCGACAACGGCTTCCAGATCATCGCCCTGACCCCGAACCCCAAGGCCGACACCCTCGCCACCGCCATGACCGGCGAGAAGGTGGCCCTGCTGCTCGGCGCGGAGGGCCCCGGCCTCACCGAGGAGACCATGCGGGCCTGCGACATTCGTGCCCGCATCCCCATGACGGCGGGCACCGATTCGCTTAATGTGGCGACCGCAGCCGCCATGGCCTTCTACGAGAGAGTGCGTGCCCAGTGAGCCATCCGCCCGACGGACCGTATGGATACGGCTATTCCGAACCCACCCCGTGGGCCAGCGGCATCGCCGTGGTCGTCATGGTGGCCGCGCTGACCGCCGTCGGCGTGTACGCCTTCGGCGCGGCGCTGGCCCAGATCCATCCGGTGATGTCGGTGGCGGTCAACCTGATCGCGGTGGGCGGTGCCGCGCCGACCGCCTGGCGCTGGCGCTACGCCCCGGTGACCCGCTGGGTGATCGCGGGCCTGGGCGCGGGCGTCCTGCTGGCCTGGCTGGGCCTGCTGCTGTTCTGAGTCAGGAGACCCGGTCGCGGCCGCGCAGCCAGCCCAGCAGTCCGCGTTTGCTGCCGTTGTGCTCGACGGGCGCCTCCGGCACGACCTCCACCATCATCGGCGCCTCGCCCCTGGGGAACAGCGAGAAGCCGCACACCTCGATCCCGTCGGCGGTCAGCGCCTGCTCAGGATCCCGGCCGCGATAACGGAAGCCGAGCCACTCCTGATTGGCGGCGTCGGCGAAGTCCGGCGGGTCGAAGGGCAGCAACTGCGGGTCGGGCAGTTCACCGGGCACGAGGTGGATGGGATGGTCACCCGCCCAATAGGGCCGCTCCCACACCCGCGGCATGCCCTCGTCCTCGAGGATATTGACCCGGGTCGCGCTGAAGGAGCGGCGGAATTCGCCGCGTTCCCAATGCGCGAACGCGCCCCAGCCCAGGGACAGGTCGTAGGAGATCAGGTAGGTCTGCTCGGAGGCGAGCGGACGTACCAGCAGCTCCGGCAGTCTGGTGGGGCGCGGCAGCGCGGCCTGGGCGGAGCAGACGACCGTGACGCCGGGATAGCAACCGATATAGATGGATTCGGGATCCGGCCCCGCCCACACCTTCATGGTGCCCGAGGCGGCGGGCACCACATCACGGTCCGGGTTGAGCTGTTTGGCGAGTGCGAAGGCGGCGTCCGGGTCGGGTCCCGGGTGCGCACGCAGCACGGCCACCGGATCGGGGGCGTCGACGTACCACAGGGACGAGACCGTTGATGGCACCGACGTCACCTCCCCTCAGTCACTACACAAAGGCTGGCTACTTTTGAGCAAACATCCGGCGGCCGATCGCTGGCATCGACGTGGATCGACCCGGCGCTGACCGCCGACTCAATGAATCTACCTCCGCGAGGGCCGAAATATCGCCGTTGCGAACCTCGTTTCGCGGCGCGGCGCAGAGCGGATGGCCCAGGGATTCAGCAACCCACTAGCATCCGAGAAATTCGAGCGGCCTACCCGGTGGGACTCAGTGACCGGAGGACCGCACGCCTAGGAGTACATCCTCCCAGGACGGCATCGGCGCCTTGCCGCCCCGCTTGGCCCGATTCGGCTTCTGCGCGTTGGCCTTCGCGGCCGGCTGTGCCGGGGCGGGAGCCGGTTCCGCGGGCTCGGCGGCAGCCGCCGGAGCGGGTGCGGGGGCAGCCGGGAGCGCCGGAGCGGGCTGCTCCTTCGCCGCCGGAGCGGGCGCGTGCGCCGGGGCGGCGGCGGCGGTCACCGGCACGGTGCCGTCGCCGACCGCGGCGCGCTGCTCGAAGTAGTCGTCCACGTTCTGCTGCTTGGCGACTCGCGCCGGCGCGGACTCGTAGTCGGGGGTCCGCTCCTCGCGCGGTGCGGGCGCGGGGGCCGGCACCTCGTCCACCACCGGGTCGGTCTGGTCCGGCAGGATGGTCGCCAGGCCGCGCAGCGCCCGGCCGAAATCGGGATCGATCAGGTCCGAGGCCGGATCATCGAGCGGCACCACCGAGCCGCCGTGCGCGTCCGGCTGGTAGCGCCAGTGCGCGGCGATCACGGAACGGCCCGCCTGCCACTGCAATTGGGCCACCCAGTAGCCCTTCTCGTCCTTCCAGGCGTCCCATTCGGCGACCTCGATATTGTGGCCGCGCTCGGCGAAGGCGGCCGACACGATCTCGATGAGGGTCTCCACGGCGGGACCGTCGTTGCGGACCGGGTGCGCCTTCTGCGCCAGCTCGGCGGCCCGGGCGCGTTCCAGCAGAACGGGATACGCGAAACGCTCCACCCGCGACAGCGGCATACCCGACTCTTCGGTGACCTGCTCCACGGACGCACCGGCACGGATACGGGCCTGGATATCGCGAGGACGCATCGTGGCTTCCGTTTCGATCTCGATTTGGCCGAATCGGGCAAGATCTCCGCGGGCAGCGGCGCGCAGTTTATCGTCGGCGGCGAGCCGGTACTTCTGGCCGCTCTCGGTATCGATGCACACGATGTGCGTGGAATCGGGCGTCAATCCGATTACTCGAAGTTCACGCACCGTTACCTCCTGTTCGCTGCGCAACTCACAGCTATAGCTAGGCTCGCGACACCGCCCACGTTCTGGAACAGTAGTGCACTTCTGAGAATCATGGGGCAAGACACGCGGCGCGGAAATCTGTTCCCAGACTTCCGCGCCGCATTAGTGTGATCGATTCGCCTCAGCGGCGAAACCGGTTTCACGATCTCCCGAAGATCGGGAGAGAACCGTGAACCGATGTCGTTTTTACTGCTCAGGCCAGCTTTTCGACGACCCAGTCGACGCAGCGGGTCAGCTGCGACACATCTTCGGGATCGATGGCCGGGAACATGCCGATGCGGAGCTGGTTACGGCCCAGCTTCCGGTACGGCTCGGTGTCCACGATTCCATTGGCGCGCAGCACCTTCGCCACCTGCGCGGCGTCCACGGTGTCGGCGAAGTCGATGGTGCCGACGACCTGCGAGCGCAGCGCCGGGTTCTGCACGAACGGCGTTGCGTACGCGCTGGTCTCGGCCCACGAGTACAGGCGCGAGGACGAGTCGGCGGTGCGCTTCACGGCCCAGTCCAGGCCGCCGTTGCCGTTCAGCCACTCGATCTGGTTGGCGAACAGCAACAGGGTGGCAAGCGCCGGGGTGTTGTAGGTCTGGTCCTTGCTGGAGTTGTCGATCGCGATCGGCAGCGAGAGGAATTCGGGGGTCCAGCGACCCGAGTTCTTGATTTCCTCCACCCGCTCGAGCGCCTTGGGGCTCATGAGCGCGATCCACAGGCCGCCGTCGGAGGCGAAGCACTTCTGCGGGGCGAAGTAGTAGACGTCGGTGTCGGCGATGTTCACCGGCAGACCGCCCGCGCCGGAGGTGGCGTCGATGGCGACCAGCGCGTGCTCGGAACCGGCCGGGCGCGACACCGGGATGGCGACACCGGTGGAGGTCTCGTTGTGGGCCCAGCCGATCAGGTCGGCCGACGGGTCGGAGGTCGGCTCGGGAGCGTCGCCCGGCTCCGACTTCACCACGATCGGGTCACCGATGAACGGGTTGCCCTTGGCGACGGAGGCGAACTTCGAGGAGAACTCGCCATTGCTCAGGTGCAGCGACTTCTCGCGGATCAGGCCGAAGGCGGCGGCGTCCCAGAACGCGGTGGTGCCACCGTTGCCCAGCACGACCTCGTAACCGTCGGGCAGCGAGAACAGGTCGCGCAGACCGGAGCGCACCCGCGCCACCACGTCCTTGACCGGCTTCTGCCGATGCGAGGTACCGAACACCGAAGCGCCGGTATCCACCAGGGACTGCAGCTGCTCGGGGCGGACCTTGGAGGGGCCGCAACCGAACCGTCCGTCGGCGGGCTTGAGATCGTCGGGGATGGTCGGGAACGCAGAGGTCATGGCGACAAGGGTAGAGGTGCTATCACCCGCGCTCACGCCCGGGTCCGGTCGGAAAAACATTCCCACGAGCGGGTTCGGCAAACCGCGGGTATCGCTGTGTCGGGCACCACACAGCGATTACGGTGTACCGCCATGGACATGGCCGCACACGAGCGACCGCGCAGCGCTTCCGACCAGCCGCCCGATTCCGGACGCGGCGCGCCCCCGAATTCCGGTCGGCCGCGACCGCAGGTCGCGCCCGCCCCGCGAATCGGCCTGCTCGCCCGGCTGTCCTCGCAATTCGGTTCCAGCGGCCTCACCCGCCGCGGGCCCGCGCTCGACGACGCCGCGCGGCGCGAACTGCTGCTGCACGGCGTCGAGGGCACCGCGACCGTGCTCGGTGTGCATGACACTGCCGAGGGGCCGGAATTCTGGGTGCGGGTCCAGCTCGAGGGCCGGCATGCCCACGAGACGCGGGTGCGGCAGCGGGTGAACGCGGCCGATCGGCAGTGGATGCAGCCCGGCGATGTGGTCTGCTGCCGGGTCGATCCGGGCGATGACGACCGGGTGGTGCTGTATCTGCCCGCGTCCGAGGAGACCTCGCGCACCAATATCGCCAAGATCCTGGCCGACGGTCGCCGCGCCCGCGCCACCGTGCTGGCCGCGACACCGGTCGCAGCCGACTACACCGGCAGAGACGATCCGGTGCTGCGGCTGGATCTGGAACTGCACGCCTGGGACGAGCCGGGACCGTGGCGGGTGCGGGTGGTGCAGCCGGTCCCCCTGTCCGCCCTGGAGTTGGTGGATCTGGGCCGGCATCTGGAGGTCGCCTTCTTCACCGTCGACCGCGGCGAATCCGTCGCGGTGGACTGGGCGGCCTCGCTACCCGGCTGACCGCCGGGCCCGAAATGCTGTGGCACGTGCCCGAAAGGTTGTGGCCCCGGCCCAAAAGGTTGTGGCCCCGGCCTAAAAGGTTGTGGCCCCGGCCCGAAAGGCTATGGCAGGTGCACGAATTGGAAGCCGTTGGACTTCAGAACGGGCAGCGCGGCGAGCATGCCCGCGCCGGTGCCCGACTTGGGGCGGTGCATGTGCGCCAGGGAGATGCCGCCGGTCTTGGCGGCCGTCATGTTGTTCTGGACCTGGGCGGCGGTCGCGGTAGCACCGAAATCGGCGTTGACCGAGAAGCCGACCGGGGTCTCGCCCAGGTCCTTCACGATCGCCACGGCCACGTCGTCGTAGTGCGCGGTGCCCGCGCGGAAGAAGCGGGGCGCGTGACCGGTCAGGGCGGTGATGCGCTGGTGGTTGCCCCACACCTCGTCCACGGCCGCCTGCGGGGAGGCGGTGCCCTTGATCTCGTAGGCGGCGCGGCCGTTCACCGCCAGCGGGCAGTGCGCGGTGCCGTGATTGCCGATCTCGAAGAGCGGGTTGGCGGCCAGCTGCCCGGCGCGACCGGGATTCGCGTCGATCCAGCGCTTGTTCAGGAACAGGGTGGCCGGAATCTGCTGGGCCTGCAGGAAGGCCAGCAGGTTCTCGTCGATGTCGTTGTTGCCGGGGCCGCCGCAGGCGTCGAAGGTGACCGCGAACTGCTTGCCCGTGGCATTGAACCCGGTCACGATGCCGTCGAGGTCCATGCCCCAGCCCTGCGGCTGCCGACCGGCATACTTCGCGGCCACGGCGTCGGGCGACACCGTGGCGGCGGGTAGCCGCGCCGGCGTGGTGGCCGGATCGGCCCCGGCGTGCGGATCGAGGATGCGGTCGGACGAATTGCCGTTCGCCACACCGCATCCGGCGGTGACGAGGCCTGCGGCGAGCGCCGCGCCCGCGGCGAAGAAGCCGCGCCTGGACAGTCCTGCGTCGAGCACCGGTGCAGGTTATGTGAATCCGGTCGCAGTAGCCAGGACCGCGATCATGATTGTTCCAACCGTTGCGATCCGGCAACCAATTCGCCACCGCCGTTGGTGCAGATGTAATCCATTGTTCCACTGCAGGATTCGCCGCCGCAGCCCGAATACGAGCACCTCGGGACGCCGCCGCTGGTGAGCGGATCAGCAATCGCGCAGCGCTCACGGCGTGTCGGATTTTCAGTTCATCCCGAAGGCCGGATTGCTCCAGACTGTAGCCTGCCCGACCGAAACAATCCCTTTGCAAGGAAACGCATTGACATACCCGAACAACCCGTACCCGCAGCAGCAGCCCGGATACGGCTACCCGCCCGCCGATCAGCCCGCCCCGGGCTACGGCGCACCCCAGCCCGGCTACGGCGCGCCGCAGCAGCCCGCCTACGGCGCACCCCAACCTGGTTACGGTGCGCCCCAGCCCGCGTACGGCGCCCCGCAACCCGCGTACGGGGCTCCGCAGCCCGGCTATGACGCCCAGTCCCCCTACGGCGCTCCGCAGCAGCCCGCATACAGCGCGCCCCAACCTGCTTACGGCGCAGCGCAACCCGCGTACGGGGCGCCGCAGCCCGGCTATGCGCCGTTCGGAGGGTACGGGGCACAGTATGCGAGCTGGGGCGCGCGTGTGGGCGCGTACCTGATCGACGGCGCGATCTGGGTTCTGCCCGGCACGATCCTGCGGACCATCGCGGTCACCGCCGGCACGTCGAAGGTGCAGTGCAGCGTCACGCCCGGCACCTACCACACGTCCTGCACGGGCGGTGGGATGAACGCGGTGGGCGTCATCTGCCTGCTGCTCGCCTTCGTCGTCGGCGTCGCGGGCCTGCTGTTCATCAGCCACCAGGAGGGCACCACCGGCCAGACCCCGGGCAAGCGCGTGGTCGGTATCCGGTTGGTCCGCGAATCCACCGGCCAGCCGGTCGGTTTCGGTCTCGCCATCGGCCGCCGCCTGCTGCACTTCATCGACGCCCTCCCCTGCTACCTCGGCTTCCTGTGGCCCGCCTGGGACGACAAGAAGCAGACCTTCGCCGACAAGATCGTCAGCACCATCGTGGTGAAGGGCTGAGAGCTTCCCGGGGCTGGGGGGTGACCCGGGGACGGATGTGAAAAACGGTGGCCCGCAGCGATTCTCGCTGCGGGCCACCGTCGTGTTCGAACCGGATTACTTGTGCGACACCAGATCCCAGCCCGGGACGGCGTCGGGCTTGCGCGGGGCCGGGCCGGTGTAGATCGCGGCCGGGCGGACCAGCTTGCCCAGCTTCTTCTGCTCCAGGATGTGGGCACACCAGCCGGCGGTGCGGCCACAGGTGAACATGGCGGGCATCATGTGCGCCGGGACCTCGGCGAAGTCCAGGATCACCGCGGCCCAGAACTCGACGTTGGTCTCGATGGCGCGGTCGGGGCGGCGCTCGCGCAGCTCGGCCAGGGCGGCCTGCTCCAGGGCGGCGGCGACCTCGTAGCGCGGGGCGTCGAGGCGCTTGGCGGTGGCGCGCAGCACGCGGGCGCGCGGGTCCTCGGCCCGGTAGACCCGGTGGCCGAAGCCCATCAGCTTCTCCTTGCGGTCCAGGATGCCCTTGACCAGAGCCCGTGCGTCGCCGGTCTTCTCGACGGCTTCGATCATGGGCAGCACCCGGGCCGGGGCGCCACCGTGCAGCGGGCCGGACATGGCGCCGATGGCGCCGGACAGCGAGGCCGCCACGTCGGCGCCGGTGGAGGCGATGACGCGGGCGGTGAAGGTGGAGGCGTTCATGCCGTGCTCGGCGGCCGACACCCAGTAGGCGTCGATGGCCTCGATGTGGCGCGGGTCCGGGTCACCCTTCCAGCGGGTCATGAACCGCTCGGTAATGGTGGCCGATTCGTCGATCTTCGCCTGTGGCACGGCCGGCTGGTAGATGCCGCGCGCCGACTGGGCGACGTAGGACAGCGCCATGACCGAGGCCCGGGCGAGGTTCTCGCGGGCGGTGTCGTCGTCGATGTCGAGCAGCGGCTCGTAGCCCCAGATCGGGGCCAGCATGGCCAGGCCGGCCTGCACGTCGACGCGCACGTCGCCGGTGTGGATGGGGAGCGGGAACGGCTCGGCGGGCGGTAGGCCGCGGCCGAATTCGCCGTCGACCAGCAGGGCCCACACGTCGCCGAAGGTGACCGAGTTGCCGACGAGGTCCTCGATGTCGACGCCGCGGTACCGCAGTGCACCGCCGTCCTTGTCGGGTTCGGCGATATCGGTGGTGAAGGCCACCACTCCCTCGAGACCGCTCACGAAGCCGTCGGGGACGACCGAGCTTGGTACCGCAGCGCTGGCAGTCATGTTGTGACTCTCCTTGCAAAGTCGGGCGCCCGATCTTTGGGCAGCCACGCCGATCAACTGGAGCTTAACCCCCGCATTACTCCGGAGTAACGTCTGCCCCATGGTTGACCAGGAGAAATTAGCCACGCCCGACGTCGACATGGCTGCCCTGCGGGTCGAGTACGGAGTCGATCAGGGCGACAACCATCCGGGCCCGGAAACCGACCTCGACGAGACCTGGCTGTCCGACGGCTGGGAGCCGTTGCTGCGCAACTGGATCGAGGACGCGACCAGCGCGGGCATGACCGATCCGAACTCGATGGTGCTGAGCACCGTCGAGATCACCGAAACCGGTCCGCGGCCCGCGTCGCGAACTGTCCTGTGCAAGGGGCTTTCTCCCGAAGGTGTGACTTTTTACACGAATTACGAATCGTTCAAGGGCCGCCAGCTGACCCGAACCCCGTATGCCTCGGCCACTTTCGTGTGGCCCGCCATGGGCCGGCAGGTCACCGTGCGCGGGCCGGTGCGGCGGGTCTCGGCCGAGGCCACCGAGGTGTACTGGCAGTCCCGTCCGCGCGGTTCCCGGCTGGGAGCATGGGCCTCGGAGCAGTCGCGGCCCATCGCCTCCCGTGCCGAGCTGGACCGGCAGATGGAGACGACGGCCGCCCGGTTCGCCGAGGTCGGCGACATCCCGGTGCCACCGTTCTGGGGCGGCTTCCAGATTCAGCCGGAGACCGTGGAGTTCTGGCAGGGCCGCCGCAGCCGCATGCACAACCGCATCCGGGTCACCGTCGAACCGGGCAATACCGACGTGTCGGTCATGAAAGTCGAACGCCTGCAACCCTGACCGACCCTCGCCGGCCCGAAAGAGTTGGATATCTCACGTTCAAATGATGGGATGATCGGCCCAAAATGCCTTCCCAAGCGCTCTTCGACGTCGCTAGGTTGGGCCGGTGAAGCTGCTCGCCGACATAACTCCATTACGGAATCCCGACTACCGGAGGCTCTGGACCACCGGCATCGTCACCGTGATCGGCGCGCAGCTGTCCGTCGTTGCCGTCCCCAAACAGCTCTACGACATCACCCACAGCTCTTCGTATGTCGGCCTGGCCGGGCTGTTCGGCCTCATCCCGCTCATCGTCTTCGGCCTCTGGGGCGGCGCGCTCGCCGACGCCATGGACCGCCGCAAAATGCTGCTCGTCACCAGTGCGGGCACCGGCCTGACCTCGCTGGCCTTCTGGGCGCAGGCCGCCGCCGGGCTGAACAATGCCTGGCTGGTGCTGATCCTGTTCTCGGTGCAGCAGGCGTTCTTCGCCATGAACCAGCCCGCGCGCAGCGCCATCTACCCCCGGCTGTTGCCGCCCGAGCAGCTGCCCGCGGCCAATTCGCTGAGCATGACGGTCATGCAGTTCGGCGCCATCGCCGGTCCCGTGCTGGCGGGCATGCTGATTCCGTTCGCGGGCCTGGCCACGCTGTATCTGATCGACTCCATCGCGCTGCTGGCCACGCTGTGGGCCACCTGGAAGCTGCCGCCCATCCCGCCGCACGGCGAGACCCGGCGCGCGGGCCTGCGCGAGGTGTTCGACGGTTTCGCCTACCTGGCCACCCAGCGCATCCTGCTGGCCTCGTTCGCGGTCGACGTGGTGGCCATGGTGTTCGGCATGCCGCGCGCCCTGTTCCCGCAGATCGCCCAGGACAGCTTCGGCGACACCGCTTCCGGCGGAACGGCACTGGGCCTGCTGTTCGCGGCCATGTCGGTGGGCGCGGTGCTGGGCGGGGTGTTCTCCGGCTGGCTGTCGCGGGTGCGGCGGCAGGGTCTGGCCGTGGTGGTCTGCATCGTGCTGTGGGGGCTGGGCATGGTCGGGTTCGGCCTGGCCGTGGGCCTGGTCGGG
Organism: Nocardia sp. NPDC059236; assembly: GCF_042754085.1. Classification (NCBI taxonomy): domain Bacteria; kingdom Bacillati; phylum Actinomycetota; class Actinomycetes; order Mycobacteriales; family Nocardiaceae; genus Nocardia; species Nocardia sp. NPDC059236. The sequence continues at coordinate 106,032 of NZ_JBHZAF010000002.1, forward strand.
CACGGGCTGAGCATGACGCTCGCACTCTGGATCGCGCTGGCCTGCCTGGCTTTCGGCGGGGCGGTGGACATGTTCTCCGCGGCCCTGCGCACCACCATGCTGCAGTCGGTGGCGACCGACGAGATGCGCGGACGACTGCAAGGGGTCTTCATCGTCGTCGTGGCGGGTGGACCGCGCATCGGTGATGTTGCGCACGGTTTCGCGGCCGCGGCGGTGGGTACCGCGACGGCCGCGGCCGGCGGTGGCGTCCTGGTCGTGATCGGCATGATGATCGCGGCCGTGGCGTTTCCGGCGTTCGTTCGATACCGGGTGGCACGTGCGTATCCGGAGGTGCAGCTCGCGTGATGTCGCGGGGTTCATGCTCATAGCACATGACCGCCGCTCTCCTCACCTGCGAACGATGTGACTGTGAGGTAGCAAAGAGCCACCCTCATTGGTCGGGCGTAGTGGACAGCGGCTAGCGTTGACTCGAGCGCATCGCACGCCGACCGTGTCCGATGCCTACGGTTACAAGCCTGAGAGGGATCCTTCCGTGCCCGCTGAGAACATCATCAACGTCGACGACGACGCCAAGCCGGTACTGCAATACCCGGGCGGCGAGTACCCGATGACCGTCGCCAAGGCTGTCGAGGGCAATGACGGGATCGACCTGGGCAAGCTGCTCGCCAGCACCGGGTACGTCACCTATGACCCCGGTTTCATGAACACCGCCTCGACCAAGTCGGCCATCACCTACATCGACGGCGAGGCGGGCATCCTGCGCTACCGCGGGTACCCGATCGAGCAGCTGGCCGGTAAGTCGACCTTCATCGAGGTCAGCTACCTGCTGATCTACGGCGAGCTGCCGACCCAGGCCCAGCTCGACGACTTCACCGACCGGATCCGCCGGCACACCCTGCTGCACGAGGACCTGAAGCGGTTCTTCGACGGCTTCCCGCGCAACGCGCACCCGATGCCGGTGCTGTCCTCCGCGGTCAACGCGCTGTCGGCCTACTACCAGGACTCGCTGGACCCGCGCGACCCCGAGCAGGTCGAGCTGTCCACCATCCGGCTGCTCGCCAAGCTGCCGACCATCGCGGCCTACGCGTACAAGAAGTCGGTCGGCCAGCCGTTCCTGTACCCGGACAACTCGCTGTCGCTGGTGGAGAACTTCCTGCGGATGACCTTCGGCTTCCCGGCCGAGCCCTACGAGGTCGACCCGGAGATCGCCGCGGCGCTGGACATGCTGCTCATCCTGCACGCCGACCACGAGCAGAACTGCTCGACTTCGACTGTGCGCCTGGTGGGTTCGTCCGACGCCAACCTGTTCACCTCCGTCTCCGGCGGCATCAACGCGCTGTGGGGCCCGCTGCACGGCGGCGCCAACCAGGCCGTGCTGGAGATGCTGGACGACATCAAGGCCAGCGGCGGCGACGTCAAGGAGTTCGTCCGCAAGGTCAAGAACAAGGAAGACGGCGTGAAGCTCATGGGCTTCGGGCACCGCGTCTACCGCAACTACGACCCGCGCGCCACCCTGGTCAAGCAGGTCGCGGACAACATCCTGGCCAAGATCGGCGGCGACGACCAGCTGCTCGAGATCGCCAAGTCCCTCGAAGAGGCCGCCCTCACCGATGAGTACTTCATCGAGCGTCGCCTGTACCCGAACGTCGACTTCTACACCGGCGTCATCTACCGGGCCATGGGCTTCCCGACCCGCATGTTCACCGTGCTCTTCGCCATGGGCCGCCTGCCGGGCTGGATCGCCCACTGGCGCGAAATGCACCGCGAGCCGCTGAAGATCGGCCGTCCGCGCCAGATCTACACCGGCTACGGCGAGCGCGACTACATGCAGATCAACGGTCGCTGACCCCGACGAGCCCTGTGCCCGAAGGGTTTCCGACGAACCCCGCCGCAACGCATGGTTGCGGCGGGGTTCGTCGTTCACAAGGTCTTGTTGAGAATCTCGCTGGGGTGCGACGGCAATCTTGTTCCCGTGAGAGGGAAACGATCTCAGCTCCGGTGTCACCTGCCGCGGCGGGGGCGGCAGGTGGCGCCGGAGAAAATCGGGTGCGAGGCCCGGTAATACGTGGGATGTTCGGGGTATGGCATCGACGAATGGCATTACCGTGCGTTCGGCGCGAGCGGACGAGCGGGCGGAGATCATCCGGCTCTCGGAGATCTGCTTCGGGATGCGGGTCGGCCCGGCCGATCTGGAATACGGCGGCGACGTCTTTCCGACCGAGCGGGCCCTGGTGGCCGTGGACGGCGATCGCATCGTCGGGCACACCAACGACCGCACCATGACCGTCACCGTGCCCGGCGCGCACACCGTGCAGGCCTGCGGCGTCAGCAGCGTCGTGGTCGCGCCCACCCATCGGCGGCGCGGCATTCTGCGGGCGCTCTACACCGAGCAGCATCGGCGCACCGAGGCCGAGGGCATACCGCTCACCATCTTCACCGCCAGCGAGGGCACCATCTACGGCCGCTTCGGCTACGGCCCGTCCATTGTCGAGAACGGGATATCCGTGCGCGGGCGCACCGCCGAATTCCGTTCCACCACACCGGATCCCGGAGGGGTGCAGGTCGCCGACCGGGAAGAGGCGAAGCTCCGGTTGCCCGAGATCTACGACCGCTGGCGGCGGCTGGTCCCGGGCGCGCAGGCGCGGCCCGCAGCCCGCTGGCAGCAGCGGTTCTTCGCCGACGTGGTGCAGAGCGAGGAGAGCTCACCGCAGTTCTTCCTGATCCATCCGGACGGCTACGCCATCCTGCGGCGCGCCTGGCACGGGGACAAGAACACCGCCACGGTCCGTGAATTGCGGGCTGTCACAGCGGAAGCCCATGTCGCGCTCTGGCGGGTGCTGCTGAGCCTGGATCTGGTGGACACGGTCGAGGCCACGCTGAGTGATAACGATCCACTCCCCTACCTGGTCACGAATCCGCGTCTGGTGCGCGTCACCGGCCGCCACGACGCGCTGTGGACCCGGGTCATGGACGTCCCCGCCGCTCTCACCGCCCGCACCTACCAGCGGGATCTGGATGTCGTGCTGTCCGTGGACGATCCGTTCCGCGACGCGGGCGGCAGCTTCGCGCTGCGGGTGCGCGACGGCATCGCCGAGTGCGCGCCCACCGGCCGCACCCCGGATCTGGAGCTCGGCATCGATGTACTCGGCAGCCTCTACTTCGGCGCGTACCGGGCCCGGGTCTTCGCCGCCGCCAACCGGATCCAGGCCAAGGACGCGACCGTGCTGCGCGCATTCGACGAGGCGTTCGCCGCCGAACGCGACGCCGAACTCGGCTGGTTCTTCTGAGTCGACTGCTGCACGCGACGAGCGTGCTGGTGGCCGCCTAGGCCAGGGCCGTCAGAGCCACCGATAGTCGCATCAATTTGCTCAAAATGCGCTCCCGATTCTTTTCTTGCCAGAAAGAATGAATAGAGCTGCATGAGCTCTAGATAGCGAGACATTAACGGCGGATCAATGCTTCAACCCACCTTTCGGGGTATTTCACCCAATTCGGACGAGGGTCACCCTTGGCGAGTTCAGGGTTTTCCCGGTGGTGGGTGAGCACCGGACGCTGGCATGCTGGGATACGTGAAACCCATCCAGTTGATACTCAACGTCCTGTGGCTCGTGCTGGTCGGATTCTGGATGGCCATCGGCTATGTCGTCGCCGGGCTGATCTGCTGCGTGCTGATCGTGACCATCCCGTGGGGCGTCGCATCCTTCCGCATCGCCTACTTCGTGCTCTGGCCCTTCGGCCGGGAAGCGGTGGAGAAGCCGAGCGCGGGCGTGGGCTCGATGCTCGGCAACATCGTCTGGATCATCGTGGCGGGCTGGTGGCTGGCGCTGGGCCACCTGATGACCAGCATTGCCCTCGCCGTCACCATCATCGGGATCCCGTTCGCCTGGGCCAATCTCAAGCTGATCCCGATCTCGCTGTTCCCTCTGGGCCGCGAAATCGTCGACAGCGACCGGCGTTTCGGCTACTGAATCACTCGGATTCGTCGACGATCTGCTTCATGATCCCGACCGCCTCGGCGAGCACGCCGACCTGGGCGGGGGACAGCCGGGACAGCTGATCGGTCATCCAGGCCTCGCGGGCCTGGTTCTCGTCGGCGATCAGGGCCCGCCCGGCGTCGGACAGCGACACGATGATCTGCCGCCCGTCGGTGGGGTGCGGATTGCGTTCCACCAGATCCATTTCCGACAGCGAGGCGATGACCCGGGTCATCGACGGCGGCTGCACCCGCTCCTTGGCGGCCAGCGTGCCCGGCGTCATGGCGCCCTCCCGATTCAGCGTGGCGAGCGCGGACAGCTGGGTCAGCGAAATCTGGGCATCGGCCCGCCGGCCTCGCAGATGCCGAGTCAAGCGCACTACCGCCAGCGAAAGTTCACCGGCGAGCGCTCGAATGTCGGAAGGCGTTGTCACAGAGGCAAACGATACGGGACCGCCCGCGCGGGAGTCGGCTGTTCCGGTGCGTGGGGGCCGGCCGCCCCGGCGCGCCACCCGAACCGGCCCCTGCCCTCTAGTCTGGTGGGGTGACCACGCCGCCCGTTCCGGAGATTCCCCCGCGCTTCACCGATCCGCGCCCGGTGCTGGCCGTGGGCACCATCGGTTTCCTGATCGCGACGGTGGCGGTGTGGGCGAACGACGCGTGGGCGACCGCGCGTCCGGTCTGCCTGATGGGTCTGGCGGTGGGTCTGCTCGGCTACACGATCTTCACGATTCAGCGCCGGAGCGCGCGGCGCGGGGACAAAGGCGCACAACTCGGTCTGGATTAGCGGACCCCGGGCTCGGATTAGCACCAGAAGCGACTGGTCGCCCGTCCAGAGGGGCCTGACAAAACGAACTTGCGGACCGTGCGAATTGACTGCACGCGCCTCGGAGGCTTAACTCCCTGGAGTGTCCTCCCGATTGAGCGTCGAAGAACGACGGGCCCACCTTATCGAGGCAGCCATCGGCCTTGCCGAAAAAAAGGGCGTGGCAGGAGTTACCACGCGCGATGTTGCCCAGGCAGCCGGTGTTTCCCTCGGTGTGGTGCATTACTGTTTCGAAAACAAAGATCAGCTGATGACCGAGCTGGTCAAGGCGCTCTCGATGGAATTGCGCGATTCCGTCGATGCCAACGAAACGGTATGGCAGGACGTCGGAACCGGAAAAGAAGCGCTGCAACAATTGGTGCGCGCCGGTCTGGAACTCATGTGGCTCAACATCGAAGCCACTCCGGAGCGCCAACTACTCACCTACGAAACCACCACCTACGCCCTACGCGAAGGCGAGCAGACGCCCGCGAAACTCGCCATCGCACGCGAGCAGTACACCTTCAACGACTCCACGGTCGCCGACGTCATCGAACACGCGCGCGAAGCCACCGGCACCTCCTGGACCGTTCCCGTCGACACGCTGTCCCGTTTCATACTGGCGGCCATCGACGGCATCGTGCTGCGCTGGCTGGTCGACAACGACAGCGCCGCCGTCCGTCAGCAATTGGATGTCCTCGCCACCACCGTGGCAGCCCACGCGGCCTGACCCGGGCCTCCCCCCGCTCCGGCGCGGGCACTGTGCAGCACCGCCCGCGCCGGACCCGAATTCGCCTGCCCGCCTGTGTATCTCAACCAGGCCGGGCCCGCGCACGGCCATTCGGGCCGGCACGCATCCTCAGCGGCGCGAGAAGTTCTGCGGCTGCGCCTGCACGTGGGTGATATCGCCCTCCCGCCACCACGCGACCGTCACCGTGGCCTCGAACGCACCCGTCAGCCGGACCCGGAGTTCGTCGTGCACGACGAGATCGCCTGCGGGCAGCTGCAAGTCGAACTGCAGGCGCAGCAGCACGCCCAGCGGCTCGGCGGTCCAGCTGGTCTCCCGGCCGGTGCTCACCACCTCCGCCGTCACCGCCTCCGAGGCCAGCGGCAGATCCAGCAGCGTGGCCAGCGGACGTGCCGACGCCAGGTCACCCACGACCAGCCGGTCGGCGGGCAGCGCCGGGCCCAGCCACGGGCGATCCAGCACCAGGGCGTCCGCGGCCGGGATCACCTCGCCGGTGAGGGCGCGCACCTGACCCGGCAGCACCAGATCCTCGGTGTCCAGGCGGCCCGCGTCGAGCGCCTCGGCCAGATAGCGGTACGTCTGTGAAATCGATTCCGGGGTGGGCATTCTCGCCGGATCTGCGAGAGCGTCGAGGAGTTCCTCGGCCAGCGCGGGGGTGAGCACCTCCGGGTCGGCGAGCACGCCGCGCAGCACCGCCAGATCGTTCGCGTCGAAGCCCGGCAGCTGCGGGAGCAGACCCGCGAACAGGGTGTCGTCCGGGTGGCGCAGCAGGCCCAGCGGAATGCCGTCGACGTGGGCGTGATGGCGCAGCCACCAGGCCGTGTAGCCGTCGCGGTCCGCGAGCAGCCGGCGGGTCGTCTCATCGGACAGCAACAGCCGCAGCGCCTCCGGCCATTCGGCGTCGTCCACCAGGTCCAGGTCGCGGACGGCCACCAGTTCGGCCGGATCCTCGGCCAGACCCTCCCACCAGGTCTCCTCGTCGTCGAGGTGGTGGTCCGGGCCGGTCGGATCCGACTCGGCGACCAGGGTGAAGCTCCAGCCGACACCGATGGCGCGCAGGGCCTCCGGGCCGTAGCGCTCGAGCACGCCGGCGTCCACGGTGGTGAAGGGCGAATCCTCGACGAGCACGCGGGCCAGCGGCGCATCGGGCAGCAGCAGTTCGTCGGCCGGCGTCGATTCGCCGTCGACATCGGGCAATTCGACCAGGCCCAGCCAGGACGGGAGGACACCCGGCGCGGCCAGGGTGGTGGCCGCCAGCTTCAGCACCGCGTCGACGGTGTCCGGATCGCTCGGATCGTCCTCCAGCACCGCCTGCAGCCCGGCGTCATTGAGCAGATCCTCCGGCGTGGCCGGGCGCGCACCCAGCCGGCCCAGCAGCTCGTGTGCCGCCTCCGGGTGCACCAGACGTGCCCAGTGCACCGGAATCGCCTGTTCCAGACGGTCATCCAGCACCACCGTGCGCGGGCCGGTCACCAGGCGGCCATCGGTCAGCGGCACCGCCAGCGCGCCCAGTTCCTCCACCGCCAGCGGATCCACCGCGAACGGCTCCAGGGCGTCGTAGAGCGAATACCACCACTGCGGGTCACGTTCCAGGCTGCTCGACAGCTCGGCGATCCGCGCCAGGCCGATCCGGTGCACATCCAGCACGGCGAGGGCATCGGCGTACATGCGGCCGGACAGCTCCGGAATCACCAGCGGGCCGGCCATGTCCGCCAGCAGACCGGCCAATTCCACGGTCGCACCGGTGAATACGGTGGCCCGGCGCGGCGAGGCGACATTCGCCCGCGAATCCGCGCCCAGGGTTTCGGTGATCGCCGATTCATCCACAACCATCCCCAGGTCCACCGGGGATGGTTCCTCGAACTCGGTCGAGTCGAAGGTCGCGACCACATCGTGCGGTCCGATGGCGTCGTGGGGTTCGACCGTGTCGCCGGGCGCCTCGTCCTGGGCCGGAAGATCCCACAGCGGCAGGGTTTCCTGCTCCCATACCGCACTCGCCCTGGCGGTCGGCGCGGCGGCCGAGTCGACGTCCGGCGCGGCGGCCAGTTCGAGCGCGGCCGCGGTATCGGGATCGCCCGATGCCCGCACCTCATCGGCCTCGGTACCACTGCCGGCTGCCGTCTCGCCGAACGCGGCGTCGAATTCTTCTGGCACCGGGGCGTATTCGGCAGCGCGTTCCGGACGGCCGGCGAGGACCGGAAGCCACTCGTTGTCGCGGAGCTCGGCGATCAGGGCCTCGCGGAGCAGGCCGTCGGCCTCGCTGCGGGCGAAGCCGGGAGTGGGGACCAGGACCAGGCGGTCGCGCGGCGGCAGGGCGCGCGCGAACGCGGCGTAACCGGCGGCCAGCGCGCTCAGGTGCGCACCGGGGAGCAGGCGGCGGCGGTCCGGCTGCATGGGGATGTCGGCGATGAGCAGGGCCGGAATGGACAGCTCCTCGTCGGAACGGGTGGGTGCGCGCAGCACATCGGGGCGGGCGGCGATCGGGCGGCCGTCGCGCACCGGCAGCAGCCAGCGGGCGCGCTCGGTGCGGTACTGCCACCACACGCGCTCATCGGAATTCGGGCCGGTGACCCGCAGTTCCGTGAGGCCGTCACCGAGTTCCCGTTCAGCACTGGCGATCTCGTCGTCACCGATCCGGATGGCGTGCAGCGCGGGCAGTTCCAGCAGCAGATCGGCCGCCTCCGACCGCATCTCCGTGAGCAGGGCGACGGTGTCCACGTGCTCGCGCAACCGCAGCACGATCTCACTGTCGAAGCCGTTCACGGGCTGCTCCGCGGTGGCCCAGGCCAGTCGCAGCGCGGGCGGCTCGAAATCGTCCGGTGTCTGCGGGATCTCGATGCCCTGCGCGCCGAGCAGCGCCCAGGTCTCGGCCCGTGAGAACCGCACCGAGCCGCCGGTCGAACGGAACTCCACCTCGTCCGACACCGTCAGCACGGCGGTGAATCCCACGCCGAACTGCCCGACGGCCGCGGCGTCCGTCTTCCCCGAGGCCCGCAGTGCGGTGAGCGCGTGCACGCCCGAAACATCCAGCGGCGCACCGGTATTGGCCACATGCAGGGTGCGGCCGTCCAGCCACACCGCGATCCGCCCGTCGACGCCCGCCTTGGCGGCCGCGTCGGCGGCGTTCTGCGCCAGCTCGGTCAGCAGCCGGTCCCGGTATCCGGCCCGGACCAGGTCCGCCTCCGTGGCGGCGTCCTCCCGCAACCGGGTGGGCGACCCGCGCCAGGCGGCCACCACCCCGGCCCGCAGTTCCGCCGTCCCGAAGGGATCCCCCGCATCGGTCGCGACCACGCCCTACACCCCTTCCGCACAACCGTTGATGGCACGCCAGAGCCAAGCATCCGGGTATTTCACAGGACTACGGCGCGATCCATCGAAAACCGCACCCGCCGCCGGGAATCCGGCGGCGCTACAACCTATCCGGGCGAGCGCCTCAGCGCGACTCGGCCGAACCGGTCTCGGGCTCCACCCGCACCGCATCCACGGCCCACGCATCGTCGTACACCGCATCCGGATCGCGCACCTCGAACAACCCGGCCGCGCCGGAATCGTCCGCGGCCACCGACTTCTCGGACGCTCCGGCAGCCTCGGCGTTCTCGGACGGTCCTGCGGCCTCGCCGCTCTCGGGCACCACCGAAACAGCGGCGACCTCGACGTCCGCATCGACCACACCCGCCTGCACATCCGCGGCATCAGTCAGGCCCGTCGCCGAATCAGCGTCAGCCGCAACGCTCGTGTCCGCGGCGACCGTGTCGGTCTCCGCAGTCCGAACCGCGCCAGATTCGTCCGCCTCGCCCGATTCCACCTCGGCCACAGCGGCAAGTTCGGCCTCCGCGGCCTCGGTCGTCGCGGCAGCGTCAGCAGTCGCGGCAGGCTCAGCGGCGGCGTCGGCGATCGCGTCGGAGTCAGCGTCGGTCGTGGCGGCATCGGTGGTCGCGTCGGCGTCCGCCACGGTGAGCGTCGAATCAGCGTCGCTCGCAGGCGCTTCCGCACCCGCTACCGTGCCGGATCCGTCTACTTCGCCGTTCTTGGCGGATTCCGCTTCCAGCGCACCGGTTCCGTTGCGGAGGTCGGCGGTGGGGAACAGGTCCACGGCGGCGTCGTCGTAGGCCTCGTAGAGGGGAGAGCCGCTGCCGGTGGGGAGTTCGACGTCGGAGTGGGCCCCGCAGCCGTAGGCGACGTGGACCACATGGCCGTCGGCGCCCATGGCATTGGCGCAGACGCCGAAGGCAGCGCCCAGGGCGCCGGCCATGGGAACGAAGAAGGCGCAGCGGCCGCAGGTGGACGGGGCGGCGCGGGCCATGTCGGTCTCGGGGCCGTATTCGGAGAACCAGCGGTAGGAGGCCTCCTCGCGACCCTCGCGGGAGAGCACCTGGGTGCGGCCGAGCCCGATCTCGAGGGCGACCTCGTCGACGGCCGGGTCACCGGTGGCGACATAGCCGGGCACCAGGCGCGGGTCGCCGAGTGGCGGGGCCAGCAGATCGCCGGGCGCGAGATCGCCGGGGCGGATGCGCTGATCCCACGGGATGAAGTCGGGCGCCACCAGCGCGTCCGGCCCGGGCAGCAGGGCCGACTCGCTCACCGTGGCGGTGGTCGCCTCCGGCGGCGCGGCCACCACGACCGCCCACTGCCAGCCGCGATAGCCGGGCAGTGTCGCCTCGAAGTGATGGGTGGCCGAGGATTCGTCCTCGCCGGTCACGCCCAGATGCGCGCCCACCCCGACCGGTTCCAGGTCCAGGAGCGCACGGCGGGCCAGCTCGACCGCCTCCGCCAGGATCGGCCGCATACCGGACTCCGAAACTCCAACCGCGCTCACGCCCTACATTTTGCCGTATGGAGCGCAAACGCCGTGCACCGGTAGCGGCCGCCACGATCACGCTGTCCACGGCCCTGGCCCTGGCTGCGACCGCGACCGGCTGCACCAGCAGCGACAACACGCCGAAGCTGCGGGTCGAGGTGGTCGCCACGCGGCCGCACGACCCGGGCGCGTTCACCGAGGGCTTGGAGGTCGACGGGTCGGTTCTCTACGAGGGCACCGGACTCGCCGGCCATTCCTCGATCCGGGCCACGGACCTGAACACCGGCGCCGAACTCGCCCGCGCCGACCTGCCCGCGCCCCTGTTCGGCGAGGGCATCACCCGGGCCGGCGACGTGCTGTGGCAGCTCACCTACAAGAACGGCGTGGCCATCGCCCGCGACCCGGGCACCCTCGCGGAACTGCGCACCACGCATTTCGACGGCGAGGGCTGGGGCCTGTGCACCCGGGACGATCGCGTGCTGATGAGCAATGGCAGCTCGACCCTCACCTTCCGCGATCCACACACCTTCGCGATCACCGGGAGCGTGGCGCTGACCAGCCACAAGGATGCCGAGCTCAACGAACTGGATTGCGCCCCCGACGGTTCCGTCTACGCCAACACCTGGCCGACGAACACCATCCTGCGCATCGATCCGGGCACCGGCGAGGTCCTCGCCGCGATCGACGCCTCCGGCCTGCTCCCCCGCAGCGCCCGCACCCCCGACACCGATGTCCTCAACGGCATCGCCCACCTCCCCGGCACCGACCACTTCCTCCTCACCGGCAAGAAGTGGCCGACGTCCTATGAAGTGCGTTTCGTCCCCGCCTGATCTGGTCCATCGCGACCGGTCGCTCCGAACTTGTGGCGGCCCACACCGGCCGTAGTGCAGCCACCGGCCGACGGCACTGCAAGAATTGGGTGCGTGACTCCTCCCCGTGACCCCGGTGCCGACCCAGGTCGCTGGGGCGACGAGGACTCTCCCATGATCGAACGGCACCCGGGGTACGACCGCTATCCGCCCGCCAACCGCGCGGGCCGCCGACCCGTCCCGCCGGGCGACGAGAGCGAAGTGCCGGAATTCCTGGCCCGGCGTATGTCCGCGCGTCCCACCGACCCGCCATCGAGGTCGCGTGGCGAATCTCCGCGCAGCTCAGGTGGCGAACCGGAGGGCCGTACGTCGCGCTGGGCGCGCCGCCGCCACGACAAGGCCGAAACGCATGACAGGGCAAAGGACAACCCGCCGACCCGGCCGTACGAAACCCAGTCGCCCAAGGGAACTGCGAGCGAGCCGGAAGCGTGGCAGCAGCCGCACGACTTCGGCACCACACGGCGGGTGCGCTACGACCCGGAGTCCGCGTCCCGATCACCCGAGCCGGAATCCGCTTCGCCCGCACACCGCGATCAGGGTTATCCGACGCGCCCCGACAACACGCGGCACGCGCACACCGAACCGCCGCACCCGGAAACGGCTCACACGCAATCGTTTTCACACGAAGCCGACCCCGATGCCCAGGACAGCAGCGGGCTGCACAAGCCGCCCCGCAAACTGACCGTCACCCGGGTCGCCGCACGCCGCAGCATCGAGTTGACGCAGAGCGGTTTCGCGACCTTCCAGCGCGCCGCCAAGGCCGACGGGGCTGAGGAGTCGGGTCTCACCGCGCTCATCTACGCCACCATGGCCAACTTCGCGACCGACGCGGCGATCGCGGTGGCGCTGGCCAATACGCTCTTCTTCGCCAGTGCCACGGCGGAATCCAAAACCAAAGTGGCGCTGTACCTGCTGATCACCATCGCTCCGTTCGCGGTGATCGCACCGGTCATCGGCCCAATGCTGGACCGGCTGCAACGCGGCCGCCGGTTGGCATTGGCGGGCTCGTTCGCGCTGCGTGTGCTGATCGCCGGGCTACTCATCTTCAATATCGACAACTGGGCGCTGTACCCGCTGGCCCTGTGCATGCTGATCCTCAGCAAGTCATTCTCGGTGCTCAAGTCCGCGGTCACCCCGCGTGTACTGCCACCTGGAATCGACCTGGTGCGCACCAATTCCCGGCTCACCGTGTTCGGCCTGGTCGGCGGCACGCTGGGGGCGGGCGGCGTGGCAGCCCTGATCGCCAAGGTCGGGGGTTCCACGGGCGCACTGCTGTTCGCGGCCGGACTGGCGGCGGCGGGCGCGTTCCTGAGCCTGCGTATTCCCTCCTGGGTGGAGGTCACCGAGGGCGAGGTCCCGGCCACCATCGGCTATCACGGCGGCGACTCCCGCACCGAGGTGCTCGATCCGAGCCAGGCCGACCGGGTGCAGCCGAGCAAACGTCGCCAGCCCCTTGGCCGTTCGGTGGTGACCGGCCTGTGGGGCAACAGCACCGTGCGCCTGCTGACCGGGTTCCTCTTCTTCTATCCGGCCTTCGTGGCCAAGGCCACCGAGCATCGGCCGGTCCAGCAGCTGGCCATGCTGGGCGTCATCGGCGCGGCCGCGGCGATCGGCAATTTCACCGGCAACGCGACCGGCGCCCGCATGAAACTGGGCCGCCCGCAATTGATCGTGTTGAGTTGCGCCATCGCCTGTGTCGCCGCCGCGGTGGCGGCGGCCGTGATGGGCAACCTGCTGGGCGCAGCCGTGGCGACCCTGATCGCGGCCGGGACCAGCGCATTGGCGAAGGTGTCCCTCGACGCCTCCATCCAGGACGATCTCCCCATCGAGTCCATCGCCTCCGGCTTCGGCCGCTCCGAGACCGTGCTGCAGCTGGCCTGGGTGTTCGGCGGCGCCCTGGGTGTCCTGTTGCCGACGACCTGGTGGATCGGCTTCACCGTGGTCGCGTCGGTGATGGCGCTGGGCTTGATCCAAACCGTGGTCAGCTACCGTGGTCATTCGCTGCTGCCCGGTTTGGGCGGTAACCGACCTCAGCACGCCAAGCAGGAGATCCCCGCCGCGCACGGCGCGGGGGAACCCACCCAGTGACGGACAGGAAGCCCCGGTGAACCAACCCAAAGCCCGCACGATCATCGCTCTGCTGGCGGTTCTAGTCGTGGTGGCAGTGGCCTATTTCGCCGCGATCGTGGTCATCGCCCGCCACACCACCAAGCCGGATCCGCAGATCACCGCGTACGCGCACGGGAAGTCGGTGTCGGTGAATCCGTTCCTGTACTGCGACCTCGAGGTGTCGAAGGACCGGCTGGCGATCGGCAAGTGCAATTCCACCCAGTCCGTCTCCGATCTCGATGTGCCCCCGGGCTCGACGGTGCAGATCTCGCTGCCCAAGGAGGTCGCCGACGCGCCGTGGGAGCTGCTGATCGGCTACCGCCTGCCGAACAACAAGGCCGACGCGGAGGTCCTGACCTACAAGCAGCCCTGGCGGCTGTCGGGCAAGCCGGAGCGGGATAAGGATCCCAAATACGACAAGCCGCTCACCCTGACCATCAAGACCCCGCCGACCGAGCACGTGCGCCTGGCCATCATGGAACTGCACCTGCCGATACCCGCCCGTGACGAGAACGGTAACGAGGGTGTCATCTCCCGCGGGATCTGGGCGCTGCACACCCCCGCGTTCGATCCCGCGCTCTTCAGCTGAGATCCCACCTGCCGCAACAACGGAACGGGCCCCGGTGATGGAATCACCGGGGCCCGTTGGCTTCTCGTCGCGACCTAGTGGTCGAGCTCCCGCGCCACGCCGCGCACCACTTCGGCGATGCGCTGGGCGGTCTTGCGGTCGGGGTACTTGCCGCGGCGCAGATCCGGCTGCACCTTGGTCTCCAGCAGCGTGATCATGTCCTCGATGAGGCCGTGCAGCTCGTCGGGGCTCTTGCGATTGATGGGGGCGTCATTGCGCCCGCCGCCGCGACGGTCGCCGCGCTCGCCACGGCCGCCGCGCTCCTCGCGCAGGGACGGGGTCTCCAGCAGCTTCAGCGAAAGCGCCTGCGGGCCACGGCGACCCGCCGCCATTCCGAATTCCACGCGCTGGCCCGGTTTGAGGGCCTCCACGCCATCGGGCAGCGCCGACGATCGAACATAGACGTCCTCGCCCTCATCCTGGGAAAGGAAGCCGAAGCCCTTTTCGACGTCGTACCACTTCACCTTGCCGGTCGGCACTGCGCTCACCCGTTCGTCATTCAAGCCCGGGCAGCCGGGCACATTCGTGGTCGCCGGACGCATGCGCCGGCGACCTTTCCGTTTGCGAAAAGAACGCGCCCCACACAGCTATGCAGGACGCGACTGACACTGAGTCTACCCCGGTGCGAATAGCGCAAGCACATCAGTTTTACGGTTCAGAGGTGTCCGACACTTCTTCCAAGCAGGCCCCTCGCGGTTCCGCGAGCTGGCTGCTGTATATCGCCTTGGGCCTGTTCGCGATTGGATTGCTGGCGGTGTTCGCGATCTTCGGCGTGCATCTGCTGACCGATGCGAAGCCGGGTCTGTGGCTGTATCTGCTCGCCATGTGCGCGCCGCTGGGTTTCCTGCTCTCGGTGGTCTACGCGCTCTGGTCGGGCCGCCGGTCCCGCTGACCGTCCGGGTCAGGATCGGGACTCTGCCGACACGCGGGCGACGACACGGAGATTGCCCAGTTCGTTACCCGGACATGCGTGTGATCTTCGTCACATAACGAGGAGGTCACAGAGCGGTGACAGACCCCTATCGGCGGGGACTCGCCGTGACCACCTGCGCAGAAGCCATCCGGAACCTCTTGCGCCGGTTAGTGACCCGGACAGACACGTCGGTTACCAAATGGTGATTTTTGGCGGCGGTCGTCGTAGTGTCTTCCTCGCCGGGTCAGCCCGGCGCCACCGGCCCGCCGCACCGAACTTCGCCCCGCGGGTACCGGACCCCCAACTGGAGAAAGGGGCGAAGACGAGGAACAGCGCACATCCAGTGCGCCGGGCCGGACGACCTCTCAGTTCGACCCCGGTAGTCGGCCTCGCAGGCGCGTACGAGAGGAAAGACCCGAAAATGAGTGGACGCCATCGCAAGCCGACCAACACCGGCCGCACTGTCGCCAAGGTTGCCCTGACGGGCATCGCTCTCGGCGGCGCCGGAGTGGCCATGGCGGGTAACGCCAGCGCGGCACCCGACTCCGACTGGGATCGCCTCGCACAGTGCGAAGCCGGCGGCAACTGGGGCATCAACACCGGCAACGGTTTCCAGGGTGGGCTGCAGTTCTCGCCCGGCACCTGGAACGCAGCAGGCGGCGGCGAATACGCCGCCACCGCCAACCAGGCCACCCGCGAGCAGCAGATCGCGGTCGCCGAGAAGGTGCTCGCCACGCAGGGCTGGGGCGCCTGGCCCTCCTGCTCCTCGAGCCTCGGCCTGACCAGCGGATCCACGCCGCGAACCGCCCCTGCGCCCGCGACCTCGGACACCCCGCAGTGGAACCCGCAGCAGGCGGGCCCCGGCGCCGGCAGCGACGGCACCCAGGAAGTCTTCCAGGCCGTGGACCGCGCCATCGCGGTCGCCCAGTCGCAGGGCGTCCAGATCCCGCAGCCCGCACTGGATTTCCTCAATGCCACCAAGGCCAACGGCACCAAGCTGGACCCCGGCATCGTGAACTTCTTCGAGGCGAACAAGGGCCTGCTGCCGCAGTAGTACCCGTTCCCTCTTCGGAATGCCCCGCATCAATGCCGATGCGGGGCATTCGCGATTTCCGGGGTTGCCGGCGGAACGCCGTGGCGGGGGCAAACTTCGGGGTGCCGGAGGGGGCGGTCCCGAGGGCCGCATGCCAGAATGAGCGCGTGGTGAACAAATCGAACAAACCCTATGTCGACAATGGCTGGCCGGACATGGCCAATGGCGATCACGCGGTCACCGAACTCTCCTCGACCCGCTCCGGTGGCCTGTCCCCCTACGGCGAGGACACCGAGTTCCCGCTGCCGGCCGATCAGCTGCCCTACGTGCACCCGCACACCATCGTCAACCGCTGATCCGACGTACGACCGACAACCATGCGGTTAACGGCGCTCGTTCCCGGGCGGCCGCCGCGCATACGACCCCAGGCCCGCGGGGCGGGCACAGTGCCAACAGCCCCACCTACCGCCTGGTCGCCGCGGCGGCCGCTGAACCGCGTCCGCACCGTGCCCGATGAACCACGCCCGCGCATTGCCCGACATGCCGGCTGCCCGATGGATCGGGTGAAGTGACCGACCTCCCCACCTCAGCCACGACCGCCGACGCGGCCGCCAGCCCCGCCAAGTCCGCGAAATCCGCCGCCCGCGCGGATATGACTCTGGCCGAATGGCTTTCCAAGCGCAGCGACGCTGATCTCGTGACGCTGCTGCAGTTGCGGCCCGATCTGGCCGTCCCCCTGCCCGGTTCGATGGCCGTGCTGGCCGCGCGGACCGAACAGCGCGCCTCGGTGCTGCGCGCGGGCGACGAGCTGGACACCCTCGATTTCGCCGTCATCGAAACCCTGGTGGTGCAAGGCGCCGGAGACGGCGGCCGCGGCGTGCCGCTGCCCGCCAAGACCCTGCGCAAGCTGCTGTCGGACCGGGTTCCGGCGGCCACCGTCAATGCCGCGCTGCAGAAGTTGCGCGCCCGCGCCCTCGTCTGGGGCCCGGATACCGCCCTGCGCGTCACCCCCGCCGCCCAGGAGGCGCTGCCGTGGCCGCTGGGCAGCACCACCGAACTGCCGGACGCGCTCACCGAACCCGAGATCACCGCGGCCCTGGCCGCGTCCACCCCGCAGGAGCGGGCTCTGCTGGAGAAGCTGGCCGGCACCGGCCATCGCGGACGCACCCGCGATGCCGCGCCCGGCACCCCCTCCGAGCGCCCGGTGCAGCGGCTGCTGGCACACCGGCTGCTGAACTGGATCGACGAGGAGACCGTGGAGCTGCCGGTCTCGGTCGGGCAGGTGCTGCGCAACGAGCCGGTCAGTGATCCGCATGCGCTGGTGCCGCCACACCCGGATTCGACCAAGCACGCCCCCGCCGACATCAATGCGGTGGCCGCGGGCGAGGTGGGAGAACTGCTGCGGCACAGTGCGGCCGTGCTCGACGCGCTGGGTGGGTCGCCCGCCCCGGTGCTGCGCTCCGGCGGTCTCGGTGTCCGGGAGCTGCGCCGCGTCGCCAAGCAGACCGGCATCGAGGAGAACCGGGTCGGCCTGCTGGCCGAGGTCCTCACCGCGGCCCGGCTGATCGACAAGGGCAGTCCCGAGCCCGCGCCCGACGACGGGGCCGAGGACTACTGGGCGCCCACCACCACAGCCGACGCCTGGCTCGCGGTGGTGCCGCCGCGGCGCTGGACGGTGCTGGCGCAGGCCTGGCTGGACCTGGACCGGTTCCCGTGGATGATCGGGCTGCGCGACGCCAATGACAAGCCCCTGGCCGCGCTGTCGGCGGAGCTGCGGTATGTGCACGCCGTCCGCGACCGGCACGCCGTGCTGGGCGCGCTGGCCGAATTCCCGCCCGGCACCGAGGTCTCCGCCGCCGACCTGGGCCGGATCCTGGCCTGGCGGCAACCGCGCCGGCGCCGGCACTACCGGCTGGAGGCGGTGGCGAACACGCTGGCCGAGGCCGAGGCGCTCGGGCTGGTGGCGCGCGGGGCCCTCAGCTCGGCGGGCTGGACCCTGCTGCACGGCAGTCCCGAGGACGCCGAATCTGAGATGGCGATCGCGCTGCCGGAGCCGGTGGACCACGTCCTGGTGCAGGCGGATCTGACGGTCATCGCGCCCGGTCCGCTCACCCCGGAACTCCAGGACCGGGTCGCCATGGTCGCCGATGTCGAATCCGCCGGCGCCGCAACGGTTTACCGCATCAGCGAGACCTCGGTGCGCCGGGCGCTGGACGCGGGCGCGACGGCCGCGGAACTGCACAACCTGTTCACCATGCACTCCCGCACCCCGGTCCCCCAGTCGCTGACCTATCTCATCGACGATGTGGCCCGCCGCCACGGACGCCTGCGTGCGGGCATGGCGCAGAGCTTCGTGCGCAGCGAGGACCCGACGCTGCTGGCGGAGGTGCTGGCCGCGCCCGTGGCCGGCCAACTCGCGCTGCGCGCCGTGGCCCCGACCGTCGCCATCTCGCAGGCGCCGCTGGGCGAGGTGCTGGAGCGGCTGCGCGCCGCCGGTTTCAGCCCGGCGGGCGAGGATTCGTCCGGCGCCATCGTCGACCTGCGACCCCGCGGGGCCCGCCTGTCCACGCGGGGCCCGCAGCGCCCGAACTGGCGGCCCAGCCCGCCGAGCACCGAACAGCTCGAATCCCTGGTCGCCGAACTCCGCGCGGGCGAACGCGCCGCCAATGTCCGCCCCGGCCAGGCGGTGCGCTCCGACGGCTCCCGCACCAGCACCGCCGCCACCCTCAACCTGCTGCAGCTGGCCGCCCGCACCCGCCGCCCCGTCCACATCGGTTACGTGGATGCCCAGGGCGTCGCCACCCAGCGCGTGGTCGAACCCCTCAAGGTCGGCGGCGGCCAGCTCGATGCCCGGGATCCGGTCACCGGCGCGGTCCGCCACTTCACGCTGCACCGCATCGCGTCGGTCGCCCTGGTCGAATAGCGGCCTCGGTCGCCCTGGAACAGGAAAAGCCCGGTACCCGAACGACATTCGTCATGTCGTCCGCGTACCGGGCCGCAAGTCCCGAGTGCCGGGCTACCCCTTCGGGCTGCCCAGGCAGAACGTGGTCTTCGGGTCGTGAACGATGCGGAAGCTGGTGGCGGTGTTGGCGTCACAGGCGAATTCGTCGTCCTGGCCTTCGATCCGCTTGAGCACCTTGAAGGACGCCTCGGGAGCCGTGCACGCCACGTACTTGTAGCCGGTGGACGGGCTCTCGTTGTAGCAGGCACCCTCCTTGAAGTTCGGGCTCAGGCACAGGAACGCGGTGGTGCCGCCATTGAGGGTCTCCTCGTAGGAGGTCTCCTCCTCCTTGCAGTCGGTCTTCTTGTCGTAGACCGCCGCGACCTTGTACACCGCCTTCTGGTCGGAGCAGTCGACGGGCGCCGTCTTCGAGTCGGTGGCCGAGCCTTCGATGACGTTGATGCAGTCGCCCACCTTGGATTTGGCGGTGTCGGATTTGCTGGCGTCCTGGAGCATCGAACAGCCGGAAACGGCCAGCACGGCCACGGCCACCGCCACGAGGGCGAGTACGAGGCGCACCAGCGTCCTCGTTCCTGCGAACTTCACTAGCGAAAACCTTTCTCACCGAACAATTCACGGCTGTGAACGCGGTGAGAATACCTGTGTGCCGCCTGCGAGCGCATCCGACATGGGGCTTATATCAGAATCGCATGAATTTCTCAGTGCAGCATGGACAGCCCGCGCATGCCCAGCCACGAGAGGTTCACGAGGATGGTCGGGAGGGCACTGAGCAATTGCAGGCTGAAGGCGTTCACGGTCTATACCTCTCGATCGGATCAAACTGGGCGCAGGTCCAACATTGTCCCTGCGCCCTGTGTCGCTCCCCACCCTCGACTCGTTACATAAGCACATCAACGGGTTTCGCGCATCAGCGTGCCGAACCGGTCCCCGATCCGGTGCCCGCCGAGCCACTGGCCGAACCGCTGTCGGCCGAGCCACTCGCGGAACCACTGTCGGCCGAGCCGCTCGCCGAACCGCTGTCCGCCGAACCCGTCCCGATCGGACCGCTGGGCACGGTCGCACCCTTCGACCCCGGCCGGTTGACATAGACGGTCACCGGCGTCGACGCGTCCGCCTCCACCGTCACCACCCGGGCACCCGCCGCGGAGGTGACATGGCCGCCGTCGACCCGTACCGCGTACCCGTCCGGATAGTGCACATCCGACACATAGATCTCGGTCGGCCCACTCGCCGGGCGCGGGGTGTACCGGTAGGCGAAGTCACCGGTGTCGGGATCGAAGATCATCCGCCCCGGCGTGCCCGCGGTGGCCTGCGGATAGGTCCGCACCAGCTGCTTGCCGACATCCCCGAGGAACGGGTCCGGCTTCGGCCCGCCCGCGCCGAACCGCGAGGTGTAGGTCCAGTACTGCCAGCTGACGAAGCGCTCGTCGGCGCGGCTGAGGGTATTGCTCAGCACGGACGCGTCGCCGTCACCGAATTCGGTGACCAGGGTGGGCAACTGCGTGCGGGCGGTGAAGGCGTCGATATTGCTCCAGGTCTTGGCCTGCTGCACCGGGCACAGACCGCGCAGGAAGGCGGGCAGCCCCGAATAGATGGCGAGCTGACTCGGGATGCAGTAGTCGTGTGGCGCGAAGGCGATGTCGGGCGCGCTGATCGGCGGATTCTTGCCCAGATTGGTGGGCATGGTCTCGTTCCAGGTGACATTGGGTTCCCACAGCACCATGAGGTCGCCGTTGCGGCCGCGCACGGCATCGGTCAGCTTCTGCATGGCCGCCTGGTATTTGACGTCGAAGCCCGGACAACCGTTCGGGAAACAGGACAGGAAGGCCGAACCTGGCCACGGCTCGTTCAGCAATTCGATGCCGAGCGCGCCCGGGTGCCCGCTCACCCGCGCTGCGAGCGCCCCGAGCGCGTCACCCAGGTAGTCGAGCACTCCGTAGGTGTTGTTCCAGACCTCGTCCCAGCCGGAGTTCATGCTGGGCATCAGGTAATAGAACGGGAAGCCGACATTGGGCTCCAGGCCGCTGGGCCGCGCGTGGATGGCCCATTCGGGAAAGCCGTTGCCGCCCCAGATGTTCGAGAGTCCGTCCTGGTGGTTGTCGAGCAGGGTGTGAATCCCGTACTGCGCCAACGTGTCCACCACGCCGGCGACGCGATCGAGGTAGGCGGTGTCGACCACGCCCTTGGTCGGCATGAGCGCGTCGAAGGAGACGCCGAGCCGCACGGTATCGAAGCCGTGCCGCGCGAGCAGCGCCGCATCGTCGGCGGTGACGGTGAGGCCGTCGCCGGGTTCGAGGAAGGGCGGCTCCTTGTCGACATTGTTGACGCCGTGCAGCAGGACGACGCGGCCGCTGTCGTCGACGAACCGCACGCCGTCGGTGTGGAGCCGCGCGAGCGCGGAGCCCGCGGGCGCGGCCTGGGCGACGGCGGCGGGCGCGATCAGCGCACCCGCCAGTGCCGCGGTGAGCAGTCCGCGGATCCAGCGTCCGGCGCGCCCGCGCCCGATCCGGGCCGTGGTGGTGCTGTGTATCGGCATCGCTGTTCAGTTCTTTCAGGTCAATCGTCCAAATGGACATCCGTCCAAGTTGGAGTGATCGTAGCCACCGAAACTCGGGTCTTGACCGTTTTCGCGAGATCGATCGGCCGCTTCCGGGCCGGTCACGTGCGCCATGAGTGAAAAGGACGCAGGTCACGTGGCATTGTCGGTGACTTCCTGGAGAATGGACCAGGCCCATTCGGGCTCGGACAAAGCCAGGAGGTGTCGTGACCGACGGTCCACTCATCGTGCAGAGCGACAAGACGCTGCTGCTGGAGGTCGACCACGAGTCGGCCGATGCGGCGCGGCAGGCCATCGCGCCGTTCGCGGAACTGGAGCGCGCGCCCGAGCATGTGCACACCTATCGGGTGACACCGCTCGCGCTGTGGAACGCCCGCGCGGCCGGGCACGACGCCGAGCAGGTGGTGGACGCACTGGTCAGCCACAGCCGGTACGCGGTGCCGCAGCCGCTGCTGGTGGACATCGTCGACACCATGGCCCGCTACGGGCGGCTGCAGCTGGTCAAGCATCCCGCGCACGGGCTGGTGCTGGTCAGCCTGGATCGCGCGGTGCTGGAAGAAGTGCTGCGGCACAAGAAGATTCAGCCCATGCTGGGCGAGCGCCTCGACGACGACACGGTGGTCGTGCATCCGTCCGAGCGCGGGCGCATCAAGCAGATGCTGCTCAAGATCGGCTGGCCCGCCGAGGATCTCGCCGGATACGTGGACGGCGAGGCTCACGAGATCAACCTGGACTACGAGTCCAGCGACTGGCATCTGCGCGACTACCAGGAAATGGCCGCGGACTCCTTCTGGGCGGGCGGGTCCGGCGTGGTCGTACTGCCCTGTGGCGCGGGCAAGACCATGGTGGGCGCCGCGGCCATGGCCAAGGCCAAGGCCACCACGCTGATCCTGGTCACCAATACCGTGGCCGGGCGGCAGTGGCGGCGCGAACTGCTGGCCCGCACCTCGCTGACCGAGGACGAGATCGGCGAATACTCCGGTGAGCGCAAGGAGATCCGCCCGGTCACCATTGCCACGTACCAGGTCGTCACCCGCAAGACCAAGGGCGAGTACCGGCATCTCGAGCTCTTCGACAGCCGGGACTGGGGCCTGGTCATCTACGACGAGGTGCACCTGCTGCCCGCCCCGGTCTTCCGCATGACCGCCGACCTGCAGTCGCGCCGCCGGCTCGGGCTGACCGCCACCCTGGTCCGCGAGGACGGCCGCGAGGGCGATGTGTTCTCGCTGATCGGCCCCAAGCGCTACGACGCGCCGTGGAAGGACATCGAGTCGCAGGGCTGGATCGCGCCCGCGGAGTGCATCGAGGTGCGGGTCACCCTGACCGACGCCGAGCGCATGTCCTACGCGACCGCCGAGCCGGAGGAGCGCTACAAGCTGTGCTCGACCGCGCGCACCAAACTGCCGGTGGTGGAGTCGATTCTGGCCCGGCACCAGGATGCGCCGAGCCTGGTGATCGGGGCCTACCTGGATCAGCTGGACGAGCTGGGCGAGCATCTGAACGCCCCGGTCATCCAGGGTTCCACCCGCACCAGGGAGCGCGAGGAGCTCTTCGACGCCTTCCGCCGCGGCGAGATCCCGGTGCTGGTGGTGTCGAAGGTGGCCAATTTCTCCATCGATCTACCGGAAGCCTCTGTGGCGGTGCAGGTTTCGGGCACGTTCGGGTCGCGGCAGGAGGAGGCGCAGCGGCTCGGGCGGCTGTTGCGCCCCAAACACGATGGCGGCCAAGCTCACTTCTATTCCGTGGTCGCACGTGACACGCTGGACGCCGAGTATGCCGCGCACCGGCAGCGTTTCCTGGCGGAGCAGGGGTATGCCTATCGCATCACCGATGCGGACGACCTGCTGGGGCCGACGATAGGATAAGTGGAGGAAGAGCCTCCATAAGGCGGGAGGGACGCACGTGCGGCGCTTCGAATTCGCGGTGGATCGCGCCCATGCCCGGGCGGTCAACGAGGTCGTCGCGTATCTGCGGCGGCTTCGCATCTGGGCGTACAGCGCGGCCATCGGGCTGGGACTGGGCACGGCATTCCTGATCTGGGTGAACCACCCCTGGTCCTGGCTGCTGGCGGTGGCGTTCCTGCTCGCCGCGGTGACCGCGCTGTTCATCGGGTACTGGACGCCGCATCGTGGCCGGGTGGACAAGCTGTACGCCGCCGGCGATCTGGTGCCCGCGGTGGTGTCGGAGACCCACGGGAACGGGGCCACCCTGCTGGCCCTGGTCGATCTGGCCAAGCCGAATACCGCGGGCCCGCGCTACGCGCTGGTGACCCGCACGGTCCGCTCACTACCCGGGCATCGGGCCCGCGCCGGGGAGCGCGTGCCCGCGGTGACCGTGCGGGTGGACCGCGCGCCCGGCCCGGTCGGGGATCTGTGGCAGTCGGTGAGCGCCATGCCCATTGCCTGGGGCACCCGGGACCTGAACATCATCGAGCGCGCCCGCGGGGCCATCAACGAGGCGGAGTGGAAGCTGCTCACCGACAATCTGGACCTGGCCACCAAGGTGCGTGGCGCGGACGCCAAACGCCTGCTGCTGGACCCGCAGCAGCTGCCGGAAGAACTGCGCGGCTGAACAATCCGGGCGACAGGCAACAATAAGGGCGACAGGCGCGCCCGCCGAAAATAGAATGATCGGATGATTCCCGCCGCGAATATGCTGGCGTTTCTCGTCGCATCCATTGTCATTGTCATAATCCCCGGTCCCGGTGTGCTTTTCGTGATCGGCCGGGCGCTGACCTACGGGCGGCGCGCGGCTCTGCTGTCGGTGCTGGGCCATTCGGCCGGCGTCATGGCGGTCCTGGGCCTGGTGGCCGCCGGGCTGGGCGCCATTCTCGCCGCCTCGGCCATCGCGCTCTCGATCGTGAAGCTGGCCGGCGCGCTGTACCTGATCTACCTGGGCATCCAGGCCGTCCGGGAACGGCGTTCACTGCGCGAGGCCTTCGAGGCGAAGGCCGAACCCATGGAGAACGGCCGGGTGCTGCGCCAGGCGGTGCTGGTCGGGCTGACCAATCCGAAGGCCATCATCTTCTTCTCCGCGGTGCTGCCGCAGTTCGTGGCGCCGAAGGCGGGCGCGGTCCCGGTCCAGATGCTGATCCTGGGCGGGCTGTTCCTGGTGGTCGCGTTGATCTCGGACTCGGTCTACGCCCTGCTGGCGGGTACCGCGCGGAACTGGTTCGCCCGGTCGCCCAAGCGGCTGGAGGTGGTCGGCGGCGCGGGTGGCGTGATGATCATCGGACTGGGCGCGAGCGTCGCCGTGTCGGGCAGCGGTAACTGAGGGGTGCGCCGATTAGCATCGGGCTGGTCGGCGGTCGATCACGGAAAGGGGTCGGTGCAGCGCATGAGGCGGAACTGGCGGTACCTGGCGGTGGGGGCGGTACTGCTGGCGGGCGCGAATGCGGCTCCCGCGCAGGCGGATTCGGGCGACCCGCTGGCCGGCTCGCCCGGGCTGGGCGATCCCTACTATCCGATGGACGGCAATGGCGGCTATCACGCCGACCATTACGACGTCACCATCTCCTACGATCCGCCGTCCCATCAGCTGACCGGGTCGACCCGGATCGACGCGGTGGCCACGCAGGCGCTGCGCACCTTCAACCTGGATTACAGCGGGCCGGAGATCTCCAAGGTGTCGGTCAACGGGCTGCCGGCCTGGTTCGACCGCACCGATGAGCACGAACTGGTCGTGACGCCGCTGATCCCGCTGCTGCCCGGCCTGCCGTTCACCGTGCAGGTGCAGTATGCGGGCGCGGCAACCGGCGCCGATGGCGACGGGTGGTGGTTCTCGCCCAGTGGCGGGGCTTTCGTTGCGGGCGAACCGCATTCGGCGAGCGCCTGGTACCCGCTCAACGACACGCCCTTGGACAAGGCGACTTTCACGCTGCACGCCACCGTGCCGCAGGAGTGGGAGGTGATGTCCAACGGCGACAAGGTGTCCGACACCGTGCAGGGCGCGGACCGCACCGTCTCCTGGGAGATGCGCCAGCCGGTGGTCGGCTACCTGACCACCATCGCCATCGACCGGTTCCAGTTCCTGGAACAGCGGCGCGCCAATGGAACTCCATTGCTGAGCGCGTTCGCGCCGGACGCGTTGAAGGCCAAGGAGGTGGAGTCGCGGCTGCCGGAGATCCTGGACTTCCAGGAGCAGCTGTACGGGCCGTACCCGTTCGACACCGGGGGCGGCATCTATGTCGACACCGATCTGCAGTTCTCGCTGGAGACCCAGACGCGCCCCATCTACGCGCCCTGGACCGATCTGGACACCGTGGTGCACGAGATCACCCATCAGTGGTGGGGCGACTCCATGTCGGTGAAGCAGTGGTCGGACGTCTGCCTGAACGAGTGCTTCGCCAGCTATACCGCCGACTACCTGTGGCCGGAACGCAAGGACGGCAAGGACGTCGACGCCGAGTACCGGGAGACCATCGCGAAATACCATGACGATCCGAAGTTCTGGGAGATCCCGCTCCAGAACCCGGGCAAGGGCAGCGAATTCACCTCGGTCTACTACCGCGGCCCGCTGTTCCTGCACGCGCTGCGCCGCACCATGGGTGATGACGCCTTCTTTCCGGCGGTGCGCGACTTCGTCATGGGGCACAAGTACGGCAATGCGTCCATGCCCGAGTTCCGCGCGTTCATGCAGACCCGCACACCCCGCGATCTGAACGGCTTCTTCACCGCCTGGCTCGACCGCACCGACCGTCCCGCCGACGAGTTCCTCTACCCCGGCAGCCTGCGCGCGTGAGACGTTGCCCGCCGCGGGAATTCGCGGCGGGCCACCGCAGCGGCGACCGTGATCCGGTCAGGCCGGAAGCGGGCGGGTGCGGTCCGACAGCACCAGCGCGGCCATGGCGCCGAGCACCGAGCCGGTGACGAACCGCTGGGCCCGCAGCCAGAGCGGCCGCCGCGCCAGGAAGGTCGAGATGGCGCCCGCGCTGAGCACGATCAACCCGTTCACGGTGATGGCGATGCTGATCTGCACCGCGCCCAGGCAGAGGCTCTGCAGCCACACCCGCCCGTGCGCGGGCACCACGAACTGCGGGATGAGCGCCATGTACAGGATGGCGATCTTCGGATTCAGCAGATTGGTGACGAGACCCATGGTGAACAGTCGCCGCGTCGGATCAGCGGGCAGTTCCGTCGGCGTGAACAGCGAAACCCCGCCGGGCCGGAACGTCTTCCACGCCAGATGGAGCAGGTACACCGCACCCGCCACCTTCAGGGTCAGGTACAGCGCGGGCACCATGGCGAACACCGCGGTGATCCCCGCGGTCGCCGCCGCCAGATACACCCCGAACCCGACCGCCACCCCCGCCAGCGACACCAGCCCGGCCCGCCGCCCCTGCGACACGGTCCGTGACACCAGATACATCATGTTCGGCCCCGGCGTGAGCACCAGCCCCAGCGCCGCCGCGGCCACCCCCAGCACCGCACTCGTCTCGATCACCCGGCCAATTCTCCGAGCCCCACCCACCCGCTGTCGCGGTCCACTCGCCACCATCTGGACCCCGAACCCGGAGCCATCCGGCACAGCCGGATCGGCGGCGCCGGTTCCCGAGGGTGCGGACGGCTTTCCAAGGCCCGGCGCTAGCGGACGACGTCGGCGGTGTGGCCCGCGCGCAGCCGGCGGACACCCTCGGCGATGGTCTCCTCCTTCTTGCAGAAGGTGAAGCGCACCAGGTGGTTCCAGGCGGCCTGGTCGTCGGCGAAAACGCTCACCGGCACCGCGGCCACGCCGAGGCGTTCGGGCAGCTCCTTGCAGAAGGCGTAGGCGTCGCTCGCGCCCAGCGGCGTGATGTCGGCGCACACGAAATAGGTACCGTCACTGCGCTTCACCCCGAACCCGGCGTCGGCGAGCGCCGCCGAGAGCCGAAGTCGCTTCTCCGACAGCGTGTCCCGCAGCGCGGCCACCCACTGCTGCTCGGTGTTCAGCGCGTGCGCGACCGCGGGCTGGAACGGCCCGCCGCCGACGAAGGTGATGAACTGCTTGGCGGCGAGCACCGCGTCCAGCAGCGGCGCGGGCGCGCAGGCCCAGCCGATCTTCCAGCCGGTGACGCTGAATGTCTTGGCGGCGCTGGAGATCACGATGGTGCGCTCGAACATGCCGGGCAGGGTGGACAGGCTGATGTGCTCGTGCCCGTCGTAGTAGAGGTGCTCGTACGCCTCGTCCGACATGACGTACAGGTCGTGTTCGATGGCGATGTCCGCGATCGCGGTGAGGTCGGCGCGCGAGAGCACGGTCCCGGTGGGGTTGTGCGGCGAATTCAGCAGCAGCAGCCGGGTTTTCGGGGTGATGGCGGCGCGCAGGCTGTCCAGGTCGAGGGCGAAGCCGTCGCCGTCGGGCACCAGCCGCGCGGTGCGGCGCCGCGCCCCGGCCAGCGCGATGGCGGCGGCGTAGGAGTCGTAGTAGGGCTCGATGAGCACCACGTCCTCGCCGGGTTCGACCAGTCCGAGCACGGTGGCCGCGATGGCCTCGGTGGCGCCGACGGTGACCAGCACCTGGGTGTCCGGGTCGTAGTGGGTGCCGTAGCGGCGGGCGCGGTCGGCGGCGATGGCCTGCCGCAGGACGGGCACGCCGCGGCCGGGCGGGTACTGGTTGAACCCGTCGGCGATGGCCTGCCGCGCCACCTCGAGCATGCCCGCGGGGCCGTCGCTGTCCGGGAAACCCTGACCGAGGTTGACCGCGCCGTGGCGGACGGCGAGCTCGGTCATCTCGGCGAAGATCGTCGACGCGAAGGGCTGCAGTCGGGCAACGGTGGGAATGCGCGGCATGTCCGGAGCCTAATCCATCGGCGAAAACGGCCCGCGACGGTGAGTTACCTCACAGCGACGGGCCGCGGTTCACTGTGGCAACCGGATGCCCGTCAGCTTGGCGGGGTTCACCACGTCGTAGACGCCCCACACCCGGCCCTCGCGCACGGTGAAGGCGTACACGCGCTGCGGGTTCCCGGCGGACCCGTTCTCGGCCGGGATCGCGTGCGCGAGGATTCCCCACTGCCCGTTGACCAGCACCGGTTCGAGCTGCCGGGCGGGTCCGATGTGCTCGGCGTCGAAGAGCCCGAATCGGCGCCACAGGCCCAGCCAGAGGCGGACGTTCTTGTCCACGCCCGCAACCACATTGATGGCGGTGGACACGGCGCCGCCGCCGTCGCCCACGGTACGCACGTCCGGGTGCAGCGCGGCCACGATGGCGTCGACGTCGCCGCTGCCCAGCGCGGCGAGCAGTCGCTGCACCGCGGCATTGTGCTCGTCGTCGGTGACCGGGGCGGGCGCGGCCGCCACCGCCTTGCGGGCCCGGGTGGCCAACTGCCGCGCGGAGTCCACGGAAATGCCCAGGATGTCGGCGATTTCGCTGAACGGCACCGAGAAGCCGTCGTGCAGAACGAATGCCACGCGCTGCGGCGGTGTCAGTGTGTCCAGCACCACGAGGGCGGCGAAGCGGAATTCCTGTTTGCGCACCACGGCCGCCAGCGGGTCCGGGGTGCTGGAGGGCGTCACCGCGCTGACCACCGGCTCCGGGAGCCATTGCCCCACATACTTTTCCCGCCGGACCGCGGCGCTGCGCAGCCGGTCCAGGCAGATGCGGCCGACCACGGTGGTGAGCCAGGCGCGCAGATCCTCGATCTCGGATTGGCGGGCCACCGCGAGCCGCAGCCAGCTCTCCTGCACCGCGTCCTCGGCGTCGCTGACGCTGCCGGTGAGCCGGTAGGCCACCGAGAGCAGATGCGGCCGATGTGTTTCGAACAAGTCGGCAAGGAGAGCGGCAACCATCGGATCGATCCTACGGCCGGGCTCCGACAGCCTCCGCACCGCCCCGGTGGCCAGAACCCGCTGTGCCCGCGCACGTTTCCGTGACAGCATGACCGCATGGACGCGGAATTCCTCTCCGACGGCGTGGTCCGGCTGTCGCCGCCCGCAGTTTCCGACATCGACGCCATCACGGCCCTGTGTCAGGAACCGTCCATCGGCGCCTGGACCACCATGCCGGTCCCCTATCACCGCGCCGACGCCGAGAAGTTCATCTACGACATCGTCGGCCCGGGCTGGGCCACCCGCAGCCCCACCTGGGCGCTGCGCCGCGCCGCGGACGGGCCGGTGGTCGGCATGATCGGCCTGACCCTGCCCAATCGCCGCCGGGACGAGGACACCGCCGAGATCGGCTTCTGGCTCACCCCCGCCGCCCGCGGCGAGGGCCTGATGACCCGGGCCGCGCTCCTGGTCACCGCGGCGGGTCTGGATCCCGCCGGGCTGGCCTTCGAGCGGCTGGAGTGGCGTGCCTTCGTCGGCAATCACGCCTCCGCGGCGGTGGCCCGCCGCGCCGGCTACCACTACGAGGGACTGCTGCGCGGCGGCTCGCTGCAGCGCGGCGTCCGCCGCGACACCTGGGTGGCGGGCCGCCTGCGCGACGACCCCGCGACGCCCAGCCCGCACTGGCCCGAGGGTGTCTGACACACCCGGAAAAGGTTCGGCGCACACCCGCCGGACTGGGTGTGCGCCGAACACAGTGTGCACGCCGGACTCGTTCCGTGCGAGGTGAACTCGCAACGAGCGGGTGCTGGTCAGGTGGCCGGGCCGGCTAGCCGCGGGCCTCGCGGCGGCGGGTGACGGCGTCAGCGAGCCGGTCGAGCTGGGCCGCGGTGGTGTCCCAGTCGATGCAGGCGTCGGTGATGGACTGCCCGTAGGTGAGCGCCTCCGGGTGGCCGAGGGTGAGGTCCTGGCGGCCCGCCACGATGAAGGACTCCATCATGAGACCGACCACGGTGTCCTCGCCCGCCGCGATGCGCTCGGCGAGATCGGTGACGACATCGATCTGCTTGTTGTGGTCCTTGTTGGAGTTGCCGTGCGAGGCGTCCACGACCAGCCGCTGCGGCAGCGACGACTTCTCCAGGCGCAGCAGGGCTTCCGCGCAGGAGGCGGCGTCGAAGTTGGGGCCGTTGCTGCCGCCGCGCAGGATGACGTGGCAGTCCGGGTTGCCCGCGGTGCGGATGAGCGCGGAACGCCCGTCCAGGTCGGTGCCGGGGAAGACGTGCGAGGCGGCCGCGGCGCGCACGCCGTCCACCGCGACCTGCACGTCGCCGTCGGTGCCGTTCTTGATGCCGACCGGCATGGACAGTGCCGAGGACAGCTGCCGGTGCACCTGGCTGGCCGCGGTCCGCGCGCCGATCGCGCCGTAGGCGACCAGGTCCGCGATGTACTGCGGGGTGATCGGGTCCAGGAACTCGCACGCCACCGGCAGCCCCAGCGCGGTGATGTCGACCAGCAGGCGACGGCCCAGGTCCAGGCCGGTGTTGATGTCGAAGCTGCCGTCCAGGTGCGGGTCGTTGATGAGACCCTTCCAGCCCAGCGTGGTACGCGGCTTCTCGAAGTAGACGCGCATCACCACGTGCAGCCGGTCGTCCAGCTCGGCGGCCTTGGCGGCGAGCCGGCGGGCGTAGTCCATGGCGGCGTCGGGATCGTGCACCGAACACGGGCCGACGATCACCATCAGGCGGTCGTCGGAGCCGTTGAGCACGTCGACGGTGGCCTTGCGGCCGGCGCGCACGGTGTCGGCGAGGGTGTCGTCGATCGGGTGGGCGGCACGGATCTCACGGGGCGAACGCAGCGGGCTCACGCTGAGCGTGCGCTGATCGTCCAGATCTGCATGCCGTTCGAGATCGGCGGTGGTAGTCATGGGTGGGTTTCCTGTCCCAGGCCGACCCACGGAGAGTTGTTCGAAACCCCTTAGAGCCGGTCTGTTTTCGTCCGGCTCGGGGTGGAGGATGTCAGCGCAGGTTCACGCCGCGCGACCCACCCGGGGCCGGCTGGCTAAACCAGAAATACACACGCTGCATGCCCGAGACTGTATCAGAGATCTCGAATCGTGCCTGTGGCGTGGAACACCATTGATGGGACCGACATCTCACAGACTGGGACGGACCAGGTCAGCGCAGGATGTAGTGCAGGATCACATCGTGCACGTGGCGGGTCTTCTCGTCGCCCCGGAATTCCACCTCGTAGGTGTGGTGCCCGGTGCTGATGGCGATGTGCCCGGAGGAGAAGAACTGTCCCGCGAACGACTTGTTGGTCAGGATGCTGACGCTCGAGATCCGCGCGTACGGGATGCTCGTGATGGCGATCTTCTTCCCGACGAACGAGTTGTCCTGGATGACCACCCGCCGGTCGGTGATCCCCAGGAATCCGGTGCCCACCCCGATGGCGTCGTACACGGCCAGGATCTGTTCACCCGGCAGCAGTCCCTGCTGGATCTTGTCGAGCTGATCCCGCCGGTCGAATGGAATGCTCATCGGTTCTCCGGCCTCCGGGTCAGCGGCGAACGAACGGATAGGTGACCTTGGTCAGTTGCTCGGACAGCTCCCACAGCCGCCGCGCCATCACCTCGTCCTTGGAGGCGGCGGTGGAGGTGCTGGGCCCGGGGTAGCCGCGCATGCCGCGCAGCCCGGTCGGGCCGTAGAAGCCACCCGGATCGACCTCCGAGGTGGCGGCGAACAGCGTTGGCAGCGCGCCCATTTCGGCGCTCTGCGCGAACAGCCGGTTGCCGATGGACATGAGCGTGTCGTATAGCGACTCGGTGTGCCCCTGCAGCTCGGTGGCGGCGTAGCCGGGATGCGCGGCCACCGACACCTTGGTGGATCCGGCGGCCGTCAGGCGGCGCTGCAGTTCGCGCGCGAACATGAGATTGGCCAGCTTGGACTGTCCGTAGGCGGCCCAGCGCTGATAGGAGCGCCGCTCCCAGTTGAGATCCTCGAGGTCGATGCGGCCGATGGCGTGCATGCCGCTGGAGAGCGTGACCACCCGGTCGCGAATCTTGTCCAGCAGCAGCCCGGTCAGTGCGAAATGACCGAGATGGTTTGTGCCGATCTGCATTTCGAAGCCGTCGGCGGTGCGCTTGAACGGCACCGCCATCACGCCCGCATTGTTGATCAGCACGTCGGCGCCGTCGACGGAGTCGGCGAACTCGTGGATCGAGGTCAGGTCGGCCAGATCCAGCCGGCGCACCTGGGCATTGGGGCCGATCTCGTCGGCGACGGCCCGCGCCTTGACCTCATTGCGGCACGCCATGATCACGCGCGCCCCGGCGCCGGCGAGCGCACGCGCGGTGACCGCGCCCAGCCCGCTGTTGGCGCCGGTCACGATGACCGTCCGGCCCGCCTGATCGGGGATGTCGGAGATGTCCCAACCACTCACGGGGTCGAGTCTAGGGGCGCGGCGGCGTGCTCGTCTGATCTCGGCGCGAACCGCTCCCGGATTCGGAATTTGCCGACGCCTGCCGAGGGTGCTCCGGCGCGTCGTGTCCGCCTCGCCGTCGAGCCCTTCGACCTGCTCGAGCGGTAGCGTCCGCGACCATGGACGCCCTGATAATCCCGGGTTTGCTGGGCGTTCTGGTGCTGATCCGACGTTCTGGTGCTGATCTGACTTTGTGACCGCCACGGACACCGAGACCACCGTCACCGAGAGCGGCGGTGACGGATTCCCGGGTCGGATCCAGTACTGGCCGCCGGTCAGGACACGGCGAGGACCTCGTCGTCGGACATGGCTGCCACCTCCAGGTAGAGGCGGGCCACCTCGTCCAGCCGGCCGGCCGCGCCGGCCCGCTCCTCACGATCCAGCAGGCGGCGGGCCAGTCCCGCGACCGTGCGGGCCGCGAAGAAGTCGGCGACCACGGTGTCCGGGGAATCCAGCCAATCCCGCACGCGCGCGACGACCGCGGTCGCCAGCACCGAATCGCCGCCGAGGGCGAAGAAGTCGTCGGTCACGCCGACCCGCTCGCGGCCCAGCACCGTGGCGACGATGCCGGCCACGGCGTGCTCGATATCGGTTCGGGGAGCGACGAATTCGCCGTCCCGCTCACCCACGGCCAGCAGGGTCGCGATGGCCTTGCGGTCCGGCTTGCCGTTCGAGGTGAAGGGCAGCTCGGCCGGCAGTTCGACCCGGGACGGAATCATGTAGGCGGGCAGCAGCTCCGCGGCGGCCGCCAGCAGGGCCGGGACCTCGAGGGTGACGCCCTCGCCCGCCACCACGACCGCCGCGAGTTTCGGTGCGGCCGCGCCGATCACCGCCGCGATGGCGTGCCGCACGCCCGGCAGGGCGCGCAGGGCGCTCTCCACCTCGCCGAGTTCCACGCGATACCCACGGATTTTGACCTGATGGTCGGCGCGTCCCAGGAACTCCAGGCAGCCGTCCGGCAGGTAGCGCGCGAGATCGCCGGTGCGGTACCAGTTCAGGCCCTCGTGGGTGACGAACCGGTCGGCGGTCCGCTCGGCGTCGCCGCGATACCCGGCGGCCACGCCCGCCCCGCCGATCCACAGCTCGCCGGTGACCCAGTCCGGGCAGTCCTGCCCCGAGGGCCCGACCACCCGGCAGCGCACATTGCGGAGCGGAGTGCCGTACGGGACGGCCGACCACTCCTGCGGCACTTCGGCATTCACCACTTCACAGATGGTGGAGTGGATGGCGGTCTCGGTGGCCCCGCCCAATCCGGCGAACCGGCAGTCCGGGGCCACCGCGGCCAGCCGTCCGGGCAGCGCCACATCCACCCAGTCGCCGCCGAGAATGACCATGCGCAAGCTATCCACAGGCTTCCCGGCGGCCGCCTCGAACAGCATGTCCAGCAGGCTGGGGACACAGTTGACTACCGAAACCCGATGCCGCCGAATCATTTCGGCCCACCGTCCCGGCTCGCCGCGCTGTCCCTCATCCAGCGCGACGACCGCACCCCCGGCACTCAGCAGGCCGAAGATGTCGTAGACGGACAGGTCGAACTCCAGCGCCGACAGGGCGAGCGCCCGATCGTCAGCGCCGATACCGAACCGCTCGTTGAGGTCGTCGATGGTGTTCATCGCCGCCCGATGCGGCACCTCCACGCCCTTCGGCTGCCCCGTCGACCCCGACGTGAACAGCACATACGCGATGGCCTCGGTATCCGGAATCACGGCCTCGGCCAACGGTTCCGGATACCGCCGCGCCTCGGTCAGCGCCAGCGTCGGCACCCCGGTGACCTCCGCCCCGGCCGTCA
This sequence comes from Nocardia sp. NPDC059236, assembly GCF_042754085.1. Classification (NCBI taxonomy): domain Bacteria; kingdom Bacillati; phylum Actinomycetota; class Actinomycetes; order Mycobacteriales; family Nocardiaceae; genus Nocardia; species Nocardia sp. NPDC059236. The sequence goes on from NZ_JBHZAF010000002.1 coordinate 140,435, forward strand.
CCGCCGCCACCACGGCACCGATCCGCACGATCTCGTCCCGGCGCGCCGTGGGCTGATCGAACCCGATCGGCACATACACGCCGCCGGCCGCGAGCACACCCGCGCCGGCCAGGATCTGATCGGGCCCCTTCGGCAACTGCACCGCGACCGCATCACCCGGCCGCACCCCCGCCGCACGCAACGCACCCGCCACCGCGAGCGCCTGCCCGGCCAGCTCGCCATAGGTCAGCACTCGAGCCCGGGAGTCGGACGCGTCCGCGCGGTCGTCCTCCCAGATGACCGCGGGCGCATCCGGATTCGCGGCGGCGAACTCGAACAGCCCACTGTGCAGCGCCCGACCGCTCACCGGACCATCGGTGGCATTCACCCGGGCGCGAACCACCGCCTGCTCCACCGGAATTCGCACCGCCGCCTCGGCATCCCACCCCGCGTCGCGGACTTCCACCTCCGGCTCGTCACTGCCCGCCAGGCGCAGGACGGCGTCGATGTAGCGAGTGAACATGGTCTCGACCATGGCGGGCGGGAAGGCGTCGGCGCGGACGTCCCAGTTCAGCAGGAGGCCGCCGCGGACCTCGGTGACCTGGGCATCGAGCAGAACCTGCGGGCCCTGGGAGATGATCCAGACCGGCTCGCCGAAGGTGGCGGTGACCTGGTCGGCGAAGAGTTCGCCGAGATTGATGGCGCTGGTGTAGACGATCGGGGCCAGCACCGGTTCGCCGCGCAGCCGGCCCAGATCGCGCAGCACCTCGAGGCCGGTGTAGCCGGAATGCGCTCCGGCGGCATGCAATTCACGCTGCAGGGCGCGGGCCCGGTCGGTGACGGTAGCCGGCTCGGTCACATCGACCTCCAGCAACACCGAGGAGGTGAAGTCGCCCACCACCCCGTCCACCTGCGGATGCGCCGGCTCCCGATGGAACAGCGGCAGATTCAGCAGGAACCGCCGCTGCGCCGACCACCCGCCGATGGTCTCGGCGAACACCGACGCCAACGCCATCGCGGGGGTGATCCCCCGCGCATGCGCCGCCGCGAACATCCGCGCCTTGGCCTCCGGCGACAGCCACCGATGCAGCCGCACGGTGCGCGCCTGCTCCTGGACCTCGGCGGCGCCCGGCAGTTCCGGCGCGCCCGGCAGATCCGCGAGCCGCCGCTGCCACCACTCGCGATCGGCGGTGTGTTCCGGTGCGGGACCGGCATGTTCGGCCAGGTACTGCCGGAACGTGTAGTACTGCGCCGGCAGCTGCTCGCCGTGATAGAGCCGCGCCAGGTCGGCCACCAGGATCCGGTAGCTCATGGCGTCGGCCGCGAGCATGTCCACATCCAGGTGCAGCCGGGTGCGCCCGTCCGGCAGCAGGGTCAGCGCGATATCGACGACCTGGCCGTCTTCCACCGCCATCAGCTGATGAGTCCGGCGCTCCCGCAACGCCTCCAGCGTCCGCTCCACCGATTCGGCCTCGGCCGCGCGAAGATCGGTGACACTCCAGACCTCCCGGCCCGGCCGCTCCAGCGTCTGCTGGGTCCCGTCGGGCAGGAACCGCGTCCGCAACATCGGATGCCGCCGCACCAGCCCCTCGACCGCCGCCCGGAGCCGCTCCGGATCCACCCCGGCCCCGTCGAATTCGACATAGAGATGCGCCGCGACCGCCCCGAGCTCCTGGCCCTCGCCCCGCCCGACCCAGTACGCGTGCTGCATCGGTGCCAGCCGGAACGGACTCCCGTCATCCGCCGTCTCGCTCGCGGCCGCAAGCACATCGTCCGCCGGGTCATTCGATTCCGCCCCGCCGAGGAGGCGGTGCCAGGCGGCGACGGTGGGCTCGGCGGCGAGTTGGGCGAAGTTGACGGCCAGGCCGCGTTTGCGCCAGGAACCCGCGAGTTTCATGGTGCGGATGGAGTCGAGGCCGAGCTCGATGAGGTCGGCGTGGTCGGAGACGGCGACCGGGTCGAGGCCGAGGTGGCGGGCGACGGCGGTACGGATCTCGTCCCGGGCGATGCTCGCCGCTGACCCCTGGGGTGACTCCATTTCCGCTGGTACTCCTTGTTCGAGGGGAGGGGATGACCGCTGCCGATCCGGAATTCGGATGTCGTTCGACAGCAGCGTAACCTATTGAGATAGGGTTGCCTAACTTATGCAAGGCCACCCTTACTAGCCAGAGGTCAGAGCTGTGACATCGACCGCATCCGCGGAGACATCGACCGCAAAACCCGCCACGGACGACCGCGACGGCTTCGTCCCGTTCCCCGACGATCTGGCCGAGCAGTACCGGCGGGCCGGATATTGGGCGGGCCGGCCGCTGGGCGAACTCCTGCGCGACGCGGCCCGGCAGTGGCCCGACCGACCGGCGCTGCTGGGCGGCACCGAGACCTCCTACGCGGCGCTCGATCTGGCGGCCGACCGGATGGCGCACGGCTTCCTCGCCCTGGGCATCCGGCCTGGCGACCGGGTCGTCCTGCAGCTGCCCAATGTCCCCGAGTTCGTTCCGGTGCTGTTCGGCCTGCTGCGCGCCGGGATCATCCCCGTGCTCACCCTGCCCGCCCACCGGCGCGCCGAGATCGAGCATCTGACAAGGCTTTCCGGCGCGGTGGCCTACGTGACGGCGGACCGGCTCGCCGACTTCGACTACCGCACCCTCGCCGCCGAGGTGAGCGCGCACGTCCCGGCCCTGCGGCACGTCCTGGTGCTGGGTGACCCCGGCCCGTTCACCGACCTGAATTCGATTCCCGCCGAGGGTGATTCGCTACCCGAGGTCGACGCCTCCGATATCGCGCTCATGCTGGTCTCCGGCGGCACCACCGGCCTGCCCAAGCTCATCGCCCGCACCCACGACGACTACGCCTACAACGCGAAGGCCAGCGCCGAGGTCTGCGAGCTCGGCCCGGACGACGTCTATCTCGCGACCCTCCCGGTCGCCCACAACTTCCCGCTGGCCTGCCCCGGCGTACTCGGCACGGTGGCCACCGGCGGCGCCATGGCCTTCGTCACCGACCCCAGCCCGGAGAGCGCCTTCGCCGCCATCGAACGCCACCGCGTCACGGTCACCGCCGTGGTGCCGCCGCTGGCCCAGCTCTGGTGCGCGGCAGTGGAGTGGGAGGACGCCGACCTGTCCTCGCTGCGCCTGCTCCAGGTCGGCGGTGCGAAGCTGGCCGAGGTGAACGCCCGCGATGTCGTCCCCGCCCTGGGCGTGCGGCTGCAACAGGTGTTCGGCATGGCGGAGGGCCTGCTCAACTACACCCGCGCCGAGGACTCCGACGAACTGGTCTGCACCACCCAGGGCCGCCCCCTCTCCCCCGCCGACGAGGTCCGCGTGGTGGACGAGCAGGGCGACGACGTCGAAGACGGCGAGGAGGGCGAGCTGCTCACCCGCGGCCCCTACACCCTGCGCGGCTACTACCGTGCCCCCGAACACAATTCGCGCGCCTTCACCCCGGATGGCTACTACCGCAGCGGCGATCTGGTGCGCCGCCTGCCCGGCGGCCACCTGATCGTGTCCGGCCGCATCAAGGACGTCATCAATCGCGGCGGCGAGAACATCTCCTGCGATGAGCTCGAGGAACACCTGCTCGCCTATCCGGGCGTCCGGCACGCGGCCGCCGTGGGCCTGCCCGATCCGGCGCTCGGCGAGAAGGTCTGCGTGGTCCTGGTGACCGCGGACGACCTCCCGTCGCTGGCCGCCGTCAAGGCCTTCCTGACCGAGCGCGGCCTGGCCACCTACAAGCTCCCGGATGTATTGCGGCAGGCCGACGTCCTGCCCGTCACCGCGGTCGGCAAAATCGACAAGAAGGCCCTCGCCGCGCGCTACTGAGCCACACGCCCTAGGGTTCAGCCATGGGCGGGTGGAACATATCGGACATTCCTGACCAGACCGGTCGCATCGTGATCGTCACCGGCGCGACCAGCGGCCTGGGCGAGGCCACCACGCGCGCCCTGGCCGCCGCCGGCGCCCAGGTGATCATGGCCTGCCGCAATGAGATCAAGGCGCAGTCCGTGGCCCGGACCATGCCCGGGACCGTGCAGATCCGCCAGCTCGACCTGGCCGACCTGGCCTCGGTGCGCGCCTTCGCCGCGGGTGTCGAGCGCGCCGATGTCCTCATCAACAACGCCGGGGTGATGGCGGTGCCGAAGCAGCGCACCGCCGACGGCTTCGAATTGCAGATCGGCACCAATTATCTGGGCCACTTCGCGTTGACCGGCCTACTGCTGGACCGGATTTCGGAGCGTGTGGTGAACACCTCCAGCATCACCCACTTCATCGGCCGTATCGATCTGGAGGACCTGAACTGGGAGCGGCGCGCCTACTCCCGCTTCGGCGCGTACGCGCAGTCCAAGCTGGCGCTGCTGCTGTTCACCTACGAGCTGCAGCGCCGGCTGACGCTCACCGGCTCGCCCACGCTGTCGGTGGCCGCGCACCCGGGCTATGCCGCCACCGAGATCAGCTCGGAGACCCAGAACCTGCTGGAGCAGATCGTCGGGCTCGGCAATCGACTGGTGGCGCAGAGCGCCGAGATGGGCGCTCTCCCAACGCTGTACGCCGCCACCGCCGCGGTCGAACCGGGCGGCTACTACGGGCCGGACCGGTTCAACTGGCGCGGTCACCCCGCCAAGGTCGGCTCCAATGCCGCCTCCCACGACGAAAAGACCGCCCGGCAGCTCTGGGAGCTGTCCGAGCGGTTGACCGGGGTCGAGTTCGGCGTCTGACGCTCAGGCGCGCACCACGTACGGCGCGACGCTGCCGAGTTTCTCGCAGGTCTCCTCGAATTCGCGTTCGGGCCGGGACTGCCCGACCACGCCCGCGCCCGCGCGCAGCCACGCACCCGCACCGGTCTGGTAGACCGCGCGCAGCACCAGCGTCGCCTCCAGCGCACCGTCGGGCGAAACCGTCACCACCGCACCGGAATACAGGCCGCGCGGATCGTGGTCGAGGCGGAACACCGCATCGACGCCCGCGACCTTGGGAATCCCGGAGGCGGTGACCGACGGGAACAGCATCTCCAGCGCATCCCACGGGCTGCGGTCGGCCGCCAGCCGCCCGCGCACCGTGGAGGCCAGGTGCTGCACGCTGCCGCGCTCGCGCACGGCCATGAAGTCCGAGACCGCGGTGGTGTCCGGCTCTGCCACGGCCGCGATCTCGGCGAACGAGGTCTGCACCGAAATGGCGTGCTCGACAATCTCCTTCGGATCCCGCACCAGGTCGGCGCGGGCGGCCAGATCGACCTCGTCGCCGCGCCCGAAGGCGCGGGTCCCGGCCAGCGGCTCGGTCGTGACCACCCGCTCCCCGTCCACGGCCGCCACGAGTTCCGGGCTGAAGCCCGCGGCCTCCAGCCCGCCCAGCCGCAGCAGGAACGAGCGCGCCGGGGTGTTGTGCACGCGGCCCAGCCGGTAGGTGGCCGGAATGTTCACCGCGAAGGGCAGTTCCACCTTCCGCGACAGAATCACCTTCTGGTACTTGCCATCCCGGATCTCGGCGACGCCGGTGGCCACCCGGTCCCGGTAGCCCGTGGGATCCACGGTGACGTCGACGGGGTGCGCGACCGGCAGCGGCGTGTCCTGCGCGGCCGCGATCAGCGCGTGGATGTCGCCGGTCTCGGACGGCGTCGCACCCGACACCCGTACCCCCGAGGCGTCGATGCGTACCTCGATGCGCGGAATCATCAGGTGCGCCAGCGTCGCTCGCGGGTGCACGTGCGCGGTCGCGCCCAGCGACCAGGCGCAGAACTCGAATCCGATCCACCCGAACGCATTCCGGCCGTCCAGCGGCAGTGCGGCCAGCGCGCCGTCGACGGCCTGCGCCGGATTCCCCGTCCACGGCCCGGCGGTGGTGCGCCCGCCCCAGCTCACCCGCAGTTCGTTCGCGTCCAGCTCGACGCCGCCCAGCGGGTCGGCCGCGAACACCCATTCGCCGGGCCGCTCGTACACCACGTATTCGCCGAAGCGATCCGCCGCCGCCAGCGCGGTGACCGCCGCGACCGGATCGGTGACGTGTTCGCCCCACCGCTGCTCCCCCTCGAGCCGTACCCGTTCGTCAGCGACCGACACCAGACCTCCAAGGTTATGCTTACCTAACTTAATGAGTGAGGTTAGCATTACCTTTCCCAGAGCGGGGAGGGGTCGATCGCGACCTGCGCCACGACGCCGCCGCGCCGCCCCGAAACCCACGCCCCGACCGGGGAATTGCCCGACCTACCGACCGACGCCGCACGTTTGGGCTTCAATGGATCGCAGCGGCTCATGCGGAGGTAACCAGAATGCTCGATCATGACAGCCGGCTCCCCGAAGCCGCGCTCACCGCTCCGCAGTCCGTGGTCGCCCTGGTCGACGCCGCCTCCCAGGTGGAGCGCGCCCTCGTCGGACACTGGCTGGCCGAGGGCGGCATCACCCAGGAGTTCGGCACCGCCGCGCCCGTCACCCAGCTCGACCTCGACGCCGCGGCCGTCACCGCCCGGCTGGTCGGGCGCAGCGACGATCCGCTGGTGGTGCCGGTCCGGGTGCTGTGGCTGCCGCCCGAGCGAGACGGCGTGCGCCGCACCACCTTCAGCGACCTGCTCACCCTCACCAACCCGCGCAAACCCAACCGGCTCATGCAGCGGCGGCTGCTCAGCAAGGCCCCCGACCGGCACCTGGTGCTGACCGGGCAACCGGCCCGGCTCAGCGAGCTGCGCGCCAACAATCCCGGATCCGCCGGTGCGCCCGACGCTTTCGGGCGGGCCATCGTGCGCGCCGGCATCGTCGCCCTGGAACGCGCCGAACGCGCCGTCATCGGCGACCGGTACAAGGTGCCGCGGCTGGTGGTCGAGGAAATCCTGGACTCGCCCGAATTCCTGCGGCGGCTCGACGCCATCGCCGAGGAGACCGGCGTGCCCGCGCGCGAGGTGTACCGGCGGGCCGAGAAGGGCCTGCGCGAACTCGTCGCGGCACAGAGCCGGCTGGTGTCGGACCTGTTCACCCAGGCCATGCGGCCCGTGCACGCCTCCACCTGGAAGGTCGATGCCGACGAGTCCGGGCTGGACCGGCTGCGCTCGCTGAACCGGCGCTACCCGCTGGTCTTCCTGCCCTCGCACCGGTCCTACGTCGACGCCTTCGTGCTCGGGGACATCCTGGCGCGCAACGACTTTCCGCCCAACCACGTGGTCGGCGGAGCCAATCTGAAGTTCTGGCCGATCGGGCCCGTCGCGCGGCGCACCGGAACCGTGTTCATCCGCCGCAGTTTCGGCGACGACGAGGTGTACAAGGCGGTCGTCGAGGAGTACTTCGCCTACCTGCTCACCAAACGCTTCAACCTGGAGTGGTACTTCGAGGGCGGGCGCACCCGCACCGGCAAACTCCGGCCGCCCCGCTACGGACTGCTGAATTACCTTGCGGCCGCGCTGCGTTCGAAACGCATCGACGACGTCATGCTGGTGCCGGTATCCATCACCTACGAGCGGCTCAACGAGATCGGGGCCATCGCCCTCGAACAGACCGGCGGCCGAAAACAACCCGAGGGCCTGACCTGGCTGGCCCGCTACGTGCGCAACCAGCAGCACTCGGCCGGGCGCGTGTACGTGCGCTTCGGGACCCCGCTCTCGGCCCGCGACCGGCTGGCCGTGAACGGCGATCCGCTGACGGTCCACCCGAATCCGCCTTCCGAGCCGACCCTCGAACTCGAGCACCTGGCCGTGCAGCGGCTGGCCTTCGAGGTCGCCGTCGGCATCAACGACGTCACCCCGATCACCGTCAACGCCCTCACCACCCTGGTACTGCTGGGCGTGCACGAGCGCGCCCTCACCCGCGGCGAACTGCGCGCCGCCATCGCGCCCGTGCTCGGCTACATCCAGCGCCGGAACCTGCCCAGCGGCGAACTCGACGCGCTTCGCGACGATCACGGGCTGGCCGTGGTGCTCGAACAGCTGACCGTCGCCACCGTGGTCACCGTGTACCGCGGCGGGCTGGAACCGGTGTACGCCATCAATGCCGGGGCACACCTGGAGGCCGCGTTCTACCGCAACAGCGCCGTGCACTGGTTCGTCAACCGCGCCATCCTCGAACTGTCCATCCTCACCGCCGTCGAGGCGCCCGAGGGCGATCAGCTCCGGGTCGGCTGGGAGGCCGCCTTCCGGCTGCGCGACCTGCTCAAGTTCGAATTCTTCTTCCCGGAGCGGGCCGAATTCACCAGCCAGCTCACCGCGGAAATGCTGCTGATGGACCACGACTGGCATCAGCGCACCGCCGCGGGCACCGTCGGCTCCGACATCCTGGCCCGGCTGGCCGAATCCGGGTTCATGATGGCGCACCGGGTGCTGCGCTCCTTCTTCGACGCGCAACTGGTGGTGGCCGAACGGCTGGCCGCCCGCGACCCGGTCGCCGAGGTCGACAAGAAGGTCCTCATCGACGAATGCCTGCAGGTCGGCAAACAGATGCTGCTGCAGCAACGGCTGCACAGCCCCGAATCGGTGTCCTCCGAATTGTTCGGCAGCGCGATCAAACTCGCCGACAACCACGGCCTGCTCACCCCCTCCGACGATCCCGCCGATCTGGCCGCCCGCCGCAGCCGCTTCGCCGCCGAACTGCGCGCCATCGGGCAGCGCATCTCCCGGGCCGCCACCCTCGACCCCTCCAACCGCCTGGAAGCGCTATGACACACCGGGTCCGGGGAATCGGCGCGGGCCGGCCCGCACTGCCGCTCCGGCCCGGCGTCGGCGTCACCCAGCGCCCGGTCGGCGCACAGGATCTCGGCGCGGCCCTCGAAGCCGTGCGCACCGGACCGCAAGGCCCCCGCGTCGCAGCGATTTTCGACTTCGGCGGCACCGTCGTCCACGGATTCAACCCGCCGCCGCTGACCCGGCGACTGCTGCGGCGCAGCAGCACCCAGGGCGCGCTCACCGCCACCCTGCTCGGCAGTATTCGCGGGGCGCGCAGCGAGGGCGAGTACGAGCGCTTCCTGCAATCGGTGATGTACAGCTGGGCCGGGACAGCCGAGGACGAGCTGGCCCAACTCGGGCGACAGGCGTTCGCGCGCAGCGTGTACGGGCACATCTATCCGGAGGCCTGGCGGCTGGTGCGCGAACACGAGGCGGCCGGGCACACACTGGTGCTGATCAGCTCGGTCACCTGCTACCAGGTGCGGCCGGTGGCCGAGGAACTCGGCGTCCCGCACGTGCTGTGCACGGCCATGGCCGTCCAGGAAGGCGTGCTCACCGGGCACGTGGAGGGAAAGCCGCTGTGGCGCAACGGCAAAGCCGACGCCGTGCGCCGCTTCGCCATCACCCACGACATCGACCTCACCCAGAGCTGGGCCTACGCCGACAGCGCCGCCGACCTGCCGCTACTGCAGACCGCCGGGCACCCGGTGGCGGTGAACCCGGATCCGCGCGTCGTGCTGGAGGCGGCCGAAAAGGATTGGCCGGTGCTGCATTTCCGGCCCCGGCAAGCGCCCGGGGCCACCGACTACGCCCGCACCCTGGCCGGATTCACCGGTCTGCTGGGCGGGGCCCTGTTCGGCGTGGCCGCCAAGGCGCACACGAAACAGCGCCGCCAGATGGCGGATTCGATGATGACCTACGCCGCGGACACCACCCTGCGCGGCACCGGAGTGAAGGTCCGCGTGGTGGGCGCCGGGAACGCCCGCGCCCCACGCCCGGCCGTGTTCATCTTCAACCACCAGAGCCAGTTCGACATCGTGGTGCTGGCCGAGGTGCTGGGCACCGGATTCACCGGCATCGCCAAGCGGGAGATCACCAAGAACCCGATCTTCGGTCCCCTCATGCGCTTCGTCGAGGTGACCTTCATCGACCGCGCCGACACCGCGGCCGCCAAGGCCGCGCTGGAACCCGTCGTCGACACCCTGCGCGGCGGACTGTCGGTCGTGATCGCGCCCGAGGGCACCCGATCCCTGACCCCGCGCATCGGGCCGTTCAAGAAGGGCGCGTTCCACATTGCCCGGCAGGCGGGTGTGCCGGTGATTCCGGTGGTGATCCGGAATGCCGGCGAAATAGCGTGGCGCAATTCCGCCGTGGTGCGCAAAGGCGTCGTGGACGTGGCCGTCCTACCGCCGATCGATGTCAGCGACTGGGATCCGGCCGATATGGACGCCGAGGTGGAGCAGGTCCGGCAGCTGTTCGTGGACACGCTGCTCCACTGGCCCGAAAGCCGCCCCGGCAGTTAGTCAGACAGCGCGACCGAACAGCAGCTTCCACGGCATGGCCGCGGACTCCAGCTGCACCTTCAGGCTCATCTTGGACGCGCCCTTGGTGCGCTCCTCGAAACGGATCGGCACCTCGGCGATCGAAATGCCCTTCTTGACCGTCCGGTAGTTCATCTCGACCTGGAACGAATAGCCGTTGGATTTGATCGAGGCCACGTCGATGGCGCGCAGCGTGTCCGCCTTCCACGCCTTGAAACCGGCGGTCGCGTCCTTCACGCCCAGGCGCAGAATCATATTCACGTAGAAGTTGGCCCAGGCCGACAGCGCCTTGCGATACCACTTCCACTCCGCCGCGGTGGAACCCCCGGGAACATAACGGGATCCGAGCACCACGCCGGCATCGGTGGACTCCAGCTTGTCCAGCATGGCCGGGATGACCTCGGCCGGGTGCGACAGGTCGGCGTCCATCTGAATGACCACGTCGGCGCCCTCGCCCAGCGCCCTGGTGATGCCGGCGATGTAGGCCCGGCCCAGACCGTCCTTCTCGGTGCGGTGCAGCACGCCCACCACGTTCGGCAGGTCGGCGGCCAGCTTGTCGGCCACCTCACCCGTGCCGTCGGGCGAATTGTCGTCCACCACCAGCACATGCAGGTCGGCCACCGGTAGCGCGGTCAGCCGCTCCACCGCCACCGGCAGGTTCTCCCGCTCGTTGTAGGTCGGCACCACCACGGTGACCTTCAAGGCTTACCCTCCCGCTTGGTCGTTTTCTGGCTACGAAACCGTACCTGGTCAACCTGAGTGCCTCGTGAGCGCACCGAACAGCGCGTCACCCCCGTCACTCCGGCGTCAGTCGTCCTCTTGGTCCGCGCGCCGATTTCGTTCCCGCACAATATCCAACGCCCGCTCCGCTGTCGCCTTATCCGGATAGGGCCCGATCCGATCGCCGACCCAGCAGGTCTTCCCCTGCTCCGCCTTCTGATGGGAGATGCAGTAATACCACTGGTTGTCCTGAGCCATGGGGTCCAGCATTCCACCAAGATCAGACCCACAGGTCGAAAAACACGCGGAGAGCCCGGGAATGCGGAAAGACCCCGTCCGAGGGACAGGGTCTTCCAGATCCGGTGGCCAAGGCCGGGATCGAACCGGCGACCTTCCGCTTTTCAGGCGGACGCTCGTACCAACTGAGCTACCTGGCCGTAGGCACCCGATTCGAATGCCACGCTATACCACTTCTTGCCATGCAAGGAGTCTTGCGACCCTGACGGGACTCGAACCCGCGACCTCCGCCGTGACAGGGCGGCGCGCTAACCAACTGCGCCACAGGGCCTTGCTCTTGCTCCGACAACGATGTTTCCATCGTTGTACCCCCTACGGGATTCGAACCCGCGCTACCGCCTTGAAAGGGCGGCGTCCTAGGCCGCTAGACGAAGGGGGCCCGCCGGATTTCTCCGGACCGTTTGCTCAACGGCTTCCGTTGGGAGCGGAGATAGCTTATGACAGGCTCCGCGTGATTCCCAAATCAGCTGGTCAGAGTCCCAAGTTGAGATCTTCGAGCCGGGCGGACACCCGCCAGCCGGTGCGCCGGAACTCCTCGGTCCACTCCGGTGTCGTGGTGGCTTCCACGATCACCTCGAGCGCCTCGGCGAACCGGGCCCGCAGATCCACCGGTCCCGCCAGCACATCGGAGATATAGCGCTGGCCCGCCAGCGCCGCCGCCAAGGTGCGGGTGAACCGGTCCGGATCCGAATCCGGGCGCAGTTGTTTGTGCTCGGTCGCTTTCACCGCGAGCTGCCGGATGGCGCGCCCGAGGATGCGGCCGCCGCCGGCCTGGATGTCGCGGTAGAACTCCGGCTCGATGATGAGCCGGAACTCCGCCTGGATGATGATGTCGTTCTCCAGCCGCAGCGCGATCTCGTCGATCATGCCGTGCAGCACATCCAGCGGACCGAGATCGGTTCTGGCGAGCCACCTTTCGGTCGATGCCCGATAGCGGTCGACCGCCGCATCCAGCACCGCACGAGCCAGGTCCTCCTTGGAGTCGAAGTGAAAGTACATGGCCCCCTTGGTCGCCCGGGAACCTTCCAATATGCGGTTGAGCGAAGCAGCGGCATAGCCGCTCTTCCCGAACTCAACGGCGGCGGACCTGATGATCGCCGCGCGTGTCCGGCGGGCCCGCTCTTGCTGCCGTGCCATGCTCGAAACGCCTCCGAAGCTAGCTAACCGTCGCCGACCGCCGCGCGGCCTCGACGCAAAGTTATGTGTCTTTCAAATACTTCAAAACGGGCTTCGCCCGGAATTACCAAACTTTCGGTACGGAAAAGCGCGAAAAACTTGAAACACACCAACAGGTATAGTTTTTCCCGCCCGGGTGCACCACAGGGGGTGCGCACCCGGGCGTTCACGTCGTCCTGGTCCGCCTCCCCGCAGCTTCATCGTATTGGAGCCGCGATCGGCCAGACCGGTCGCGACACGTTCGGGCACATCAACGATAAGCCGAATCCCGTGCCGCCGGGGCAATCCCGGTTTCTCGGGAATTCACCAGTCGGTCACCGTACCCGGAAAGCGCACCCAGCGTGAGGTGTACCGGAGAGTCAGTTAGCCAGCACACCCCCTATCGAATGCCGCAATTCCCCAGCAATCGTAAGGATGATTGGTTCGAATCGACGAATTCGCCCATATCCCACCGATGTTCGGCCGGCCGATCGCCGCCGCGATGCGCTGTCCACACCGACACCGCATCGCCGCCGAGCCGCCGCCCCCACGCCCGCGCCGACTCCGACCGGTTTCCCCCCCGCTCCAAATAGCTTGCCACACATCACCATTGGATGATATTCACACTCCAGCGCAACGAAACAAACTGAGTGGCAAGGCGATTGCCGGACCCCTCGGCACCGGCAATCAGCGCCCGCTTACCGGGCCGTCCGGAACCCGTCGGGCAATGGACACGGCGAAACCACACCGCCACCCCACCCCGCCCACACTCCGCGCCGACCCCGACCCGCCCCCGGGTCCACCTTCTCGCGGTGCCGCACCGACCGGTCCGCACCCTCACAGGGCCACATCGTCCCCCCAACCGACCGCCTCGGCTCCCCGAGCCCCGCCGATCGGCACGGCCCGTCACCCCAACGGCACACCGCGTCATCCCCCACCCGGACGCCGCCGGTTCCCGCGGTTCCCCGCCGCGCGCCCGCGCCGCACCGGCCCGGACCCCGACGGCGCATCGTGACCTGCGCAAATACCGTCTGCCAGAGCGCAATCGGATACTCGTTTAACACTTATGGGGTCGGCCCATTAAACTGACGTCCCGCACGCCCCTATAGCTCAGTTGGTAGAGCTACGGACTTTTAATCCGCAAGTTGCAGCGATTCTAGCTGCGGAAACGCTAGGATCATGGGGCATTCATGGGGCACACACGAAGAAGGGGCACCCGTAGGTGCCCCTTTACTGGTTGTGCCCCCTGTAGGACTCGAACCTACGACCTAGAGATTAAAAGTCTCCAGCTCTACCAACTGAGCTAAAGGGGCTTGGCTGGGACAGACTACAACATGCCCCACGTCTGCCCCACATCGTTATCGACGGAGCGTGACGATATGGCATGGGCCGAGAAGCTTCCCAGCGGCCGCTATAGAGGCGTCTATCGAGGCGCTGGAGGCGAGAAACAGCGACTCCCGGGCACTTTTGCCCACAAGGCCGACGCAATCCGCCAGGCGGGCAAGGAAGAGGTCAACCATCGGGAGTCGCCTAGACCCGCCGACGCCGGAAAGCTCACATGGGGCGAGTGGGAACCTCGATGGCAGGCCGGCCGGATTGTGGTCAAGAGCACAGACCGATCCGACCAAGGACGGCTGCGCGATCATGTCCGTCCGCGGTGGAAGAGGGTCGCGCTGCGCGACATCACCACCGATGCGATCCAGCTATGGGTCACCGACCTCGCGAACGGGGGCATGGCCGCGTCAACCGTCGCGAAGTGCTACTACCTCCTGAGCGCATCCATGAAGGCGGCCCACAAGGCCAGAGCGATCGACTCGAACCCTTGTAAGGGCATTGTGCTACCCAAGCCTGGCCCCATGCCCGAGCGCTATCTGGACGACAGCGAAATTTCAGCAATCATAGAATCCATGAGCGATTTCGATCAGCTCGTGATGGAAGTGCTACTCGGCACTGGGATGCGGCTCGGCGAAGCCATGGGGCTGCACTGGGAGAACGTAGATCTCAAGCGGTGCCTGATCTCGATCGAGTGGGCGTACGATCCCGTTGCGCAAGAGATGAAGTCCCCCAAGGATCATGAGCGCCGCGCGATTCCCATCGGCGCAAGTCTGACTCAGCGGCTACGCAGACACCTTTCGCAAGTCGGCGTAGGCAAGCCTGCGCCCTCGCCAGTCAAGTACCCGCGGAACGCCCGCGTCCATTCAGCCCTTGTTCTTGCGCACACCGAAGGCCGGCCGTTCGATCCATCCAATCTCCGGAACCGATTCGACGCCTCAGTCCGGATTGCGCATGTCGGTAAAGGTAAGAGCCGTCACCAGATTGGACACGTGCGACTCCACGACCTTCGCCACACCTACGCAAGCCGGTTGTTAGAGAACGGAATCCCCATCGAGGAAGTCTCGCGGCTGCTGGGGCATGCGAATATCACGACCACGATGCGCTACGCCCATCGCGCAAAGTCCCAGTGGGACAACGTACGTGCGGCGCTCGGCTGACTCCTCGTCAACCGACCAGTTCGGGAAGAGGCGTGCGATGAGGAACCCGGTCGGTACCTCGTGTTGCATGTGCGGGAACGGGCTCGGGCCTGGTCAGAGCGTATTGAACACACGTCATCGCCGCCCTCCTCTGCCCCTGGACTAGTCTCACGGCGTGATCGATGAAGTGGCGCAAGTCCTCGTCTGCGCTGCCGAGACGGCGATCTTGCCTCGATTCCGCCGCTTGGCCGCCGGTGAAGTGGCGGAAAAAGCGCCGGGAGATCTGGTGACCGTGGCTGATCGTGAAGCCGAGCAACTGATTTCACAGGGGCTGCGAGAGATCCTCGACATCCCGGTAGTCGGGGAAGAAGCTGTCGCCCATGATCTGTCTCTGCTCGCAGCGCTGGGCAAGCCAGCATGCTGGCTAGTGGATCCCATCGATGGCACATCGAACTTCGTGGCTGGGCGCCGCGAATACGCGGTGATGGTGGCGCTGCTCCGCGGCGGCATGCCCGTAGCCGGGTGGATCATCCTGCCGGAGACAGGACAGCGATACATCGCTGAGCGCGGTTCTGGGGCATTCCGAGACGGTGTCCGGCTCTGGCGACCGCCCCCACCCGCAGAGGTCGAGCGTCTACGGGGCGCCGCCCCAACGAAGCGCTTAGACAGGCAGGAAAAAGCGCGGCTGTCAGAGGTCGGCAGAAGGTTCGCGAACTTGGGACCAGGCGCCTTGAGCGCTGGGGTCAACTACACACGACTACTCGACGGCGACCTCGATTTCGTGCTGTACCAGCGGTCACAGCCATGGGATCACGCTGCTGGCACTCTGCTCCTAGCCGAAGCTGGCGGCACTTCCCTACGACCAGATGGGGCACCATACCGACTCACCGAGAGCCCAACCAGCCTGCTGCTGAATGCGGCGGACCATGCTTCCTGGCAGGCAGTACAAGGCGTGCTGTGGCACAACTAGTTGTGGTTTCTATTCGGATTTGGGGCGTTCGAGGACTTCCAGCCGTCCGGCCCGGAACCAACCCTGTCTCCCACGCGAGACGGCGGCCCACCTCTTCGCCGGATAACGTATCGTTCTGAACCATCACCGATCGGTACGGTCCGATCCGGATGCCTACCAGCGCTTTTAGCCGGATCGGGTGGCGCGGTTTTTGCCGCGCATTCGTGGCCAAAGACGCGGCAACCGCCACTGGTCGCGAAGATTCTTGCCGCAAAGTAGCTGTCACGGTGCCATCAAGTTGCTGAGGTGATTGACGCATTCGTACATGGCGGTGATCTTGGTCGTTTGAGGGCTGCGGTAGACCAACACAACGCGCGCGGGTGCACCCTCCTCTCTCTGTGCAGGCCTGCTCCCGGCGAGGGCGGGGGTCCGGCGGGCAGCGCCCCCGCGCGCAGCCGTCAGGCTGCGGACATGTCCGGAGTGGAGCGCGTGTCTGTGGTGGTGGGGTTCCTCTCCGCTTGGCCTGGGGCGTCTCGATCACACGGGTGGCGGCCGTCAAGGGTGGCGCTTGCGCCATCGGCTTGCCGACGCCGTAGGCGCCCTTGATGGCCGGTACCCGTGTGATAGCCCCAGAACAGGCCGAGCGGTGAGGTGCCCCGCCACCACCTGCCGAGCGGAACGCAGGCGCGAGCGCCAGCTCGCGGTACCCCATCGGATGGTGCCACGCGCTACATCACTGCGCCGCTACACGAGTCAGCGTCCCACGTCCCCGCCGGCACACGCGCTACACCAATTGACCATCACGCACAGCCGCGTGCCCTAAACCGCAGCCTAGGCAGACGACGCCACCACAACCACCGTCTCTCAACACGACCCACTCGCAAACTTTCCGATACCTACCCAACGCAACCACTTCTTTTTCTCTCTACCACCACACCACCCCTCCCCTACTTGATCTTTTTGATTTCTGATTGCTCCCCACCCCCACCCAGTCCGACATCTCGTCGATCACGAAGTGGGTGATGAGATGTCGGACTGGGTGGGGGTGGGGAGTGAGCAGAAATCATGCCCTTCGCCCCAGTTCAGAGGAGGGTTGGTGTGGTGGTAGAGAGCGCCACTGGGTAGCACACTCGTGTGCTACCCAGTGGCTAGCTTTGTGCCGGGGTTTTCGCGCCGCCGACCAGGTCCCCCAACACCAAGATCGACTGCTGCCAGCCGATGCCGGAACATGAGCAGGGCCCTTCCTCGGCCGGACAGTGTGTGCCCGGACAGCGGGTTGTTCAAGGGCGCAACTGCGTTGCGTCGCCTGACGGCGATGGCCTACGGCCACCCTTGAGCAACCCGCTGTCCGGGCACGAAAAGCCTTCGGAGGAAGGGGCCGGGGAACAGTCGGGGAAGAATAGAAGGCCGGGATCACGACCAGCTGAGGGGCCGTGAACACGACAGAGCCCCCGGTCCGTTCATCACGGGCCGGGGGCTCTGGTGGGTTGGATCGTTAGGCGGCGGGTGCGATGTAGGCGCCCAGGTCGTAGATGCGGCCGTAGCCGCCACCCTCGACCGGGCCGACGTAGAGCAGGCCCTCTATCCGGCCGCCGATCACTATGCCGCCGGCGCGGGCGCGGCGCACACCCACGCTGATCGCGCGCTGCACGTCCCGGTCAAGAGTGATCGCGCGCAGCCCGTCGTCCTGCTCGTCGTCGCGGGCGTCGGTTTCCAGGATCAACTGGCTATCGATCACCGGGTCACCGCCCGCGGCGGCCATCGGTTTGCGGTTGACCCAGAACAAGGGCTGGCCCTGACTGTTGTGGCGGTGGCGGCGCACGACCGAGACGATCTCGCCGGTCACCCCGTCCCCGGGCTGCACGTCCTTGCCGAACGGATTACGGGCGCCGGCGCCCATCAGCTCGGCGTTGATCTGGTCCAGGTCGGTCAGTGCGTTGGTCATGGTGTCCTCCAATGTGTTCGAGGTGGAAGGGAATTGGGGGGCAGGGCTTGCTGCCTGCCCCGTAGGGCTGTGCCTGTGTGGCGGTGGAGGCTCGCGGGTCAAGGGTGGCCGTTCGGCCATCGCCGCCCCGCGACGCTGTGTGCCCTGGACGCGGGCGGGACCGCCGCACACCCTCCCGCATCACCGGGCGATCGATCAGCGAACGACTTGCAGCACCACCTCCGTCTCATCGATGGGGCCCGGATCCTCGTCGGTGACACCGTGCTCGGCTTTCAACCGCTTCACCCGCTTGCCCACGTACCCGTACGACAGACCGGTCGCGGCGGCGATATCGCGCAGGCTGGCGCCGGCCGAATGCATCGCCCAGATGGTCGCGTCCCGCTCTTCGGCAGAGGTCTCCGTGTCCTCGCCGGACTCGGAGCCGTGTCCTGGAGACGGCAAGGACACAGCGGCTGTGTCCTGGGTGTGTCCTGCCGCGGGCGAGGACACAGTCGGGGACACGGGGGTGTGTCCTGAGGACACAGCAGGAGACGGGGCTCGCGGAGCCTCGAAATCCGCTGCGGGAGCGGTTCGCTCGGCGATACCTGCGGGCGCGGTGGTCTTGAGTGCCTGGCCGAGTACCTCGATCAGGATCGTCAGGCCGTGCATGACGGCCATCGCCGCGATCGGGGCCGCGCCCGCCACAATCGCTGCCGCCCAGCCCTTGATGGTGCGTTCGGGCGACATCCAGGCGTGTGCGCCGTTGCCGACCAGGCTGACCAGCTCCGACATGGCCAGCATCCACCAGAAGAACGCACGCTGACCGGGCTCTACGTCCGCGCCGCCCTTCTCACGGCGCTTCAGCACGACCAGCGCGATAGCGGCCTGGATCAGCGGGCCGTCCACGATGACCGGGGCACCCCACGCCAGCCACGAGGTGATGCCCGCGGCTTGTGCCAGCCCGTGCAGGGCGATAGCTGACCATCCACTCGCGGCGGTCAACACCGAAATCACCGCGATGAGAGCCGCCGTCTCGACGTGATCGCGGGCGGGCTGGTTCTGCCGCATTGTGTCCTCCTCTGTGTCCTCGAATCGGTTCGGTGTGTCCTGCCGGGCGGGGTCCGTGTCCTGCTGCGCGCCAACCGAATCGGAAGGACACGGCGCGGGGGCGGGATCCTCGCCGGAGGACACGGTGAGCGGATGGTCAGCCGTGCTCATCGGTCGTATCCCCCTCGGTCAGCCGATGCGGTCCACGGGCTCCACGCCGGCGGGCGGATCAGTCGTTCCTGCTCGGCGTGCAGGGCGTGCCCGGCCAGCTGATCCAGGGCGTTGTCCAGATCGCTGGCCAACTCCCGGTTACGGTCTTCCAGTTGCGCGGCGTGATGCTCGGCGGCATCGCGGCCCGCGACCGCGGCGGCCAGCTGCTCCTCCAACTCGGCGGTCCGCTGATGCGCCGCGATCAACCGCGCCTCAAGGTCCCCGCCGCCCAGAGCTTCCGGCGACGGCCGGACCATGCTCGTGGACGTCGACGCCGCCGGCCAGGCCGTACGGACCGGCGACCGCGGGCCCGCCGGCCGCGCGACCAGATCGTGCGCGCCGAAGCTCTGGGCGGGCATCGTCGCCTCGATGGCCGGGGCGCTCACCGGTCGAACCCGTCGCGCTCGGAGTTCGCCAGGTGCGCGGCCAGCGCGTTACCAGGCTTGTAGTCGGCCAGCGGCGACGGCGTGCCCACGCCCGATTCGGCGCGTTCCTCGACGCGGGTGACGTAGTGCGAGGACAACAGCCCGTGCTCGTCACGTTCGATGCCGTGCTCGGCGATGTAGCGGGCCTGCTCCTCGCTGCGGCGCCGGATCGGCGACAACTCGGCGGTGTCGAACTTCTCGATCTCGGCGTCGATGTCGCTGACCTCGCTCCAGCGCAGCGTGGCGTCTTCGAGGTGGACCCACTCGCCCACCCACCGCTCATCGGTGAGCCACGGACCCGCGTATTCCATGTAGGCGATGTCATCGGCGGGGTCGTAGTCCCAGCTGTTGTTGTGGCTCCCCCACGCGTGCATGAAGTCCGCGCGCATCTGCTGCTCGGTCTCGGTCACGATCGCTCTGGGTGCCTGCTGGGGGTGAGTAATGTCGTTCATTGGTTCGGTGTCCTCTCGATTGGATGTTGTGGTGATGTCGGGCCATCGGCCGTGGCCGGTCAGATCGCGTGCCTGCGCCTGACCGCGCCACGTCACCGGGTCCATGCCGGGCGGTGCCTCGCCCGGCATGGACGGCAACTTCTCGCCCTGCAGAAAAGGTGCGGATTCGGCGTCGCCGTTCACCGCTCCATGCCTTCGCGGTCGTGGCCGTTGCGGGCGACAGCATCGGCGAGGGTCTGGCCGTGCTGGTAGTCGGCCAGCGCCGACCGGCCCGGCTGTCGCGCTGCGGCTTTGGCCTGCTCGGCCTGCCGTTCCGGGCTGCCGAACCGCTCGTGCGCCGGCGTGCGCTCGGCGAGTTTCTGTACCGCCTCGTCACGCTCGCCGCGCAGTGAGTCACGCTGACCGAGCAGGTGGTCACGCTCGGTGGTCAGCAAGGCCATCTGCCGCGTCAATGCGGCGTTCTGGTCGGTCAGGTCGCCGTTGTGTTCGATCGAGAGCCGATGCCTGGTCGTCAGCGAATCGAGCTCGCCGCGCAACCGATCACGTTCTGCGGCAGCCGATTCCCGCGGCGGCTCGCCACGCTGCCGTCCGGCGTCGCGCTCGGCACCCTCACGCCACTGGGCCACCTCGTCGACGAGGAACTGCCGACCGCCCTCGGCCTGGAAGACCGGTTCGTGGTGGCCGTTGCCGTCGTGCTCGAACGCCGAGACCAGCACCACCGAGTCGGCTTTCGACCGAATCTCGTTGAGCTGGTTTTCCGTCCACGCGACGGCCGCGATCTCGCTGTCGTGACGGGCGTGCACGTTCTGGACGCCGTTCCCGCCCTCGGGCCAGTAGGTGAGAAAACTGTTGAACCGGCCGCTGTCCCGCGCGCCCGTCTCACGGGCCTGCGCCGGCGGGTCACGGTGGACCTGTCCGGCCAAGGTCCGTTCCCGCAGCATCGCCTCGCGAGCGTCGAGCTGATCGGCCACGATCTCCGGCCGGCCCGACTCGCTGTATTGCGTTGCGGCACCGTCCCTGTCGGTGATTCGCACCGCCAGCGTGGTGCCCTCGGTCCACAGCGAGCTATCGACGCTTCGCGCCATCCAAGCCGTCGCCGCATGCTCGGTCGGGAGTGCTGTGACATCGCTCATGCCGATCTCGCCCCGGCTACTGGTCCAGATCATCTCCGCCACGTAGCGGGACTGATCCGGTTGGGCCTTCTCGATCCGGGTGAGTTCCCGCTGCTCCCGATTCGCGCGGCGCGCCGCGTCCAGGCTCACATCGAACCCGGCCCGCTCGGCCTCGGCACGCTCACGCACAGTGGCGGTTTCGCGGGCCACCCGTGCCCGGTAGCGCAGGGCTTCGATGCCTTTGACCTTGTGAGCGCGGCTGAACAGGTTGCCGGTCTCGTACTCCGGGAACATCGTGGCCGCGTCCAGCCCGTCCAGGGCGATGCCCTGCTCGGTGCGGGTCAAATGGTCGTTGCCGATGAACTGGGCCGCCATGTCGTCGCGGTGCTGGGCCAGATCGCGGGCGTCGCGGGCACGGCGGTCGTGATCGACGCTCGGATCGGCTGCCCGGTGCGCGACCGCGGCGCTGTGGGCGCGGTAACGGTCCACGGCCTGGCTGGTCCAAGTCAGGTTGTCGATACGGGCCTGGGCCTGCTCGCGCTGCTCGGCCCGGAGCAGGCGGCTGATTTCCTTGCGCGCCTTGCGACGTTCCAGCCAGCCCGTGGCCTGGGTGTGCCGCTTCATCGCGGCCATCATCGCGGCGCTGAATTTACGTGCCTCGCCGACGATTTCGTCGACAGCGCTGTGATCGGACATGGTTTCTACTCCTCAGTGGTGGTGTCGGCCAGGGCAGCGGGGCCGGAGAAATCCGGGTACGACACGTACGACGTCGACGGCTCGCCCGCGGCGACGGTCTGTGCCACGTCGGCGGTCGTGGTGCCGCGCGCCGGCACAGGCGGCCATTCGTCTCGGTGGCTGCTCACGTACTTGCAGGCAGCGTTGTAGCGGGTGCGGTCCAGCAGCGACATGTCCTCGATGTGGCGGCTCTGGAATTCGCTGCGCAGGGCATCGACCTGCGGGCCCCATACTTCGGCCTCGCCGAACACGTACGTGCCGTCGCCATCGGCGATCTCCGCGCGCTTGCGGGTCTTGGCGTAGCGGATTTCGCTGATCAGGTCGCGGATCGACAGCTCCGACAAGGGCATCTGCACGACGAATTTGCCCTGCACACTGAGCAAGTCGGGGCGGAACTTGGCGCGGATCTCGGCCTGTTCCTCCTCGGTCTTGCGGGCCTCGGCGGCGTGCGTCTCGGCCTGGCCGCGGCGGATCCGGTCGTATTCGTCGCGCTCGCCCGGGGTCATCCGCCAGCGGGCGATGGCGTCGAGGATCCGGGTATCGATGTCGTTGTCGAGAAACGTGATGGTCGCGAAAGTCGCGATCACCCCGCCCGTGATGCCGAGTGCGGCGGCGCGGAAGTCGTTGTTGTTCATGGCGTTTTCCTTCCAATCGGTGTCATTGAGGGACCGGATCCGCTACTGCGGTCCGGGGTCGGTGGAGGTGCGGCGGGCCTCGTAGACGCCACGCCGCTCGGACAGGCGGGTCACCCGCTCACGGAGCCCGGCGTAGTTCTCGACGGCAACGCCAGCGAGCATGCGCACCGAGTCGACGGGTCCGGGGCGCCCGGCGCAGTGCCACCACGCGAACGCCGCCAACGCCAGCACGTACAGCGACAGCGGCCCGGGCAGTGGCAGTACCGCAACCGCGGTGGTCGCCGCGAGCGTGGCTGCGACGGCCGGGCCCCAGATCCGCAGACTCTCGCGGGTTTTCGTGAGCCGGGAGACGTGCGGGGCGACGGTGCGGCCGACCGTTCCGCCGTCCGGGACGACCGGCACCATCTGCGCGGCCAGCTGCGCGGCGGCGCTGCCTTGCATGTCGGCGGTGAGCGCTTCCAAGATCTGCTGCTCGTGCGCCTGCTCGGCGGCGCTACGCCCGCCCAGCTCCTCGCCGTGGTCCTCGGGCTCGATCGGTTTCGGGGAAGACATGGTCATAACTCCTTCTGGTGCAGTGGGTTTCAGGCCGGACGGCGCTTGTTCAGATCAATGACCGGGGCCAGCTGGTCGGCGCCGGCGGTCTCGGGTTCGGCGAAATCGGAGATGCCCGGCAGCGGGCGCACACGCTTGAGCTCGCTGTCATCGAGCGGGCTCACCCGGCCCCAGCGGGCGCGACCACCGGAGACCTGCACGACATCGCCCTTGGTCATGGCGCGCATACGGTTCGGGGGCAGCAGAAATTGGTCCGAAGGCTGGACGTTGCCCTCGTCGCCGTGGCGGTTGCCGCCGATCAGCTTGCGGCTGTGCTCGAATTTCGGGCGGGTGCCGTAGACCTTGGACAGGGTTTCCGGGTCGGTGGAACGCCCAAGCAGGCTGCCGCCCGACGCCGCGGCGACCAGGGCCGCACGGTTGTCGTCGTCGTGGCCCAGGCCCTGCCAGGACTGCGCGATCCACCACGATCCGATGCCGGCCTTGCGGAGTCGCTCGACCCATTTCACCGCGCGGGTCTTGCCGTCGGAGACCGCCGAGTACTCGTCGACCACCATGAACGAGGCGCGGCCGTGCTGCTTGTCGGCCAGCTGCTCCAACATCGTTCCCAGCGCACCGAACTGCGATCGCGCCCGATCAGGAGTTTTCACACCTTCGAGCACGATGTAGATCAGATCGAAGTCGGTCAGCTCCTTGTCACCGTCGAACGCGGACCCGAGTGACCGGTACAGGTTCGCGAATTCGGCTCGCGCGCTGTTCATGACGGGCTGTTTGCCGTCGATCGTGGACGCGATCTCCATGTCCACGCCCATCACGCCCGCCCACGGAACCACCCCGGCCTCGCCGCCCCACAGCCTCGACAGCTTCTCCACATCGAAGCGGGACAAGAACTCCAGCCAGCTGCGCGGCGGGTTGTGCCCGACCGGCGTCGGCACGCCATTGATCAGATCGACCCGTGCCGGGGCGTCCACGATCAAATGGATGAGGGTCTCGCGGATCTCGTGGAAGTACTTCTCGGTGTCGGTCGTCGGCGTCGAACCACCGGAGACCATCGCCGAGAGCACCGACCGCAGATCGTCCACGATCACCCGCTGGACCTTGACCGGCAACGCATCGAAGTCCGACCGCGGCCACATGGTCAGCGAGACATCATCGGGGAAGACGCCGATCCGGTCGGGACGAACGCCCAACGCGGAGAACCACTTCCGCATCTTGGCGGCGGTCTTGCGCGACTCCGGGCCGCCGTTGCAGTCCACCACGATGACCAGCGGGCGGCCGGGCCGGTCGTGGCGCCACCACTGCCGATGCCGCGTCCACGTGGTCACGAACCAGCTGAACAGCACCCGCAGCATCAGCGTCGTCTTGCCAGAACCGCTGGAAGCAACTGTGGTCATGTGCTCGGCCACGTTGATCCACGGCAGAATCAGGCGAGTCTCGTTGCGGCCCATCAGGGCTCGCATCGTGCTCGACGGCGGAGCCTGGTCGGTTTCCAGCGACAGCCGCCCGATCACCAGCTCCGGGTTCAGACCACCGGTCGTGTACGGCAGGCGCCGACGCGAGAGTCGAGCCGCGGCCCGCTGCTCACGTTGCGCCTGGACATACAACGCCCGCTCGGTCCGCGCCGGGCTCTTGAGCCCGACCGTGGCCAGCTGCACCCGCCGGTTCGTGTAGAACAGCGTCGCGAGCATCCACGCCGCCGGGATCAGCAGCGGAGCCATCCCGAACATCCCGCCCACGAACTGGCCAGCCAGCCATTCGTGTGCGGCCTGCCCGAAGTCGTGGACCGGGGCGAACACGTCCCACGCCCACAGCGCGGCAGCGCCGGGCATCGCCAGCACCGATGCGAACATCCAGTTCCGCAGCCTGGCCGGTTTCCAGCCCAGCAGCGTCGCCGGGGCCACGATCGCGACCATGCCAGCCAGGACCGTCACCAGACACGCAGCGCCCAGGAGGGCGTGCTGGCCGACGCTGTCCCAGTGCCAGGCGGAGAAGTCCGGCAGCCAGCCCAGCGGGTCGTGCTTGATCCCGATCGGCGGCATCTCCGGATGCACATGGATGCCGGGCTGTTCCGTCGTCTGCGGTGCCGGCACGGGATCGGCAGTAGGTGTCGCGGTGGGTCCGCAGTCGTCGGGGGTAATCATCGGAGTGCAGGTCATGATCCGACCGCCTTTCCTTCGTCCTGGTTCGTGACCTGGGTGGTTTCGTGATCAGCGGCGCCGCCCGCGATCACCCGGAGCCCGGGTCGCGCAGCGGGAGAAGACGGTTCGGCCTGTCGCTTGGCCAGGAACTCGTCCAGATCGAGCAGGGTCAACTTCGGCCCCGCAGACACATCCAGGCCCGCCGCCGCAGTCCGGATCACGTTCTTCACCGCGTCCCCGCGGCAGTAGTAGGTAAGCCCCGCGCAGTCCGCCTGCTTGGCAACATGCAAGGCTTGGAACACCGAAGACCGGGCTGCCGCAATGCTTTTCGCGGTCAGCTCGACCTCGACCGCCCACAGTTCGCCTGTGCTGGTGAGGTAGCGGCCATCGTGGATGTGCGGGCGGGCCTGCCCGGCGGCCACCAGCCCGACCTCGGCCCGCAAAGCACGCTCGGAGATCCAGCGGTCCAGATCCATCCCGGTTAGCGCCAGGCGCAGCTGCAACACGGCCTTGGTGTGCGCGGCCATCTTCGGGGTCGGCACCCAGTAGCGCACCGACCTGTCCAGCAGTGCTTCGCACGCCGACTTCGTCGGGTACACCCACGCCGATCCGGGCACCGGCCGCACGCGGTTGGCGCTGATCATGTGGGCGTTCTGCCACTTCGCCACGATCCGGTAGGCCCGCGACCGGCTCACGCCCAGCATGGTCACCACCAGATCCAGTGGCGCCCCGTACATCTCGGCGAGGATCGTCAGCACCACCATGTCGCGCGGCGAGAATCGAATGCTCATCGGTCCATCCCTTCCCGTTCAGCACCGCGGGCCATCGCATCGGCCAGGGCGTTGCCCGTGCCCGCGTATCCCGCGAGAGCACTGGTGGATGCGCCCCATCCCGAGTCCTGCTCGGCGGCTTCGTCGAACTCGCTGCGGTCGACACCGTGGCGCTCAGCGGCTCGCAGCTGGTGCTCACGGGTCGCTTTCGCCAGAGCCGCCAGCTGGGCCTCGGTCGCGGGCCGCTTCGGCGCGCTCTTGCCAATGTCGAAGAGGTGCGCCACGTACTCACGCCCACGCCGCCGATACGGCAACTTGCCCGCGATGTCCTGCCCATTCGGGCGCAAACCCTCGGCAGCAAGCTGGCGACGAGTCCGCAGATGCGCTGGCGCGGTGCGCCATTGGTAGGTCGGAATGCCCTCGCTCATCGCTGAGCCCCCGCCTGATCGGGCACCGGGGTGAGCTGCGCGCGGGGGATGCAGTCGGTGCGGACACCAACCTCATCGGCGCGGCAGACGTTCGGCGAGGGCCGATAGTGCTGCTGCTGGACCCACGCACCGGTGCATCCGGCCATCGCCACCAGCAGCGCCCCGGCCAGCAGAATCAACCGAAAGCCCAACGGCAGCAACGCCATCCCGAACCCGATGCCGCGCACCACCGCCACATCCGTACGAACAACCGGCTCGATCATCGCCCCATCCCCCTCGGGCGGGGACGGCTGGCGACCCGAACGAACCACCGCACACCGAACACGATCAGAAACGCGCTGACGATC
The DNA here is from genome assembly GCF_042754085.1 of Nocardia sp. NPDC059236. Lineage (NCBI taxonomy): Bacteria > Bacillati > Actinomycetota > Actinomycetes > Mycobacteriales > Nocardiaceae > Nocardia > Nocardia sp. NPDC059236. Next base: position 166,950 of record NZ_JBHZAF010000002.1, read on the forward strand.
ACGCTGAAGACGAATCCGGGCGCGGCGTAGAAGGCGATCACGATGGCGACGAAAACGAACGGCAACAAGGTCAGCCGGTTCATCACGCCACCGCCCCGGCATCGGTCGCCGAATCATGCTCAGGCGCAACCGAAACAGGCTCCGTAATCGCCTGCGCGGCCAGCGCATCGGCAATACCGGCGTCCACCAGGTCACGCAGCAGCATCGCCTGTTCCAGCGTCAACTGCATCGACATGCGACCGCGGCCGGGGTGTTCGTCCTCAACCTCTACACAGACCTTGTCGACGCTCTCGGCGTAGCGCACCCGAAACGAGCCCCACACCGACGTACTCATGCGAATCGCGTCAACGCCGACCGCGTACCCGTGCTTGTCAACCTGCGACACGTGATTGCCCATGTAGTCGCGCATCAGGCACCGATCCCGGTCTCGTTCAGGGGGCGGACCAGCGCGAGAACCTGGTCACGATCGACCTTGATCAGTCGCGGACCGACCTGGAAGCCCTCCAGCAGACCGCTGTCGACCCAACGGCGAATGGTTCGGGGATGAACTCCGCCGGCCAAGTCGGCCGCGTCACGAAGGCTGATCAGCGTCTTACGTGCACCGAATGAACCGTTCCGTCTGCTCATGAATCCCACTCCTCTGTCAAATCAGTACGACATCAGATCGTGTATCTGATGTCTTCAATGTTAGATCTGATGTCGTCTGATGTCTAGACATTCGTGCGTTTTTCATCACAAACGGGCGTTTACCGCAGGTTCGCCCAACCCAGATGGGTTGCACAGGTATCAACTGATAGGTTCGGTTGACCACGACAGAGACAGGAGGGCTACGTGGACATCACCGGCGACGCGAAGCACCGTCAGATCGCGCGCGAGATCCGCAACGAGATCGAATCTGGTCGGTTGCGACCAGGCCAAAAGTTGCCAAGCACGCGCGTACTGGCCGAGCAATTCGGCGTGAGCGTTGCGCCGATCAACGACGCGATGGCCATCCTCGAGGAGGAAGGGCTGATTGTTAGCCGACCACGCTCCGGGCGGATGGTCAGCGACACCGCCACTCCTGGAGTCCCGCGCCCACGGCGAGGACGGCCTCAGGTGATCTACGTCGGCGGCTACGCAGGTAGTGGAAAGACGGAGTTCGGCCGGATCCTGGCGAAAATGACAGGTTGGGCAATGCTCGACAAGGACACCATCACCAGGGCGGTGGTCGACACAGCCCTCGTGCAGCTAGGCAGCACCGTCGCCGACCGCGAATCACCGATCTACCTGAATCACGTACGGCCTGCTGAATACGAGTGCCTTGCCGCGGCAGTTCGGGAGAACGTCGGCTGCGGAGTATCCGTCATCACCACTGCTCCGTACATCGAGGAGTTCAGGTCCGAAGCATGGTTCCGCCGCACCGCTGCCGAGTTGGACTCGATTGGCGCTGACATGGAAGTGGTCTGGATCCGATGCCAGCCAGATTCGATGCACTCGTACATCACCCGTCGCGGCGCGGCCCGAGACAGTGGGAAGCTCGCCAACTGGGACGAGTACGTGCGCGGCCTCGACATCACTTTCGAGCCCCCCTGGCAGCACACCATCATCGCGAATGACCCCGATTCGCTGCCTCTGCGAGAGCAGGCGCAGGAACTACTCAAGCCCCTTCAGGGCTGAGCATGGACATCGCGATCGCAATGTACGGCCCGCCCGCGGCGGGCAAGGACACCGTGACGGCCGCACTCGCCCCGTTCGGTAAAGAGTTCCGCCACTACCACCGCATGAAGGTCGGCGCCGGCCGCACAGCGGGATACCGGATGGCCTCACCCGACGACCTCGACCATCTGTTATCCGCAGGTGAAGTCATCTATTCGAACAGTCGATATGGCTCGACCTACATCATTGATCGAGCTGAGCTGAACAGGATGTTCGGTGAAGACCAGATTCCGGTCCTACACGTCGGTCAGCCGGAGGCTATAGACGCATTGCAGGCTGCGGCACCGTCGACTCGGTGGGTCGTAGTCGAACTATGGTGCCCGCGTGATGTCACCGCATCACGAGCGGCTGCCCGAGGTACTGATGACGTCACTGAGCGCCTGGCAGCTTGGGATGCAACTCCAAGACTCCCTCTCGCGGACGTGCGAATCGATACAGCGTCAGTCGGGCCTGATCGGGCTGCTGGCCAGATCGTTGACGCAGTTCACGCCGCCAAGTCCTCCATCGTCGTTCCTACGATGCACCTCGTACATCCAGACGGAACGCCGGATATGGCGGCTACACGCCGTCATGCATCGGCAGCCGCTGCTGGGTGGGTTGACTTCTTCCTAATCAATGGCTCGACAACGGCAGGCGGTGAGCTAACTAGAACCGAGCGCACTGCCATCCTCGATATCTGGCTGGAGGCGGTCGGCCCTGGCCGACTACTCGCCTGTTCCTGGTCTGCCGATGACCTCGCGACCGCCGCCGATCGTCACGTCAGGCCAATGGCAGTGCTGCAGGCTGACACTCGATTAGCCGCTGCACAGTTTCTGGAGGCGTTGCCGACTGGATCAACGATCTACAGCCATCCGATGTTCGGCAGTACGTTTGACGCCGAACTTGCTGCCAGTGCCCGCAGTACAGGCCATCTGCCATCCGGCGGGAAGCTCGCCAAGATCTCGTTGGCTGAAATCACCGAGATCCGGCACGCTGCACCCGAATTCGCAACGTGGGACGGCTCGTCGCGCCGAATCCGAGAGTCGATCGACGCTGGCGCTGTCGGTGTCGTCGCCACGCCACTCGCCGCCTCGCTCACAGACCTACCGCCGCGTAGCCTTGTGCAGATTCAGCGCGCTGTCGACACTGTGCAGGCCAAGCTTGACGAATTTCCGGACCGGCCGACGAAGCGCAGTTGGCTGCTAGATCAGATCCGGAACTAACCCATCGGAAGCCCCGGCGTGGGGCAAATCTGCGATCGGAGTGGGGCACATATGGGGCAAGCAGGTGTATCGGCGTGTACTCTCATGTCACGTAAGTAAGATCCGAAACTCCTACAAATTAGCTGTACAGAAGACATTCCGTGTCACGGATGTTGACGCGTGTCCAGGGATTTGATAGGAGCCGGTGGGGACGGACTTTTAATCCGCAGGTCCCAGGTTCGAGCCCTGGTGGGGGCACTCCCATGCGAGGGGCCCGGAACGATACCTCCGGGCCCCCGCCACATCCGCGAATCTGTAGCAATCTGCCCGGAGTTCACCTACCGTGACCGGAGCAGAGCTTTTCCCGGGAACCATCACCACAGGCGGAGTTCATGAATTCCTTCGATGACCTGCTCTCCAATGTCCCGGTCGCGCAGATCGCCGAGAGGCTCGGCGTCGACGAGGCGACCGCGAAGACGGCGATCGATGCGGCCGTCCCCGTGCTACTCGGCGGCTTCCAGGCACAGGCCGGCAACCCCGAGGTCGGACTGAACCTGGAGAACGAAGTCGCCGGCCAGCCGCACGGCCTGCTCGACGGCGGTGTCGACATGGATCAGGTGGACGTCTCCAACGGCAGCCAGATCGTCGATCAGACCTTCGGCGCCGAGAAGAGCACGGTGATCAGCGCTCTCGGTAATGTCGGCGGCAACAACATCAGCCAGGACCTGATGGGCAAGCTGCTCCCCATGCTCGCGCCGATCGTGCTGGCCTACCTCGGCAAGAAGGCCCTGGGCGGAGGCGACGGCGGGGCCGGCCAGTCCGGCGGCGGGATCGGCGATCTGCTCGGCAGTCTGCTCGGCGGCGCCACCGGTGGAAACAGTGGCGGCGGTCTGGGCGACATACTCGGCAAGGCGGTCGGCCAGAACGCGGGCAGTGTGCTCGGCAACGTGCTGGGCGGGCTACTGGGTAAGAAGTAATCGGGCATCTCGACCGGATGCGCGGCTAACGAACCACGGCCCGCGGCGATACACCCGTCGCTGTGGGCCGCTTGTCATATGACATCTCTCACCTACGCCGCAATGGCGCACATGTGAGTTTCACATCACCCTACGGTCACGTAAGGTATGGGCGCGGCGGCAGGCCGGCGAGGGTACGACAGCACGACGCACGACACGAAGGGCACACGTATGGCAAAGGATCTGACTCAACTCGAGCTGCTGACGGAGTTGGAGCCGGTTGCCGAGGAGAACGTCAATCGCCACCTCTCCCTGGCCAAGGAATGGCACCCGCACGACTACGTGCCGTGGGACGAAGGTCGAAACTTCGCCGCCATGGGTGGTGTCGACTGGGATCCGGAACAGTCGAAACTGAGCGAGGTCGCCAAGGCGGCCATGATCACCAATCTGCTCACCGAGGACAATCTGCCCTCCTACCACCGTGAGATCGCCGAGAACTTCTCCCAGGACGGGGCCTGGGGCACCTGGGTCGGTCGCTGGACCGCCGAGGAGAACCGGCACGGCATCGTCATGCGCGACTACCTGGTCGTGACCCGCGGCGTCGACCCGGTCGCCCTCGAGCAGGCCCGCATGATCCACATGACCAACGGGTTCGCCTCGCCCACCGAGGAACTCGAGCAGCTGTCGAACAATGCCGGCTTCCTCTACTCGGTCGCGTACGTGACCTTCCAGGAGCTGGCCACCCGCGTCTCGCACCGCAACACCGGCCGCGTCTGCGACGACCCGATCGCCGACCGCATGCTGCAGCGCATCGCCGCCGACGAGAACCTGCACATGATCTTCTACCGCAACATGTGCGGTGCTGCCCTCGACCTGTCGCCCGACCAGACCCTCGAGGCCATCACCCTCATCCTGGAGAACTTCCAGATGCCAGGCGCCGGCATGCCCAACTTCCGCCGCAACGGCGTGCTGATGGCCAAGCACGGCATCTACGACCTGCGCCAGCACCTCGAAGAGGTGGTGAACCCGGTGCTCAAGAAGTGGCGGATCTTCGAGCGCGACGACTTCACCGCGCGCGGCGAGGAGATCCGGGAGCGCCTGGGCACCTTCCTCGAGAAGCTGGGCAAGGACGTCGTGAAGTTCGAGGAGCAGCGCGACCGCATGCTGGCCCGCGAGGCCGCCAAGCGCGAGAAGGAGCTGGCCGCCACCGGCAGCTAGCGACTGCGGGCTGCGGCCCGGACCCTCCGAGCGAATCAGACACGGCCCCTCCGGATTTCGATCCGGAGGGGCCGTTTCGCGCCCTGCGCGCGACTCACAGCAAGCTCACCGGGATTCCGCAGCCGGGTCCAGGTCTGCGGGCCCGATCATGACTGCATGAGCCTCGACACCCGGGTCCGCACGGCGAATGTGGTGCTGCTGCACGGGCAACCGGGCGATCGGTCCGACTGGGACGCGGTCACCGCCCGGCTGCCCGGATCGCTCACCGCGCTGGCCTTGGACCGCCCCGGATACGGTGACAATCCGGAACCGGCGGGATCCATCGAGGACAATGCCCGCTGGCTGCTCGACCGGCTCGACCACGAGGGCATCGACAGTGCCGTCCTGGCCGGACATTCGTACGGCGGGGCGGTCGCGCTGGCGGCCGCGACGCTCGCGCCGCACCGGGTGCGCGGACTGGTACTGGTCTCCAGCGTGGGCCCCGGCTGCCTGACCGCCTGGGACGAACTGCTCGCCGCGCCGTACGCCGGCACCGCACTGGCATTGACCGCGTGGTCGGTGCTGCCGTGGCTGGCGCGCAAGGGCCTCGACCACAGCCCGGCCGGGACCGCCGCCGGGACCGCGCTCGCGCTGCTCGCCGGCGTGCACCACCGGCACGGTCCGGTGTGGCGCAGTTTCCTAACCGAACAGCGCGAAATGTTCGACACGCTGGACCGGTGGATGGCGCGGCTCGCCGACATCCTCGTGCCGGCCTTGATCCTCGCCGACCCCGCCGATAAGGTCGTGCCGATCTCCACCTCCCACACACTGTGCGAGCAGTTGCCCTGTGCCCGAATCGATCTGATCAGTGGGGGTGGCCACCATCTGCCACGACGGCTGCCCGGCGCCGTGGCCGCCCGGATAGGTGACTTTGTCGACTCGTTGGACTGAACCGATGCGCGGCACCCTGCTGGCCGTGCGGGAACGCGCGCTCACCCAGTTCCACACCGAGCGCCGCCATCCCGCCCCCAGCCCGATCGAGCCCGGACGGCCGCTGTGGCGGCAGGTCGCGGGCGAGGTGCGCTGGTCGTTCACCCCGCCTGCGCTGTGGCTCGAGGGCATCGGCGCGAATGTGGTGCTGTCCGGGCTCTTTCTGCTGATCTCGCCGCTCACCCTGCACAAGCACGGCTGGGTGGTGCTGGTCGGCGTCTACTTCGCGACCTTCGTGCTCGCCGACGTCACCACCACGAATGTGCTCGGCGTGGACGCCGACCGGACCCGGCTGAGCCTGGCCGCCGGGGTGCCGGTGCAGCGCATCCTGCTGGTGAAGAACCTCGCACTGCTGATCATCGTGGGACTGCCGACGCTGCTGGCCACGGCCGTGCTCACCGCCAAGACCAGCGCGCATCCGATGCAGCGGGCCGGGGTTTCGGTCGCCGATGTGGCGCTGCCGATCCTGGCCTGGCTCGGGGTGGGCAATATCGTGTCGGCGCTGCTCGCGGTGCCGCCCCGCGCGCTCGGGCAGCGCTGGGCCGCGCGCCGGGACTGGCGCAGCACGCTGCCCTGGCTGACCCACCTGGTCCTGCCGTACGGGCTCTACTACTTCGTCGCGCCGATCGACGGCGAGCAGCGCGCCATCCTCGGCCACCACCTGAGCCGCTCGATGCCGGGCGATCTGCGCAGTGCGATCCACCTCGGGGTCGGGCTCGCGGTGTGGCTGGTCGGCACGGTGCTCGCGGTCGCCGTGGTGCGCCGCCGCGGCCTGCGCATGTGGTGACCCGTGTGACCGGGGGCACTGCGGGCGGTACGCGGCTCTGGCCGCGAGCGCGCGGATGAGAGACTGGACGACGTGACTGCCTCGCTCGAAGCCCCCAAGACCGAGCTGCGGATCGGGCCCTACCCGCTCGATCCGCCGGTCGTGCTGGCCCCGATGGCGGGCATCACCAATGTCGCCTTCCGCACCCTGTGCCGCGAATTCGGCAGCGCCACTTCGCTGTACGTGTGCGAGATGATCACCGCCCGCGCCATCGTGGAGCGCAACGAGAAGACGCTGAACATGATGGCGTTCGGGCCGGACGAGTCGCCGCGGTCCATGCAGCTCTACGGCGTCGACCCCAAGACCCTCGGCGAGGCGGTGCGCATCGTTGTCGGCGAAGGCTGGGCCGACCACATCGACATGAACCTGGGCTGCCCGGTGCGCAAGGTCACCCGCCTCGGCGGCGGGTCGGCGCTGCCCTACAAGCGGCGGCTGTTCCGCGAGATCGTGCGCGAAATGGTCACGGCCGCAGGCGATGTGCCGGTCACCTTCAAGTTCCGCATCGGCATCGACGACGAGCACCACACCTACCTCGACACCGGCCGCATCGCCGAAGCCGAAGGCGCCGCGGCGGTTTCGCTGCACGCCCGCACGGCCGCGCAGCTGTACTCCGGGCAGGCGGACTGGTCCGCCATCGCCCGGCTCAAGGAGACCGTGACCAGCATCCCGGTGCTGGGCAACGGCGATATCTTCACCGCCGACGACGCCCTGCGCATGATGGCCGAGACCGGCTGCGATGGCGTGGTCGTGGGTCGCGGCTGCCTGGGCCGGCCCTGGCTGTTCGCGGAGCTGAGCGCCGCCCTGCGCGGCGAGCCGATTCCGGAGGGCCCGACCCTCGGCAAGGTCGGCGAGATCCTCTACCGGCACGCCGCGCTGCTCGTCGAGCACGACGGCGAAGACAAGGCCATGCGCGATATCCGCAAGCACATGGCCTGGTACCTGATGGGCTTCCCGGTGGGGTCGGCGCTGCGCCGGCAGTTCGCCACCGTGACCAGCCTGGCGCAGATCGCGGATCTGGTCGGTCAGCTGGAGCCGGACGTGCCGTTCCCGGCCGACGCGCTCGGCCCGCGCGGACGCCAGGGTTCCCCGCAGACCAAGGTGGCCCTCCCCGACGGCTGGCTCGACGATCCCGAGGACGCGACCGTGCCCACCGCGGCCGACGTCATGCACAGCGGCGGCTGAGTCAGCTACAGCGGCGGCTGATCGCTCCCTGTTTCGAGTTCGATCCGATCACCGCCCGGCGCAGCTCCCGGGCGTTGTGGCGATGCCCTGGCACACTTTGCGAAGCGTGCCCACCCGGGTGTGCGACATACCCGACAAAAGCGGAAAAACCGTCCTCACCTGCGGTGGACATATGTTCGAGTGGTCCGTCGTGGCGAAATCGTTATCATGGCCCTCGGCATCAGAAGCAAAGTGAGGTTCGTTGGTGGGTGACGATCGGTACGGGCGTACGCCACGACCCGGAGGTCGCGCCCCCTGGGAGCGCTACCCCGCGGACGGGGACGATCCGGCGCGCACCGGCCGCCGCTCCCGCCACACCGACGACGCCGAACCCGCTGCCGCCGCACCCATTTCGGTCCAGGACCTGGTCGAGCGCGTGGACAGCGAACGCCAGACCCGACGCCGGCGCCGCGCCGAACCGGAGACTCCGAACGAGCCCGCGGCCGAGGCGAGCCGCGAAACCCCCGGGCCGAACGGCTCGGCACCCGTGCCGCCGCAACCGGCAGCCCCACCGGCTCCCGTGCCCGCCACCGGATCACAGCCGGCGGCCTCGACCGGCGCGCAGCCCGCGGCGAACACCGGGTCCCAGCGCACCGTGCGCGACACCAGCCACCTGCGCCGGGTCGCGAACGCACCCGGCAATCGCGGTGCGCGCCCGGCCGACCCGACCGCGGATCCGGTCACCGTGGAACTACCCCCGGTCACCGATACCGCGCCGCCACCGGCCGCACCCGGCGCGGCCGCCCGCACCCGGGCGCTGCTCGCGCGAAAGGTCGAGTCGCCCGCCGATTATCCGACCACCGCGCTCCCGGCCGCCGTGGGACCCGCACCGGCCAAATGGGTTTCGAGCACGCGCCGCCGCCGCAACCGGCGGCTGCAGCTGGCCGGCCGTGCCACGCTCGCCCTCGTCGCCGTCATCGCGCTCATCGTGACCGGCACCGGCTGGAGCTACCTGCGCGCCAAGGACAACAATTTCCAGCAGGTTTCCGCACTCGACGACAACTCACCCGACGTCGTCGACGCCGACGGCCAGACCGGTGACGAGAACTTCCTCATCGTCGGCACCGACACCCGTGCGGGCGCCAACGGCAGCCTCGGCGCGGGCAGCGTCGACGACGCCGAGGGCGCGCGCTCCGACACCGTCATGCTGGTCAACATCCCGGCCAACCGGGCCCGCGTGGTCGCCGTCTCCTTCCCCCGCGACCTGGACGTCTCCCGCCCGGTCTGCGAGGGCTGGGACAACGACAAGGCCGCCTACAGCGGCGAGAAGTTCCCCGCCGCCGACGGCGACAAGCTCAACGCCACCTACGCCCTCGGCGGGCCCAAGTGCCTGACCAAGGTGATCACCAAACTGTCCGGCCTGAAGATCAACCACTTCGTCGGCATCGACTTCTCCGGCTTCGAATCCATGGTCGACGTGGTCGGCGGCGTCGAGGTGTGCACCACCAAGCCGCTGGTCGACGAGATCCTCGGCACCGTGCTCACCACGCCGGGCAAGCAGGTCGTGAACGGCTCCACCGCACTGGACTACGTGCGCGCCCGGCACGTGTACGGCGAGGAGCGCAGCGACTACGACCGCATCAACCGGCAGCAGCGGTTCCTGTCGTCGCTGCTGCGCAGTGCGCTGTCGAGCAAGGTGCTCTTCGATCCGGGCAAGCTCAACGGCTTCATCGATGCCTTCGCCAAGCACTCCTTCATGGACAACGTCACCACCAAAGACCTGCTGACACTGGGCCGTTCGATGCAGAAGATGCAGGCCGGGGCCATCACCTTCCTGACCGTCCCCACCGCGGGCACCACCTCCTACGGCAACGAGATCCCGCGCGAATCGGATATCAAGGCCATCTTCCGCGCCGTCATCGACGACCAGCCGCTGCCCGGCGAGAAGAAGACCGACCCCCCGCCCAGCGCCAGTGCCGCGCCCGCGGCCAAGCCCAAGCTGGCCGCGGTGGATCCGAGCACCTTCTCGGTGCAGGTGTCCAACGGCTCCGGCCAGGCGGGCATCGCGAGCACCACGGCGACCAAGCTGGCCGCGCAGGGCTTCCAGATCTACAGCACCGGCAACTACGCCGACGGCACCTCGCCCAGGACCAAGGTCCGCTATTCCAGCGGCCACGAGGCCGAGGCCGGGACGGTGGCCAGCGCCATTCCGGGCGCCATCCTGGAACCGGCGGGCGGGCTGGGCAGCATTGTCGAAGTGGTCGCAGGTTCCGATTTCACCGGCACTGTGAAAGCGCCCACCGCCTTCGGGCAGCCGCTGCCCGACACGCCGAGCGACTCCGGCGGACCCAGTGCGGCTCCGGTCACACTTCCGTCCGATCTCGAGCACGTCAACGCCGCCGACGACCTGTGTAAGTGACCGCGCGTCCCACTGGCCACAACTGCGGCATCGGCGCTGGAACCGACCGCTACCGACGGTTAACCCGCAGTTGGTGACTTGGTCAGCGGTGCACACTAATGTCTTGAGTCATGCGTGTCATCTACAACGAACAAATGGCCGAGCTCGCCGATCTGCTCGGCGGCATGGCCGGGCTCGCCGGATCGGCGATGGAGCGGGCCACCCAGTCCCTGCTCAGTGCCGATCTCGAGCTCGCGGAGCAGGTGATCACCGAATACGACCGCATCGCCGAGATGATCCAGCTGGCCGAGGAGAAGGCCTTCGCGCTGCTGGCCCTGCAGGCCCCCGTCGCCGGTGATCTGCGGCAGGTGGTCAGCGCGATTCAGATCGTCGCCGATGTGAACCGGATGGGCGTGCTGGCGCTGCACGTGGCCAAGATGACCCGGCGGCGCTTCCCGGCGCACGCCGTGCCGGAGGCCGTCAACAGCTACTTCGCCGAGATGGGCCGGGTCGCGGTCAAGATGGGTGCCACCGCCAAGGAGGTGCTGGAGTCCCGCGATCCCGAGCGGGCCGCCAAGCTCACCGACGACGACGAGGCGATGGACGACCTGCGCAAGCACCTGTTCACGCTGATCATGGACCGCGACTGGCAGTTCGGCGTGGCGGCGGCCGTGGATGTGGCGCTGCTGGGCCGCTACTACGAGCGCTTCGCCGACCACGCCGTCGAGATCGGGCGTCGCGTGGTGTTCCTGGTCACCGGCGTGCTGCCGCCCGACCCGGACTCCGAGAAGGAAAGCATCTAGGACGACGAACGAGGGAGTTCCGGGGCGACCCCGGAACTCCCTCGTTTCGGTGCGGGTCAGTCCTCGCCGGACTCGCGCCAGCCCATCAGGATCGATCGGCCCCGTTCGGGGCGCCACGGGAGCGTCGCGGCCACGATGACCGCGCACACCACCAGGGTGCCGACCGCGACATAGGATGCGGCCTCGGCGCCCTGCATGGCCGCGACCTTCATGGCATGGATCAGATCCGCCTTCGCCTGCGCCAGCAGCGGATTCACCGGCGCCTTCACGATCCCGATGATGCTGATGGGCGTATTGCCCGCCAGTTCCTTCTGCTGCGCGTTCATGATCTGCGCGGGAATCGCGTCGATCCGGCCGCCGATCTTCCCGGCGTAGACCGAGGTCATGATCGAGCCCAGCAGGGCCACCCCGAGCGCGCCGCCCACTTCACGCGTGGTGTCGTTGACCGCCGAGCCCGCCCCCGCCTCCTCGAGCGGCACCGCGCCCATGATGGATTCGGTCGCCGGCCCCTGCACCACCGCGAAGCCCAGGCCCATCAGGATCATGGACACCACAACCGGTCCCAGATAAGGGGTTTCGACGGTGGTCCGGCCCGCGATGTACATGGCCACCGCCAGGATCAGCAGCCCGGACACCAGCATGGCCGTGGTGCCCACCCGCTGCGCCAGCATGGTCGCGATGGGTGCGCCGAAGCCCACCGCCACCGCGAAAGGCAGTGAGTGGATGCCGAATTCGAGCGGCGAGAGCTCCTTCACGCCCTGGAAGTACTGGGTGATCAGGAACAGGAAGCCGAATGCCGAGAAGTAGGACACCGTGATCGCCAGCGACGGCAGCGCGAAGCGGCGATTGCGGAACAGCCGCATGTTCAGCACCGGCGCGGGCACCCGCAGCTCCCAGCCCACGAACGCGGCCAGCAGGGCGATCGAAAGCAGGTAGCCCGCAAGGCTTTCGGTCGCGAACCAGCCGTGCTTGGGGGCCTCGATGATGGACCACACCAGCGCGGTCACCCCGGCCAGGGACAGCAGGATGCCGATGCGGTCGAGCCGATCCACCTGGTCGGCACGGGATTCCGGCACGGTGGCCAGCACCGCCCCGATACCCGCCAGCGCCACGGGGACATTGATCCAGAACACCGAGTGCCAGGAGAAGTACTCGAGCAGCCAGCCACCGACGGTCGGGCCGATGGCGACGGCGATGCCGGCCATGGCCGTCCACAGCGCGATGGCGGCGGCGCGCTCGCGGGCCGCGGTGAAGATATTGGTGATGAGCGCCAGCGTGGCCGGGAAGACCACGGCCGCGAACACGCCCATGCCGGCGCGCGCCGCGATGACCTGTCCGAGGCCGGAGGAGAGTGCGCCGGCAGCGGACATGACCGCGACGCCGCTGAGTCCGATGATCATGAACAGCCGTCGCCCGAACCGGTCGCCGAGGTGTCCCATGGCGAGCAGCAGGCCGGAGAAGGCCAGGGTGAACGCGTCCACGATCCATTGCAGGCCGCTCATGTCGGCCTGCAGCTGCACGGCCATGGACGGCAGGGCCACATTGACCAGCGTGTTGTCCAGGACCACCAGCAATTCCGCGAGACAGATGGCGATCAGGGCAGCCACCTTGGCCCGCTGCGGCAGTTCCGCCGCGGCCTGTCCGGATCCCGGGCTCGCCGTTGAGACGGTCATCCGACACCTCCTTACTAAACCGATCGGTTTACCAACAGGGTCAGACTAACTGTTACTAACGGTTGCACACAATCATCGGCAGGCCATATGACCGACGCCACACAGCGGCCGCTTACACCTCCCCACCTGCACAAACGGAACGGCCCCTGCCAGATGACAGGGGCCGTGAACGCCGGAAGGTCTGTTTTTAGCCGAAGCGACCCGAGATGTAGTCCTCGGTCTGCTTCTGCGACGGGTTGGAGAAGATCTTCTCCGTCTCGTCGATCTCGATGAGTTTGCCCGGCTTGCCCTGCGCCTCCAGATTGAAGAAGGCGGTCTGGTCACTCACACGCGCGGCCTGCTGCATGTTGTGGGTGACGATGACGATGGTGAACTCCTTCTTCAGCTCGGTGATCAGATCCTCGATCGCGAGCGTGGAGATGGGGTCCAGCGCCGAACACGGCTCGTCCATGAGCAGCACGTCCGGCGACACCGCGATGGCGCGGGCGATGCACAGACGCTGCTGCTGACCACCGGACAGGCCACCGCCCGGCTTGTCGAGGCGGTCCTTGACCTCGTTCCAGAGGTTCGCGCCGCGCAGCGACTGCTCGGCCACCTCGTCCAGCTGGGACTTGTTGCGAATGCCCTGCAGCTTCAGGCCCGCCACCACATTGTCGCGAATCGACATGGTGGGGAACGGGTTCGGCCGCTGGAACACCATGCCGATGGTGCGGCGCACGCCGACCGGATCGACCTGGGCGCCGTAGATGTCCTCGCCGTCGAGCAGCACCGCGCCCTCGACGCGGGCCTCCGGGGTCACCTCGTGCATGCGGTTGAGCGCGCGCAGCACGGTCGACTTGCCACAACCGGACGGACCGATGAACGCGGTCACGCTGCGCGGCAGCACCGTCAGCCCGACATTGGCGACCGCATGGAACTTGCCGTAGTAGATATTGAGGTCTTTGACGTCAATTCGCTTGGCCATCAGTCTTTCCTTCTATCGGTTCCGCGTCAGCAGCTTGTTGACCGCCGCGGCGGCGAGGTACAGCAGCGCGATGATCAGGATCAGGGTCAGCGCCGCACCCCAGATGCGCTCGCGGCCGGCGGGCTCCGGATTCGACAGTTCCTGGTACATCAGCAGCGGAAGCGAGGCCATATTGCCGTTGAAGACATCGAAGTTGATGGCCTTCGAGTAACCCACCAGCACCAGCACCGGCGCGGTCTCACCCATGACGCGGGCGACGGCCAGCAGCATGCCCGAGATCATGCCCGGCGCGGCGGTCGGAATCACGATCCGCACAATGGTTTTCCACTTCGGAATGCCGAGAGCGTAAGAGGCTTCCCGCAATTCGTCCGGAACCAGCTTGAGCATCTCCTCGGTGCTGCGCACCACCACCGGCAGCATGAGCAGCACCAGGGCCAGCGACACCGCGAAGGCGCTCTGCGGGTTGCCGAAGGTGGCGATCCACAGCGCGAAGATGAACAGCGCGGCCACGATCGAGGGCACACCGGCCAGGATGTCCACCATGAAGGTGGTGGTCTTGGCCAGCCAGCCCCGGCCGTACTCGACCAGGAAGACGGCGGCCATGATGCCGAGCGGCACCGCGATGATCGCGGCGATGCCCGACTGCACGATGGTGCCGTAGATGGCGTGGTAGACACCGCCGGCGTGCTGATCGGGCAGCACACCGTTCTGCGACTTGGTCCACCAGTCGATATTGGCGACGGCCTTCGCGCCCTTCTGCATCACCACGTACAGCACCCAGAGCAGCGGCACCAGGGCCAGGCCGAAGCACAGCCAGACCAGGCCGGTGGCGACATTGTTCTTGAGCCGGCGGGCGACGCTGACATGCCGGAAGGTCGGCGCCTTGATCGGCTTGTCGAGTGTGGTGGTCATCCGTTGACCTTCCCGCCGGCCGCCAGCCGAGCCAGTGCGTTGACGACGAACGTCAGAGCGAACAACACGAAACCGGCGGCGATGTAGGCGCCGGTCGGCAGCTTCGAGCTGAATTCCGAAGCGGCCGAGGCGATCTTGGAGGCGAAGGTGTAGCCGCCGTCGAACAGCGACCAGTGGCCGGCCTTGGTCGAGGTGCGCAGCACGATCAGGACCGCGATGGTCTCACCGAGCGCGCGACCGAGGCCGAGCATGGAACCGGCGATCACGCCCGAGCGGCCGAACGGCAGCACGGTCAGGCGCACCACTTCCCACTTGGTGGCGCCCAGCGCCTGCGCCGCCTCGATCTGCGAGCGCGGGGTGAGGCCGAAGACCTCACGGCTGACGGAGGTGATGATCGGCAGGATCATCACCGCCAGCACCACACCGGCGGTGAAGATGGTGCCGCCACCGGCGATGCTGACATTGCCGTCGGAGAACAGGAACAACCAGTTCAGATTCTTGTTCAGGAAGTCCTGGAAGGGCCCCAGCTTGGGGGCCACGACCAGGAGACCCCAGAGACCGAACACGATCGACGGCACGGCCGCCAGCAGATCCACGATGATCGAGAACGGTCGCGCGAGCGCCTTCGGCGAATACTGCGTCAGGAACAGCGCGATGCCCACACCGATCGGCACGGCGATCGCCAGCGCGAACACCGAGCTCAGCACCGTGACCATGAACAGGTCCTTGATGCCGAAGCGCAGGTTGTTCTCGTCCTTGACGTTGAACTCGGTGGTGGTGAAGAAGTTCGCCTTGTTCGCCATGATCGAGGGCCACGCCCGGATCAGCAGGAACAGTGCGATCAGGGCGATGGCGGCGACGATGATCCCGCCGGCGGCCGTGGCCGCCGAGCGGAAGGCGAACTCCGCGCCGAACTTCGTGGGTGCGCCGCGCCCCGCGGCCGGTTTGGTGCTGGGTTCGGTCGGCATCAGCGCAGTATCCCCCGGCAGTTGGGCACGGTCATCCCTCGGGTCGGTCGAAACGGACAGGCCCGAGGATGCAGCTTCGTCGTGCACGGTCATCGTGGTTTTTCGATCAGGCGATCACTGAATGGCGTTGATCGCGGTCGTCAGCTTGGTCTTGAACGCGTCCGGCAGCGGCACGTAGCCGGCGTCGGCGAGACCGGTCTGGCCGTTGCCGACCGCCGAGGTCAGGAACGCCTTGACGGCCTTGGCGGTGTCGGCGTCGCTGTACTTCGAGCAGACGATCTCGTAGGTGGCCAGCATGATCGGGTACGCGCCCGCGGTGGTGGGCTTGTAGATCGAGCTGTTGTCCAGCACCAGGTCGTTGCCCTGACCGGCGACCTTGGCGGCGTCGACGGCCTTGCCCGCGGACTCGGCGGTCAGCTCGACCGGCTTCGGGTCGTTGGAGGTGGCGGTGGTCAGCACGCGCACGGTGGACAGCTTCTGCGCCTTGGCGAAGGACCACTCGGTGTAGGTGATGGTGAACTTGGTGTTCGCGACCGCGCCCGAGGTGCCGTCCGAACCCTTGGCGCCCTCACCGACGCCACCGTTGAAGGCCTTGCCCGCGCCCTTGGTGTAGCCACCGGCGGCGGTCAGGTACTTCTGGAAGTTGTCGGTGGTGCCCGACTCGTCGGAGCGGAAGATCACGCCGATCTTGTCCGATGGCAGCTTGTCGGCCTTGTTGGTGTTCAGGGCCTTGATCTGCGGGTCGTTCCAGGTGGTGATGTCACCGGAGAAGATCTTGGCGAGGGTCGGCGGGTCCAGGACCAGGTCGTCCATGCCGGGGATGTTGTACGCGACGGCGATCGGGCCGAAGACGGCCGGCAGGTTCCAGGCCGGGCTGCCGCAGCGGGCGGCGGCCTTGTCGGTCTCGCCCTTGTCGGCGGACAGCGGCGAGTCCGAACCGGCGAAATCGGTCTGGTTGCCGATGAATTCGTTCACGCCGGCGCCGGAGCCCGAGCCGGTGTAGTCCAGCTTGGCGCCGCTGCAGTTCGCCTGGTAGGCGGCAACGAAGCGGTCCATCGCGTTCTTCTGGGCGGTCGAGCCGCTGGCCTTCAGCGAGGTCTTCCCGCCACACGCGACGTCGATCTTGGCGCCGCCGTTGGCGGTGCTGTTGTTGTCACTGCCACAGGCGGACAGAGTCAGGGCACCGGCCGCGGCCAACACACCGAGCAGGGCGCTGCTGCGCTTGAGATTCACCTATTCCTCCGGGAATCACGATTGCACGTCCAACCCCTCAACGGTCGGACGGGCGCGATTGGCGGCTGTTCGCTGCGAACTAGCGCACCGGGCAGCGGTCTGCGGCCCACTTGCAACGTAAGGGCACCTGGTTGACAGTTGGACCAGCACAGGTGAACGAGAGATGAACAACCCACCCTGATTGCGGCACACCGGATGTGACATTAACCGCACTGTTGCCGAAGGGATTTCAGGACCCGCTCGAGTAGGCGACGTCGATGTGGAATCGGGTGAAACCGAGCCGGGTGTAGGTGTGGACGGCCGCGGTGTTGTCGCCCTCGGTGTAGAGCAGCACCGCACCGAGACCGCGGTCCCGCAGATAGTGCAGACCCGCCAGGGTCAGCAGCCGGCCCAGGCCGCGGCCCTGCGCATCGGGGTCGATGCCGACCACGTAGACCTCACCGATCGGCGGGGTCTCGTCGGAATGCACCTTGGTCCAGTGGAATCCGAGGACGCGCTCGGGCCGCGCCGGATCCACGGCGATGAACAGACCCTTGGGATCGAACCAGGATTCGGCGCGGCGGGCGTCGATATCGCGCTCGGTCCAGCCGCCCTGTTCGGGATGCCAGGAGAAGGCGGCACCGTTCACACGCAGCAGTTCGGCATCGTCGGAAGGCCCTGTGTAAGTGCGTAGTTCGAGTCCGTCGGGCACGGCCAATTCCGGTAGCTCCGAATTAGCCAGTTCTCTTCGCATTTGCCACAATTCACGCGAAACGGACAAGCCCAACCGGGCCGCCACCGCCCGCGCGGGCGGCAGGTCACCGTGCGCCCAGACCCGCGCACCCGGCCCGCCCGCGGCCAGTGCGGCGGCCACCAGACCTGCGCCGATCCCGTTCCCGCGGGCCGCCGGATCCACGGCGACCTCCGCCATGGCCGGATGCTCGTCATGGGCCGGAACCAGATTCGCGTACCCGGCGACCGCGCCATCGCGGATGTCCACCAGATGTCGTGCGGGCGAATCATTTCCGAGCGAGAGCACCGCTTGTTCGGATACCGGTGCCACGCCGTCGGCGGCAGTGGCGCGCTCCAGGACCGCCCGCACCTGCGCGGCGGTCTCGGCGGGCAGGCGGTCGG
Organism: Nocardia sp. NPDC059236; assembly: GCF_042754085.1. Taxonomy (NCBI): domain Bacteria; kingdom Bacillati; phylum Actinomycetota; class Actinomycetes; order Mycobacteriales; family Nocardiaceae; genus Nocardia; species Nocardia sp. NPDC059236. Next base: position 185,020 of record NZ_JBHZAF010000002.1, read on the forward strand.
CCCAGGAGGTCATCAGAGAGCGCCGTTCGCCGTGGTCAATTCGGAGTCGTCGGTGCCGTCGGAGTCGGGGAAGGTGACCGCCTCGCCCTTGCCGGCCGTGCGCGCCGGGCGCACCGCTTTGTAGCCGACATTGCGGACCGTACCGATCAGCGACTCGTATTCACTGCCCAGCTTGGCGCGCAGGCGTCTCACGTGCACGTCCACGGTGCGGGTGCCGCCGAAGAAGTCGTAGCCCCAGACCTCCTGCAGCAGCTGGGCACGGGTGAACACCCGGCCGGCGTGCTGCGCCAGGTATTTGAGGAGTTCGAACTCCTTGTAGGTCAGGTCGAGCGGGCGGCCGCGTAGCCGGGCGGTGTAGGTGCCCTCGTCGATCACCAGCTCGCCGAGGGTGATCTTGCCGGTGTTCTCCGGGCTGGCGACCCCGCCGTTGCGGGCCACCAGCAGGCGCAGCCGGGCGTCGAGCTCGGCGGGCCCGGTGCCGGGCAGCAGGATGTCGTCGAGTCCCCAGTCCGCGTTCACCGCGACCAGACCGCCCTCGGTCAGCACGGCCACCACCGGCACCGACGATCCGGTGCTACCCAGCAAACGGCACAGTCCCCGCGCGGCGGCCAGATCGGTGCGGGCATCGACCAGCGCCACGTCGGCGGAACCCGCCTCGAGCAGCGATGCCACCTCGGTGGGCGCGGGTCGCACGTGGTGCGGCAGCAACGCCAGCGACGGCAACACCGACTCGGGGTTGGGGTCGGAGGTCAGCAGGAGCAGCTCCATGGGGGCCCTCCATCCCATCTGGCATGTGTGTGGCTACCGCATTGTCCGCCACTACCTCATGCAGGTCATCACAGGTAATCGCTGCCTACATTAGCGTGTCTCGGCCGACACCCTCGTATTCCGGCCAGCCGTCGCAACCGTTCGGTCCGGTCCGGTTCCCATTCACCTGTCATTCACCGGGCCGCGACCGGCCCGAGTCGGACGTCGGCGGGTGGTAACGGCACACCTCCCTATTAGGGTGCAGCTATGCGTTTCCGGAGGCTGCTCATCGGACTGCTCTGCCTGGCAGGGCTGGCCGTCCTACTCGATTTCGGGGTAGCGGCGTATTCCGAGTACCGGGTCTCGCGACTCCTGCGGACCGGTTCGGACCTGAGCGCCGATCCGGAGATCACCATTCACGAGTCGCTGCGGCACCCGTTCGTCGCCCAGGCGCTGGACGGTCAGTACGGAAACATCGACGTCCGCGCCCGCGCCATGCGTCCGGACATTCCCGGCCGGATCACGGTCGAGGCCGATCTGACCGGCGCGCACCTGTCGATGCGCAATCTCATCGACGGCAATGTGGGCCAGGTCCCGGTGGACGAGGTGCAGGCCCGCATGCGCATCGAGCCGACCGAGCTGGGCCGGCTGTTCAAGATTCCGGACCTGCAGGTCTTCGGCCCGCCCGCCGACAAGTCCGACGGCTCCGGCGGTTCCGGCAGTGTCCCCACGACCAACGGGGGCACCATCATCCTGGAGGGCACCGTGCCGGTCGGCCCGGACGCCGACACCGTGGCGGTCACCGATCCGCCCGGCGACGGCGGCGAGAAGGTGACGAAGAAGAAGGTGCACGTGCTCGCCGATCTGCGGCTGGTGGGCGACGAGGTGCGGATCACCGCCACCGCCATCGCGGGCCGGGACCTGCAGGCCGACACCGATTCGGTGCTCCCCGACCAGGACCGGATCGTCATCCCCGAGCAGGACCGGCCCGCGGTCCTGGCCCGCTTCACCCGTACCCTCGACACCAAGAACATGCCGTTCGGCATCGTCCCGACCCGGGTCCAGGCCAGCGGCGGGCAGATCGTGGTGGAGGGCGCCGGGCGCAATGCGATCGTCGACCTGGACAGGTTGCAGAAACAATGATCGCGATCGAGATTCTGGTGGTCATGCTGGTCCTGGCGACCGGCGTGGGAATCCTGGTGCGCCGCAACGAGGGTCGCGTGCGCGCCGCCGCCGCGGCGAATCCGCCTGAGCCCGAATCGAATCGGGCCGCGCTGCTGGCCGCGGCCGGCGTGATCCCGGGACGGCCCACCGTGCTGCACTTCTCGGCCGACTGGTGCGGCCCGTGCGCGGCGGTGCGCCGGGTGGTCGCGTCGGTGGTCGGCGAGCTGGAGTCGGCCGAGCTGCCGCCACTGGATCTCGAGGTCGACATCGACGCGTATCCGGAGCTGGCGCGCGAGCTGAACGTGCTCTCGCTGCCCACCACTTTCGGATTGGATTCTCGAGGATTGGAACGCTTCCGGATCTCCGGCGTTCCGAAGGCGGCGGATCTGCGCACGTCATTGGCCCCTTTAACGGTCGCCGGCTCCGCTGAGTGATCAGCATTACGGACCCCGGGTCCAATTTCCCCCGAAAATTGGGTAAACTGCCTCTCGTGCAATCCAACCGCGAGCTGATGCTCACCCGACGCCGCACGGTAGACCTGTGCCGGCTCGGTGGTTGTTGCTGCCTGTGCCGCTAGCCGGTCGGCCTTTCGTATTCCCCTGTCGCCGACCGGATTTGACCCGCTGTCGAGAGATCGTTTCGATCCTCCGGCGATCTGGCCAATACACCTTCAGCGCAGGAGCACTCCCATGTCGAACCCTCATCCGAGCACATCACCCGCAGGACGGAGCACACCGCCCGCCGGGCAGGTGGATGTCCGTGGCCCCCGCTTCGCCGCCTGGATCACCACCGCGGTGCTCGCCCTCGTTCTGATCCTCGCCGCCGTCTCGGTTCCCGCCGCCACCGTGCTGCTGGCGCTGCAGGCCATCGTGTTCGGCCTGGGCGCGGCCTACGGTCCGCGCCGGAGCCCGTACGGCCGGCTCTACGCCGCCGCGGTCGCCCCGCGCGTCGGTGCGCCGACCGAGCTGGAACCCGTTGCGCCGCTGCGCTTCGCGCAGCTGGTGGGCCTGGCCTTCGCGGTGCTGGGCGTGCTGGGCTTCGCGGCCGGCAGCCCCGTGGCGGGCGCGATCTTCACCGGATTCGCGCTGTTCGCAGCCTTCCTCAACGCGGCCTTCGGAATCTGCCTGGGCTGCAAGATCTATCCGCTGGTCGCGCGGTTCCGCTCGGCCCCGGGCAGCACCGTCCCGACCTCGACCAGCTCCGTGAACTCCTCTGTCTGACCCCCGACCGTCCATCCCTCAACCACACGAACGCAACGCCTGTACCGGCACCGCATCGAAAGGAACAACATGGCTCGCTCCGATGTCCTGGTCTCCGCAGACTGGGTCGAAGAGAACCTCAACACCCCGGGCGTCGTCCTCGTCGAGGTCGACGAAGACACCTCGGCCTACGACCTGGGACACATCGAGGGCGCCGTGCGTCTCGACTGGAAGAAGGACCTGCAGGACCAGGTTCGCCGCGACTTCGTGAGCCAGGAGCAGTTCTCTGCCCTGCTGTCCGAGCGTGGCATCGCCAACGACGACACCGTGGTGCTGTACGGCGGCAACAACAACTGGTTCGCGGCCTACGCCTACTGGTACTTCAAGCTGTACGGCCACCAGGACGTCAAGCTGCTCGACGGTGGCCGCAAGAAGTGGGAGCTGGACGGCCGTGAGCTGACCAAGGAGATCAAGGACCGCGCTGCCACCGAGTACAAGGCCGCCGCGCAGGACCTGTCCATCCGCGCCTTCCGCGACGAGGTCATCGAGGCCATCGGCGCCAAGAACCTGGTCGACGTGCGCTCCCCCGACGAGTTCTCGGGCAAGATCCTGGCTCCCGCGCACCTGCCGCAGGAGCAGTCGCAGCGTCCGGGCCACATCCCGACCGCCATCAACGTGCCGTGGTCCAAGGCCGCGAACGAGGACGGCACCTTCAAGAGCGACGCCGACCTGGCGGAGATCTACAAGGAGGCCGGGCTGGACGGCGACAAGCTGACCATCGCCTACTGCCGCATCGGTGAGCGTTCCTCGCACACCTGGTTCGTGCTGCAGGAGCTGCTGGGCCACCAGAACGTCAAGAACTACGACGGGTCCTGGACCGAGTACGGGTCCCTCGTCGGTGCACCGATCGAGTTGGGAGCGTAATTACCTATGTGTGCAGCACCTACCCAGGGCCAGGCCCTGCCCGCCAACGTCGACGTCGAGAAGGAGACGGTCATCACCGGCCGCGTCCTGACCGCTGACGGCCAGACCGTCGGTGGCGCGTTCGTCCGCCTGCTGGACGGCAACGGCGACTTCACCGCCGAGGTCGTGGCCTCGGGCACCGGCGACTTCCGCTTCTTCGCGGCGCCGGGCACGTGGACCCTGCGCGCGCTGTCCGCGTCCGGCAACGGCACCGTCGAGGTGTCGCCGGAGGGCGCCGGCATCCACAACGTGGACGTCAGCGTCGCCAAGTAGGCGAAACATCAAGAACGGCCCCGGGATTCGTGATCCCGGGGCCGTTCTCGTGGGTGCCGGAGTTTTTCCCGGGGTCGTTTTCACGTGATTCCGGCGGTGCGATTACACTCCGAGACGTGGTGCTTACCTTCGAGATTCTGCTGGTTCTCGTCTCCGTGCTGATCGCCTGGTTCGGTCTGTACGTCCTCTACCGGCTGTTCACCGAGTCGTGACAGATCCGGCCCACGAGAACATCGAAAACGGAGTGGCCAACGGTTCGTCGTCGTCGACGCCGGTCGTTCGCCACGACGAGGGCGCGAAGCCCGCTGATGCTGCCGCCCTCCGGCGCAGCGGCGACCAGGCGGTCGCGGACGCGGCCGAGCGTGCCAAGTCGACCGGGTCGCTGAACGTTCCGACGCTCCCCGATCTGCCGTTGCCCGTCGATACCGCGAACCTGCGGCTGGGCCCGGATCTGAGTTCCTCCATGCTCGCGCTGCTGCCGCTGGTCGGTGTGTGGCGCGGTGAGGGCGAGGGCAATGATTTCGAGACCGGCGACTACCGCTTCGGTCAGCAGATCATCGTCTCGCACGACGGCGGCGACTACCTGACCTGGGAGGCGCGCTCCTGGAAGCTGGACGCCCAGGGCGAGTACGTGGGCCCGGATCTGCGGGAGAGCGGTTTCTGGCGGGTCGGCATCGACGGTGACGACGAGGTGCTGGAGCTGCTGCTCACCCACTCCACCGGCATTGTCGAGCTGTTCTACGGCCAGGCGCTCACCCAGTCCTCCTGGGAGCTGGCCACCGACGTGGTGATCCGCAGCCAGTCCGGCATCGTGGTGGGCGGCGCGAAGCGGCTCTACGGCATTGTCGAGGGCGGCGACCTGGGCTACGTCGAGGAGCGCATCGCCGCCGACGGCGCACTGGAGCCGCGGCTCTCGGCACGGTTGCAGCGCTACATCGGCTAGCAGATTCAGCGAAGCCCCGTCCGGCCGGACGGGGCTTTTTCATGCGTGGATGTGCGGAACAGGTACGGCCCCCGAGTCATACCAGCGGAAGATGCAACATTTTCACGCTGATCCGGTCGGACGGACCGTAACTCGGGGGCCGGGTGGCTGCCTTGGATTCGCGAGGGCTCGCGCGATCGGAATCCGATTGCAGCGGTAGCGCCTAGCTGGCAGCCACCTCACGCGTCCTAGAAATCATTCTCGAACCACCTCCTTCCTGTGTACCGACGAAATTAGTCGGATGAGACAGTGGCGGCAACGTATTTTCTCGGATTGCGAAATCGCAGGTCAGGCCGGCGTTGTGGGAATAGATCGAGCGATGGCGACGGTGCCGCCCGGCTCGACGCGAACGATGGTGTCCGCCTTCGTGTCCGGCGGCAGCTGGTGGGTGACGACGACCACGGTGCGGTCACGCTCCACCAGACCGCTGGATTCGTCGAGCAGGCGGCGCAGCAGCTCGGCCCCGGCTTCGGCCTCCAGGTGTTCGGTGGGTTCGTCGAGCAGCAGTACGCGGGCCGGGGCGAGCAGGGCGCGGGCCAGCAGGAGGCGCCGGCGCTGACCACCCGAGACCGCGGCCGCGCCGCCGACCAGATCGGTCTCGACGCCGTCGGGGAGGGAGTCCAGCCAGTCGCCGGCTCCGACTGCGCGCAGAGCGGATTCGGCCTCGCCCGGGGTGATGTCGCCGCGGGCCACGCGCAGGTTCTCCAGCACCGTGGTGCCGAACAGGTGCGCGTCCTCGGCGAAGAAGGTGACGCCCGGGCGCGGCGTCTCGAAGAGCCCGGCCCAGGACATCAGCAGCGTGGTCTTGCCCGCGCCGCTGGGGCCGACCACGGCGATCCGGCGGCCCGGCGGCAGCGCCGGGAGATTCGGTGCGGGAGCCTCGGATTCGCCGTGCTCGAGCCGATCCAGGCGGTGCAGGGCGGCGCGACCGGTGGTGAGGGCCTGCGCGGCGGCCGGGAGCACCGCCACGGCCTCGAAGGCGGATAGCGGGACCAGGACCAGCACCGTGAACGCCATCGGGGTGATGCCGCCCGGCGGGACGGTCTGGAAGCCGGCGGTCGGGATGGGAGAACCGCTGCCGTACAGCACGATTCCGATGAGCAGCGCCCCCAGCACGCTCACCCCGATGGACAGTGGCAGCACCGCCGCGGCCCACGCGCTGCGTGCCGCCGCCCGATCCTCCGCCGCGACCGCCCGCTGCCCCGCCGCGGCGGCCGCGCCGACCGCCCCGGAAAGCCGGCCCGCCACCCGCAATTCGGGCGCGTGGTCCAGCACGGTCAGCGCCTCGGCGGTGAACTCGGTGCGATCGGTCCGCACCGCGAGCTCCGCCTCCCGGGCCGCGCGCGCCGACAGCCACGGCGCGATGATGCCCGAAACGGCCAGCGCCACCGCCAGAATCACCGCCGCGGACACCGAGATACTCGCCAGCAGTCCGACGGCCAGCAGCGACAGGATCAGCGCCACCGCGATCGGGACGAACGCGCGTACCACCACGGCCCAGAGATCGTCGATATCGCTCATGACCCGGCCGAGCAGCTCACCGCGCCGCAGATTCGTCGGATCCCCCTGCCGGGCTTCGTCTTCCGCGCCCGCCGGTCCGGCGGCATCGCCGTCCACCGACCCGGTCCGCCGCAACCGCCAGATGTCCGCACCCGCCAGCGTCCGATAGGTCGTGGTCCGCGCGGTGCTCATGGACCGCAACGCCACATCGTGAGTGGCCAGCCGCTCCAGATACCGGCACAGCCCGCGCGAAATACCCAGCGCCCGAACGGTCACCACGGCAATGCTCAGATCCAGCACCGGCGGCATCTGCCACGCCCGCGCAATCAGCCACGCCGCCAACGCCGCCAGCCCGAGCCCGCTCCCGAGCGCCAGCACCCCCCATCCCACCGACAGCGCCATCCGCCCCCGCGACAGCTCGAGCAGCTCCCGAATCCGCCGGAAATCGGCCAGTACCGCCCTCATCGCGCCGACACCTCCATCGAGCTCACCGCGCCCGCGCTCCCGGTCGCGCCGCTCCCGGCTCGGCCGAGTGCGCCCCCGTCCGCTCGACGGGGACTCGGATCCGCTCGCGGACCCGATACCGACTCGGCGGCAGCGGTTTCCGGCGCGGGTCCGCAGGCACCCGGATCCGGAGCGGCCGCTGACCCTTCGATCCCTGTTCCGGTGGATGCGCCGGAAGACCCTGGCGCGGCGTTGCCGCCGAGCTGGGCGGCCGAGTTCGTCGCCGCCTGTGATTGCCGTGGCGCAGCGGCCGTCGTATCCGACTGTGGTTCATGCTCGGACTGCGCCGTGGTCGTGGCCCGGACTTCGACCACGTGGTCTGCGATGGCGAGAACGGAGGGGCGGTGGGCGACCACGACGACGGTGGCTCCGGCGCGGGCGCGGGCGGTCAGGGCCGCGAGAACCGTTGTCTCGGAGGCATCGTCGAGGTGGGCGGTGGGTTCGTCCAGGAGCAGGATCGTGCGCGGGGCGGCGAGGGTGCGGGTGAGGGCGAGGCGCTGGCGCTGGCCCAGGGAGAGGCCGATGCCGCCGGCGCCGAGCACGGTGTCCCAGCGGGACGGGAGGGTGGCCAGAACGGCGTCGAAACCGGTTGCGGCGCAGGCGGCGTCGACCTGGTCCGGGCCGGATGGGGGGCCCAGGAGTTCGAGGTTGGCGCGGAGGGTGCCGGGGACGAGAACCGGGCGCTGGGGCAGCCAGGCGATGTGGGACCACCACTGGTCGGGGTCCAGGTCGGAGACGGGTATGCCGTCGACGAGAACGCTTCCGGAGTCCGGGGTGAGCAGGCCCAGGATGGCTTGCAGCGCGGTCGATTTGCCGCACCCGTTCGGGCCGGTCAGGACTGTGACCGTGCCCGGCCGGAGGGCAGCGGACAGCCCTTCGGGTGCGTATCCGTCGCGCGACCGCACGGTGAGTTCGCGGATGTCGATGTGGCCGTGCGGGTTCCGGTGCTCGGGTCCGGCCGGCACGGGCGGCGGCGCCGCGGATGCCGCATCGGTGTTCGCGTCGGCGGCCGGCGCGGTGTCCGGCTCGAGGATGGCGAAAGCCTTGTCGGCGGCGGCCATTCCGTCCTGGGCAGCGTGGAAACGTTCGCCGACGGCGCGCAGCGGGAGGTACACCTCGGGGGCGAGGATGAGGGCGAGCAGGCCCGCGTACAGGCCCATGTGGCCGAACACCAGGCGCATGCCGATGGAGACCGCGACCAGGGCCACGCACAGGGTGGCGAGCATCTCCAGGACCATGGAGGACAGGAACGCCAGGCGCAGCGCCGACATGGTCCGGCGATGCAGCACATCGCCGAGCTCGCGGACCCGGCCCGCCATGCTGCGCGGTGAATCACCGTCTCCCCCACCGCTGTCCGCGCGTCCCGTCTCGCGGCCGAGCGCGCGCAGGGTCGGCATGCCCGCGAAGAGGTCGAGGAGCTGGTCGGAGAGCCGGGTGGTGGCGGCCAGGGTGCCGGCGGATCTCCCCTGGGTGAGCAGGCCGATGAGGATCATGAAGATCGGGATCAGCGGCAGGGTCACGAAGATGATCAGGCCGGAGACCCAGTCGTGCACCGCGATCACGGCCAGCATCACCGGTGGGACGAGCATCGCCAGCAGCAGGGCGGGCAGGTAGCCCGCGAGGTAGGCGCGCAGCCCGCTCAATCCGGAGCCGACCACGACCGCGAGTTCGGTGCGGCGGCTCTCCAATTCCCGGGGCGGGAGCTGGGCCCCGGCTGCCAGCGCGGCGGTCTCGAGTTCGGCGACCACCTGCGCCCCGGCCCGGTGCGCGAGCCGCGACTGCCACCAGGTGGCGGCCGCCCGGCACCCGACCGCGACCGCGAAGATCACCAGTTCGGCGATCCAGGAACCGATGCGGCGCTGGCCCGGTTCGGTGATGACCCCCGCGAGCACCCGCGCCAGCGCGAGCGCCGCGACGACGATGCACCCCGTGGTGACCAGCGACAGCCCCACGCTCAGCCCGAGATACCTGCGGGCGGAGCGAGCGTGCCGCCACAGTCGCGGGTCCACCGGTCGTGCCATGGTCGATCTCCTCTGCGAACGGGCGCGCCGGGCCCGTGGACATCACGTCCGGCGCGCCCGCTCCGTTCAGCTCTTCGCGGATTCCATGGGCAGCCCGATCGAGGCCGGGATCTGCTCCATGGTGAGCCGCTTGCGGAACACCCAGTACGTCCAAGCCTGGTAGATCAGCACGATCGGGACCAGGGCCACCGCGACCCAGCTCATCACCACCAGCGTGTAGTGGGTCGAGGACGCCGCCACGGTGCCGCCGCGGCCGTCGACGGTGAGGCTGTACGCGTCATTGATGGTGGACGGCAGCACATTCGGGAACAGCGACCCGAACAGCAGCACGGTGGCCGCCGCGATAGTGACCGCGGTGCCGGTGAAGGCCCAGCCGTCCCGGCCCCGGATGGCGGCGAGACCCGCCACCACCAGCCCGACCACGGCCAGCACCAGCGGAATCCAGGTCCAGCCCTTACCGTGGGCGAGCTGGGTCCAGATGCCGAAGGACGCCACCACCACCGCGGTGGGCGCGAAGATCAGCCGGATGATGCGGTGGGCGTCGTCGCGCACCTCGCTGCCGGTCTTCAGGGCGATGAACACCGCGCCGTGCAGCAGGAACAGCAGCAGCGTGGCCAGCCCGCCGAGAATGCCGTACGGGTTGAGCAGGTCGAGCAGCGTGCCCTGGATGTGCTTGTGCTCGTTGAGCTGCACACCGCGCACGATGTTCGCGAAGGCCAGACCCCAGGCCAGCGCCGGAATCCACGACCCGAGCGCAATGCCCACGTCACACCAGGTGCGCCAGCGCGGATCGTTGATCTTGCCGCGCCACTCGATGGCGCAGGCCCGCGCGATCAGCCCGACCAGGATGAGCAGCAGCGCCAGATAGAACCCGGAGAACAGGCTGGCGTACCACTCCGGGAAGGCGGCGAACATGGCGCCGCCGCCGGTGAGCAGCCACACCTCGTTGCCGTCCCATACCGGGCCGATGGTGTTGAGCACGGTCCGCTTCTTCTGCTCGTCGCCGCGACCGATGATCGGCATCAGCATGCCGACGCCGAAGTCGAAGCCCTCCAGCACGAAATAGCCGGTGAACAGCACTGCGATCAGGAGAAACCAGAATTCTGGGAGACTCATCCTCGGCTCCTAGTAGGCGAAGGAAAGCTTCTCGACGGGCTCCCCGGTCATCTTCGGGCCCGTATCGGTGGACGCCTTCTCGGGTCCGGCGATCACATAGCGGCGCATCAGGTAGAACCACGCGATGGCCAGCAGTCCGTAGAGCGCCGTGAAGACGATCAGCGAGGTGAGCACCGTGCCCGCCGATACCCCGGAGACGCCCTGCTGCACCGTCATCCGGATGTGCTGGTCGCCGGTCGGGTTGGGTGCGACCACCCAGGGCTGACGGCCCATCTCGGTGAACACCCAGCCGGAGATATTGCCCAGGTAGGGGGTGGCGATGGCGAGCAGCGAAAGCCACTTGTACCAGGTCTGATCCGGTACCCGGCCGCGGCGGGTGACCCAGAATCCGGCCAGCGCCAACAGGATCGGGCCGGCCATGAAGCCGATCATGGCGCGGAAGGACCAGTAGGTCACGAACAGGTTGGGCCGGTAGTCGCCGACGCCGTACTTCTGGTTGTACTCGACCTGCAGGTCCTTGACGCCCTTCAGGGTGACGCCGGTGAAGTCGCCACTGGCCAGCCACGGCAGCACGTAGGGCACCTCGATGAGGTGGTCCACGCTGTCGCAGTTGTTGTGGGTGCCGACCGTCAGGACCGAGAAGTCGGGGTCGGTCTCGGTGTGGCACAGCGATTCGGCCGAGGCCATCTTCATGGGCTGCTGCTTGAACATGAGCTTGCCCTGGATGTCACCGGTGAAGATGAGGGCGACCGAGGCGACCAGGATCACGTACAGGCCCAGGCGCGCGCTCGGCCGCCACATGGTGCGGGCCTCCTCGATCGGCGCGTCGCTGCTCTCGGCCTTGCTCTTGCGCGCATTGCGCACCATCCACCATCCGGCGATGCCCGCGACGAAAGTGCCTGCGGTGAGGAAGGATCCGGCCACCACGTGTGGGAAGGCGGCGAGGGTGGTGTTGTTGGTCAGCACCTCCCAGATGCTGTGCAGTTCGGCGCGGCCGGTCTCCGGGTTGTACTTCGCGCCGACCGGGTGCTGCATGAACGAGTTGGCCGCGATGATGAAGTACGCGGAGGCGTTGGTGCCGATGGCGACCAGCCAGATGCAGGCCAGGTGCACTTTCTGCGGCAGCCGGGTCCAGCCGAAGATCCACAGGCCCAGGAAGGTCGATTCCATGAAGAAGGCGACCAGCGCCTCCATGGCCAGCGGGGCGCCGAACACGTCGCCGACGAAGCGGGAGTATTCGCTCCAGCCCATGCCGAACTGGAATTCCTGCACGATGCCGGTGGCGACGCCGAGGGCGAAGTTGATCAGGAACAGCTTGCCGAAAAACTTTGTGAGCCTGAGCCAGTGCTCCTTACCGGTGATCACCCAGGCGGTCTGCATGCCCGCGACGAGCGGAGCGAGGCCGATGGTGAGCGGCACCAGGACGAAGTGATAGACGGTGGTAATTCCGAATTGCCAGCGCGCCAGATCTACGACGCTCATCCGACCTCCCTGCCGATCTACGACATAACGTAGTACCCGACATTACGCCCATGGGAGCTCAGATCAACGTATGCCTCACCACAGCGTGCCAGATATTTGCCGGAATGTGACGGACACGCCGCGGCGAATCCCACCGGTCACCGCCGGAACCTGGTGACCGTCAAGGAAACCCGGGCCGATCACCAGTCGGCGAGGCTCCCGGGCAGCGCGATGCCACGATTCACCATCTCGACGATCTCGTCCGCGTTCTCCGGCGCCGACATGCGCAGTCCGTCCAGGGAATTGACCCGCGCGGCCAGGGTGATCGAGGACAGCATCCAGATCGCGTCGGCGGTGATCAGGTCGGCGGTGAACAGCGGCTCGTACAGGCACTCCCAGCCCGCCTTCTCCGCCTGCGCGAACAATGCGCGCTGGGTGGTGCCGGGCAGCACGCCATTGCGCGCGGGCGGGCTGATGAGCTTGTCGTCGCGCTGCACAACGACTGTCGAGCGCGGACCCTCCAGCACCCGATGTTCGGTGCTGGTGAAGATGACGTCGTCGGCGCCCATCCGCTGGGCGAACCGCAGCGCGGACATATTGGTGGCGTAGGACAGGCTTTTCGCACCCAGCAGCAGCCACGGCGCGTTCTGCGCCAGGTCGATGGAGATGCCCTTCGAGAGCGTGATCACCGAAACACCCTCGGTGCGCGCCTTTTCCACGCGGTCCGGGACCGGCACCACGAAAACGTAACCGGTGGTTGCCGGTTCGGCGCCGGCCAGGTCCCCACCCTTGTTCGCCATTCGTTCGCCAGCGGCTCCGTGATCGCTGTCACGCCCCCGGGTGAGCACCATGCGCAGCGTCCCCTCACGCTCGCTCCCCCACTGCTCGGCGGCCAGCTCCACCGCGAACCGCCACGCCTCCAGATCCGGCGCGGGCAAATCGAGCGCCTCCGCCGAGCGGCGTAGCCGGGCCAGATGCAACTCCAGGGCACAGGGCACGCCCGCGCGCACCAGCACCGTCTCGAAGATGCCGTCCCCCCGCAGCACCCCGATGTCGTCCGCATACAACAACGGCGCGTCCGGATCCCGGATCGCGCCGTCGAGTGTCACCAAAACCCGTTCCACCATGGACTCGACCCTATGACAGATGGCGGACCCCGGCGGGCATACCGCGCCACCCAGCCCGTAAACCCGCCTGCCGCCACGCCGTAAACCTCTGCCCGCGGCCCATTGGCGACATCGTTCCGGGCACGACGAACCCACCCATGACCTGATCACGCCACCCGGTCCCGTCTCCCAACGCGACGACTGATCTCGCACGGATCCGGGTAACTCACCGGGTGCGTCCACAATCGGTTCGGCTCCCGGCCGCCGGCACGCGTGCCCAACCGCCAACGGCTCTCGAGCCGTGCGCTGAAGGCACGGAGCGGCGGGTTAGTGTGGGTGTGTGTCCTCATCGGTTGCACCCAGTCCGATTCTGCAGGTTCCAGGGGCTGTCGCGGGGCTGCCGGAGTCACCGGATGCCGCGGTCGCGTGGCATTACGGCGATCCGTTCGGCGAGCAGCGCGCGGCGGTACAGGGGGTTGCGGTGGTCGATCGCTCCCACCGATTCGTGCTGTCGATCACGGGCAAGGAACGGCTGAGCTGGCTGCACACCATCTCCAGTCAGGCGGTCGCCGAACTGGGCGACCGGGAATCCGCCGAGAATCTGGACCTGGATCTGAACGGCCGGGTGCTCAACCACTTCGTGCTCACCGACCTGGACGGCACGGTGTGGATCGACACCGAGGGCGCGCGCGGCCCCGAGCTGCTGAGCTTCCTGCAGAAGATGGTGTTCTGGGCCGACGCGAAACCCGTCGACGCGAACGACCATGCGGTGCTGAGCCTGCTGGGCCCGGGTGTGACCGAGCTCATCGAAACCCTCGGCGTCCCAGCCCTTCCCGGCACCTATCGCGCGGTCCCCCTGCCCGGCGGCGGTTTCCTGCGCCGCATGCCCTGGCCCACCGCCGACTCCTTCGACCTGATCGTCCCGCGCGACCAGCTGGTCACCTGGTGGACGCGGCTGCGCGACGCGGGCGCGGCGCCAGCGGGCCTGTGGGCGTTCGAGGCGCTGCGGGTGGCCGCGCTGCGCCCGCGCCTGGGCGTCGACACCGACGACCGCACCATCCCGCACGAGGTGAACTGGATCGGCGGCCCCGCCGAACACGGTGCGGTGCATCTGAACAAGGGCTGCTACCGCGGCCAGGAGACGGTGGCCCGGGTGCACAACCTCGGCAAGCCGCCCCGGCACCTGGTGCTGCTGCACCTGGACGGTTCCGCGGATTCCCGCCCCGCGACCGGCGACCCGGTGACCGCGGGCGGCCGGGCCGTCGGCGTCCTGGGCACCGTGATCGACCACTACGAACTCGGCCCGATCGCCCTCGCCCTGATCAAACGCACCATCCCGGCCGACACCGCCCTGGTGGCGGGCCCGTGTGCGGCGGCCATCGACCCGGATTCGATGCCCGCCCACGACGAGCCGCAGGCCGGCCGGCTCGCCGTCGAGAAGCTGCGCGGCCGGTGAACGCCGTCGTTCCGGCCGGCCGGGTGCTGGCCGTCTGCGTCGTGCACGCCGAACTGGAGGTGCCCGCCCGGTCCTCCAAGGTGGGTCGCACCGCCATCGACAAACGCCCGGTGCCGCACCGGGTTCCGGTCCGGGCGCTGGGGCTGGACGGCGACCACGTGTGCGACACCAAACATCACGGCGGCGTGGACCAGGCCGTCTACGCCTATGCGGAGGAGGACGCGCGGCGCTGGGCCACCGAGCTCGGCCGGGACCTCGACGCGGGCTGGTTCGGCGAGAACCTGCGCCTGACCGGCCTGCCCGTGAGCGACGCGGTCATCGGCGAGCGCTGGGCCATCGGCGAAACCCTGCTCGAGGTGTCCGCCCCGCGCGTCCCGTGCTCCACCTTCCAGTGGCACTCCGGCGAACCGCAGTGGGTGAAACGCTTCACCGCACAGGCGAATACGGGCGCCTATCTGCGCGTGCTCACCGAGGGCACGATCGGCGCGGGCGACGAGGTGCGGGTGGTGTACGTGCCCGAGCACCGGATCACCGTCCGCGACCTGTTCACCGGCGCCGACCCGGCCCGCCTGGAACTGCTGGCCGAGGCCGAACCCACCATCTCCGACGACGTCCGCATGCAGATCGATCGTCACCGCCGCCGTCACGTCGGGGCGGCCGCCCGATGACACCGACTTCCGAGGGGAGCCCCACCATGAGCGTCGATCTGGTCGAGGTGGTGCGGTCCGGGTTCCGGGAGTGCGTGCACCGCGGCTCGGCGGTGGTGCTGCGCCCGGACGGCGAGCCGCTGGTCGCGGTGGGCGCGGTGCACGGCCCGATCTTCCCGCGCTCCACCAACAAGCCGATGCAGGCACTCACCCTGCTGCGCAACGGTTTCGAGCCGGTGGACGACGCCGAGCTGGCCATCGCCACCGCCTCGCACTTCGGCGAGGCCGATCATGTGGAGCTGGTACAGCGTTTGCTGGACCGCTTCGGCTTCACCGAGGACGATCTCGAGTGCCCGCCCGATCTGCCGTTCGAGGAGCACGCCCGGGCCCAGGCGCTGGCCGGGCGCGACCGCGCCAAGGCGTCCCGCCGCGTCTACATGAACTGCTCCGGCAAGCATGCCGCCATGCTCGCCACCTGCCGGATCAACGACTGGCCCACCCGCGGCTATCTCGAGCTCGGGCACCCGCTGCAGCGGGCCGTGCTGGAGACGGTCGCCGAACTGACCGGTGAACCGGAGACCGATCTGGGCATCGACGGCTGCGGCCTGCCGATCGTGCCGGTGTCGCTGGTGAATCTGGCGCGCGCCTACGCGACCTTCGCCACCGCGCCCGAGGACAGCCCGGAACGCCGTGTCGCGGACGCGATTCGCACGCATCCGCGAGTGATTTCCGGCACGGACGGTCCCGACTTCCGGGTGATGACCGCGACCCCCGGCCTGGTGTGCAAGATCGGCGCGGACGGGGTGCACGCCGGCGCGCTGCCGGACGGTTCGGCGTTCGCCTACAAGATCGATGACGGCGCCGATCGCGCGCGACTCCCCCTGACGCTGGCCATTCTCCAGCGTATGGGGGTGTCGTGGACCGACGAGCACGCTGAGCTGGCGGCCCCCGCGGTGCTCGGCGGCGGAACCCGGGTGGGCATCGTCAGAGCGATTCCCGGGGTGCTGTAGCCCCCGGTCAGCAACCTTTTCGCACGAGCCCGGAGATCGCCGGGCCCGGCCCCGGGACGTTTATCCCCCACTCCTGGAAGCGCGACCGCCGGACACACGCTAAAGTGTTCGTCAGGAAGAGTATTAATTCGAACGGGGCCGCCAAACCCACCCCAGGCCGCCCCGCAGTGACGCGAGGGGGTCAGCCATGGGCCGTGGCCGGGCTAAGGCAAAGCAGACCAAGGTTGCACGGGAGCTCAAGTACAGCTCACCGTCGACCGACTTCTCGAGCCTTCAGCGAGAGCTGTCGGGGAGTCCCTCCGACACACAGCGGAGTGGTGTGCTTTCCGAAGAGCATGACGCGAGCGAATCGCGGTCGAGCTGGGAAGAAGAAGACAGCTACGACGACTGGCGTCGCTGACTCGGATATTTCGACGTACTGCAGGGGGAGGCCGATGGGCTTCCCCCTTTAGCACGTCGATTTACGCCGAGCAGCAGGCGATGCTGAGGATTTGCCAGCAGCACTAGCGGCTCCCCCGCCTCCCCGCGCCTTTGGCGCACGGCTGGGGAGCCGTAGCCAGTTCTGCACGCGTGCCGCCGGTTGAGTACCGATCCGATTCTGGACGTACCCGACGAGTTACCCTCGCCGGAACGAAATCAGTTGTCACGTTGGGAGACGGGCGATTTGGCTCGCCGCCGGATATAACGAAAGGCCCCGGCCACTCTCCAGAGTGGCCGGGGCCTTCGTTCGTTGCTGTCCGGTGCTCAGAAGCGCGGGTGGTCTCCCACCAGGACGGCGCGGGCGGCGTCGGCGTCCTTGGCCTTCTTCACCGTGCCGAGGGTCCAGCAGTCGATGTGGCGGGCGGTGAGGACGGCGAGGGCGCGGTCGGCGTCCTCGGGGGCGACGACGGCGACCATGCCGACGCCCATGTTGAAGGTCTTCTCCATCTCGGCACGCTCGACGCGGCCGCGCTGGGCGATCATCTTGAAGACCGGGGCCGGGTTCCAGGTGCCGCGATCCAGCTCGGCGACCAGGCCGGCGGGGAGCACGCGGGCCAGGTTGGCAGCCAGGCCGCCACCCGTCACGTGGCAGAAGGTGCGGACGTCGGTCTCGGCGATCAGGGCCAGGCAGTCCTTGGCGTAGATCTTGGTCGGCTCGAGCAGTTCCTCGCCGAGGGTGCGGCCGAATTCCTCCACGTGCCCGGTGAGGGACATGCGGTCGATGTCGAGCAGCACCTTGCGGGCCAGCGAGTAGCCGTTGGAGTGCAGGCCGGAGGCGCCCATGCCGATCACCACGTCGCCGGGGCGGACGCGGTCCGGGCCGAGCACGGCGTCGGCCTCGACCACGCCGACGCCGGTGGCCGACAGGTCGTAGTCGTCGACGCCCATCAGGCCCGGGTGCTCGGCGGTCTCGCCGCCCAGCAGGGCGCAGCCGGCGATGACGCAGCCCTCGGCGATGCCGGAGACGATCTGCGCGACGCGTTCCGGGACCACCTTGCCGACGGCGATGTAGTCCTGCAGGAACAGCGGTTCGGCGCCGCAGACCACCAGGTCGTCGACGACCATGGCGACCAGGTCCAGGCCGACGGTGTCGTGCTTGTCGAGGGCCTGGGCGATCGCGATCTTGGTGCCGACGCCGTCGGTGGAGGCGGCGAGCAGGGGCTCCTTGTAGCCGCCCTTCAGTGCGAACAGTCCTGCGAAGCCGCCGAGTCCGCCCTGTACTTCGGGGCGGCTGGCCTTCTTGGCCAGGGGAGCGAACAGCTCGACTGCACGGTCACCGGCTTCGATGTCGACGCCGGCCGCCGCGTACGAGGCACCGGCACCGCTGGGGATCTGTTCAGTCATTGTCGGAGAGAGCTCCAAGCCGAATCGATGGATAGATGCCTGCTCACGCTAGCTCACCCGCCTCCCAGAGCACTCAGCGGGCTCGCCCGCCTCCCCGAGAATTCAGCGGCCGGCATAGCGCCGTCGGACTTCGGCACCCGTGCCGGCGGGTGGGTGCCAAATCTATTTTGGACGTACCCGGTGAGTTACCCCAACCGCTACGAAATCTGTTGTCACGTTTCGTAACGATGCCGACGCCGTTGCTCTATCGGGTCGGGGACCGGGACGGCGGCGACGAGGCGGCGGGTGTACTCCTCACGCGGATTGCGCAGGATGTCGTCGTTGGTGCCCTGTTCGATGACGGTCCCGTTGCGGAGCACCACGATCCGGTCGGCCAGCTGATCCACCACCGCGAGGTCGTGGCTGATGAACAGACAGGCCCAGCCGAACTCGCGCTGGAGGCCCGCGAACAGCTCGAGCACCCGGGCCTGGACGGAGACGTCCAGGGCGCTGGTGGGTTCGTCGGCGACCAGCAGGTCGGGATTGAGTACCAGGGCCCGGGCCAGGCTGACCCGTTGGCGCTGGCCGCCGGAAAGTTCGTGGGGGTAGCGCTTTTCCACCCTGGCCGGGAGTTGCACGTCGTCGAGGAGGCGGCGGACGCGGTCGCGGGCGGCCGCACCCTTGGCCTGTTTGTGCACCAGCAGCGGTTCGGCCACACAGTCGCCGATGGTGAGGCGCGGGTTGAGGGAGGTGGCGGGGTCCTGGAAGACGAAGCCGAAGCGGCGGCGGATGGGCCGCAGCCGGCGTTCGGAGAGGCCCGCGATATCGGTGCCGAGCACCCGGACGCTGCCCGCGGTCGGCCGCTGCAGACCGGCCACGCAGCGGCCGATGGTGGACTTGCCGGAGCCGGATTCGCCGACCAGGCCGAGGGTTTCGCCGCGGCGCAGGGTGAGGCCGACCTCGTTCACGGCCCGGAAGGACGGGCGGCCGAGCGGGGCCGGGAACTCCACCACCAGGCCGGAGACCTCCAGCACGGTGGCGGCGTCGGCCGGAATGGGTTCGCGGACAATCGTTCTCGCCAGTGCCGCCCCGGCGACGGG
This sequence comes from Nocardia sp. NPDC059236, assembly GCF_042754085.1. Taxonomy (NCBI): domain Bacteria; kingdom Bacillati; phylum Actinomycetota; class Actinomycetes; order Mycobacteriales; family Nocardiaceae; genus Nocardia; species Nocardia sp. NPDC059236. Next base: position 204,072 of record NZ_JBHZAF010000002.1, read on the forward strand.
CGCCGAGTCGGCTCGGGCCTCGACCCCAGCGGCCGGTGCACTGTCACCGGGATGCTCTGCGGCTTCCCAGTTATCCGGCAGCACATGTAGTTTCGGCACCGCGGCCAAGAGAGCACGGGTGTATTCGTGCTCGGGTTCGGCGAAAAGCTTTTCCACCGCCGCCTCTTCGACGATGCGCCCCTCACGCATCACCACGACGCGGTCGGCGAGGTCGGCCACGACGCCCATATTGTGGGTGATGAGCACGATGGCCGCGCCGATGCGGTCGCGCAGATCCCGGAGTAGTGCCAGGATTTCGGCCTGCACGGTGACGTCGAGGGCGGTGGTGGGTTCGTCGGCGATGATCACCCGGGGTTCGCAGGCGATGGCGATGGCGATCACCACGCGCTGCTTCTGGCCGCCGGAGAGCTGGTGCGGGTAGTAGTCCACCCGCGCCTCGGGGTCGGGCAGCCCGACGGCGCGCAGCAGTTCGATGGCCTTGGCGCGGGCCGGTTTCCGCTTCATGCCCGAGTGCGCCCGCAGTGCCTCGCCGATCTGGAAGCCGACGGTGAACAGCGGGTCCAGGGCCGCGCCGGGCTCCTGGAAGATCATGGAGACGGCTCCGCCGCGGACCGCGGTGAGTTCCTTCTCGCTCATCCTGGTGATCGCTTTCGCGCCCAGCAGGACGTGCCCGCGGACGTCGGCGGTGGGCGGCAGCAGTCCCATGGCGGTGCGCGAGCTGACCGATTTGCCGGAGCCGGATTCGCCGACCACGGCCAGTACCTCGCCCGGATACACCTGGTAGGAAACGTTTTTCACGGCGGTGACGGCCCCGGCGTCGGTGGCGAAGGTGACGGTGAGGGAGTCGAAGGACAGGACGGGTTCAGGCATCGGCCGCCTCCTGCGCGGGTTCGGAGTCGGTGGCCGCGGGCTCGGTGTCGGTGGCCGCCGCGGTGGCGGCGCGGCGGGTGCGCAGCAGCGGGTTGAGCACCTCGTTGAGGCTCTCGCCGACCAGGGTCATGCCGAGCACCACGATCACGATGGCGGCGCCGGGGAATACGCCGGTCCACCAGATGCCGTTGGAGACGTCGGCCAGCGCCTTGTTGAGGTCGTAGCCCCATTCCGCGGCCTGGGTGGGTTCGATGCCGAAGCCGAGGAAGCCCAGCCCGGCGAGCGTGAGGATGGCCTCCGCGCCATTGAGGGTGATGAGTACCGGCAGCGACTGGGTGACATTGGCGAGGATGTGCCGGAACAGGATTCGCAGCGTGGACGCGCCGGTGACGCGCGCGGCGTCCACGTACGGTTCCTGTTTCACCGAGATGGTGGCGTTGCGCACCACCCGGAAGTACTGCGGCACGAAGATGACGGTGATGGCGATGGCCGCCGACAGGATGCCGCCGAAGCTGCTGGACTGCCCGCCGGACACCACGATCGACACCACGATGGCCAGCAGCAGCGACGGGAACGCGTACATGGCGTCCATGAACAGCACCAGCACGCGGTCCACCCAGCGCCCGAGGTAGCCGGACACCAGGCCGAGCGGCACGCCGACGATGAGCGACAGCACCAGCGATACCGCGATCACCGACAGCGCGGTGCGCGCACCGAAGAGGACGCGGGAGAGCACGTCCTCCCCGCGCACCGAGGTGCCGAACCAGTGCGCGGCCGACGGCGCCTGCTGCCGCGCGAAATCGACGCCGCCGGAGGCGTTCTGTGCGAATCCGTAGGGCGCCAGCAGGGGCGCGAAGACCGCCACCAGGATGAACCCCACGACCAGGGCGAGCCCGAGCAGCAGCGTGGCCCGCTGCAGCCCGGAGGTCATGCGCACCAGGGCCGTTCCGGGGATCCGCAGCCGGGAGCGGGTCGGCGGGACCGGCGCCCGCACGCCGGTTTCGATGACGGTCATCAGAACCTCACCCTCGGGTCGATCAGCGCCACGATCAGGTCCACCAGGAAGCTCATGACGGCCACCACGATGGCGATGAACGCGACGATGCCCTGCACCGCCACGAAATCGCGCGCCTGCAGGTAGGTGGCGAGCTGGTAGCCCAATCCCTTCCATTCGAAGGTGGTTTCGGTGAGCACCGCGCCGCCGAGCATCATGGCGATCTGCATGCCCATGACGGTGACCACCGGGATGAGGGCATTGCGGAAGGCGTGCCGTCCGGTGACGACGCGGTCGGACAGGCCGCGAGCCCGGGCGGCCTCCACGTAGCCCGAGCGCAGGGTCTGGATCAGGTTGATCCGCACCAGTCGCAGGAACACGCCCGCGGTGAGCAGGCCCAGCGCGATCGCCGGCAGCACAGCGTGTTTCAGCACGTCGATGATGTTCCCGGTGTCGCCGTAGAGGATCGCGTCGACGATCATGATGTTGGTCTTGGGCGACACGTGCTGCAGCTGCAACTCCACGGTCGTGCTGGCCCGCCCGGCCACGGGCAGCCAGCCCAGCTTGACCGCGAAGATCAGCTTCAACAGCAGGCCCACGAAGAACACCGGGGCCGCGTACACCAGGATCGCGAACAACCGCAGGCTCACGTCGGCGGCCGAATCCCGTTTGGTGGCGGCGTATCTGCCCAGCGGCACACCCACCGCGAAGGCCACGAGGAGCGCCCAGAACACCAGTTCCAGCGTGGCCGCACCGTAGGTGACGATGACGTCGCTGATGGCCCGATTGTCCTGGGAGCGGCCGAAATCCCCGCGCAGCAGGCCGGACAGGTATTCCCGGTACTGGGTGAGGATGGGCCGGGTGAGTCCGGCGGCCTCCTTGCGCCGCTGCAACTCCTCGGGGGTGAGCCGCCCGCCCTGCGCGGCGGTGATGGGATCGCCGATCACCCGCATCAGGAAGAAGACCAGGGTCACCAGGATCCACGTGGTGGGGATGATGAGCAGGGCTCGTACCCCGAGGTACCGCGCCAGCGCGCCGTAGCGGGTGTCGCCGCGGCGGGCCGGGAAGAACCTGCGGTGCGTTCGTGTACCCGCCGGGCGGGCCGGGATCGCCGGCCCGCCCTCGGGTTCGGTGGTCGTCACCATCCGACTACTTGCTCAGCACGCCGAAGCGGAACTTGGACGAGGGGTCCAGGGTGTTGTCCACGCCCTGGATGTTCTTGCCCGCCACCGCGATCTGGTTGCCGGTGAGCAGCGGCACGATGGGCAGGAAATCGGCCATCAGGTCGTGCTGCACGGTGGCGAGCGCGGCGGTCCGCTTGGCCGGATCCGGTTCGGTCAGTTCGGCGTTCAGCTCCGCGGTGATCTTCGGATCGCCGAAGTGGTTGCGCAGGAAGTTGTCCTCGGTGAAGAAGGGGCGCAGGTAGTCGTCGGCGTCCGGGTAGTCCGGGAACCAGCCGAACTGGAATACCGGGTAGCCGTCGGTGGAGCGGGCCTTCTGGTAGGCGACCCATTCGGTGGACTGCAGATTCACCTTGAACAGCCCGGTGGCCTCGAGCTGGCTCTTGACGGCGGCGTACTCCTCGGAGCTGACGGTCCCGTAGTGCTCGGTGGTGTACTGCAGGTTCAGTTCGACCGGCGTGGCCACGCCCGCGTCGGCGAGGAACTTGGCGGCCGCATCCTTGTTCGGCAGCGCGCCGTAGATGTCCTTCAGGGCCTCGGTGCCGCCCGGAACACCCTTGGGCACCGGCGAATACAGCGGGGCCCAGGTGCCCTTGAAGACGCTGGTGGCCAGCGCCTCGCGGTCGACGGCGACGGCGACGGCCTTGCGCACGGCCAGCTTCTGGGCGGGATTGCCGCCGGGCTGGGTGTTGAGGTTGAACACGATGTAGCGGGTGTCGCCGCCGGGCGACTGGTGCACGGTCACCTTGTCGCTGGTCTTCAGCGAGTCCAGGTCGGTCGGGGTGAGGGTGTGCCAGGCGACATCGATATTGCCCTGCTGCACATCGAGTTTCAGGTTGGCGGCCTCGGCGTAGTACTTCACCGTGACCGCGTCGGTCTTGGGTTTGCCGAACAGGCCGTTGTAGTCCGGGTTGGACTTGTACTCGACCAGCTTGTTCTTGTCGTAGCTGGTGATGGTGTACGGACCGGAGAACGGCTTGGCCTTGACGATGTCCTCGTCGGCGAGCACCTTGTCGGCCGGGAAGACCTTCTCGTCCACGATGGCCGCCGCCTGGGTGGGCAGGATGGCCGGGAAGGTCTGGTCGTTGCCCTTCTTGAGGGTGAAGGCAACGGTCTTGTCGTCGGGGGCATCGGTGTGATCGAGGTTGTCCAGCAGCGCCTTCGGGCCCTGCGGGTCGTCGATCTTCACCATGCGGTCGAAGGAGAACTTCACGCTCTGCGCGGTGAGGGGATCACCATTGGCGAATTTCAATCCGGGTTTGAGCGTGCAGGTGTAGACGGTCGGCGAGGTGAACTCGCACTTGTCGGCGGCGTCGGGTTTCGGCACTGCCTCACCCGCCGGGAAATTCATCAGGAACTGGTAGACCTGGGTTTCCGCCAGCAGTGAGCCGTTGTCGTAGGCCCGGGCCGGATCCAGTGAGGTGACCTTGTCGGTCGTGCCGACCAGGATTCCCGCTCCCCCACCACTGTCCGATGTCTTGCCCGAACCACAGCCGGCGACCGCCAGCACCGCTAGTCCCGCAAAACCTACTGCCGCAACTCTTCTCGCGCGCATACTGCCCTGCTCTCGAAGCGCAGCGCAGCGGCCGGGTCACGGTCCCGCCGCGCTGCGGTGGACATCCTTTGGCTGGGCACAGTATCGACCGGTTATAACCGGCGTGTTGCGTTTCGGAACAATCGGTACACAAATCGAGCCATCCGCCCCGAGACGCCCATGTCGCAACTACGCCACCGAATTTCCCTGTTCGGAGCGGGAAAAGCACGGTGCCCGTTCGCGATTACGCGAACGGGCACCGTCAATGCTTGGGCTTACGGGCGACGCAGGGCTTGTGCTTATGGGCGACTCAGCGCCGAGGCATTGACATTGTCCGCCAGCAGCTCGGTCTCGGTCGCACCGGACAGCATGCCCTCGAGCACGTTCTTGCCGATGGCGTTCTCAGCCGGCAGCGCGATCGGGTAGTCGCCGTCGAAGCAGGCGCAGCACAGCCGCGAGCGCGGCTGCTCGGTGGCGGCGACCATGCCCTCGAGCGAGATATAGCCGAGGGTGTCCGCGCCGATGGAGCGGCGCACGCCCTCCACCATGTCGTCGAGGCTCTCGCCCTCGATGCCCTCGGGGCCCGCGCCATTGGCGATCAGCTCCGCGCGCGAGGCGAAGTCGATGCCGTAGAAGCAGGGCCACTTGACCGGCGGGGAGGCGATGCGCACGTGGATCTCCAACGCGCCCGCCTCGCGGAGCATGCGGATCAGGGCCCGCTGGGTGTTGCCGCGCACGATGGAGTCGTCCACCACGATGAGCCGCTTACCGCGGATCACCTCGCGTAGTGGATTGAGCTTCAACCGGATGCCGAGCTGGCGGATGGTCTGACTGGGCTGAATGAAGGTGCGGCCCACGTAGGCGTTCTTCATCAGGCCCTGGCCGTAGGGCACACCGGAGCCCTGTGCGTAGCCGACGGCGGCCGGGGTGCCGGACTCCGGCACCGGGATGACCAGATCGGCCTCGATCGGGTGCTCGGCGGCCAGGCGGCGGCCGATCTCCACCCGGGTGGCGTGCACCGAACGGCCGGAGATGGTGGAGTCGGGCCGGGCCAGGTACACGAATTCGAAGACGCAGCCCTTGGGCGTCGGATTGGCGAAGCGCAGCGAGCGGACGCCGTCGGCGTCGATGGCGAGCAGCTCGCCCGGCTCGATCTCGCGCACGAAGGACGCGCCGACGATGTCGAGGGCGGCGGTCTCACTGGCAACGACCCAGCCGCGGTCCAGCCGGCCCAGGCACAGCGGGCGCACCCCGTGCGGGTCGCGGGCGGCGTAGAGGGTGTGCTCGTCCATGAAGGTCAGGCAGAAGGCGCCCTGCAGCGTCGGCAGCAGCTCCATGGCGGCCTGCTCGATGCTCTTGTCGGCGGCCGCGTGCGCCAGCAGCGCGGTCATCACATCGGAGTCGGAGGTGGCGGCCACGGTGCCCGCCAGCCGACCGGTGACCAGTCCGAGTTCCCGTGCCCGCGTACTCAATTCGGCGGTGTTGACCAGATTTCCATTGTGGCCCAGCGCGATTCCGGTACCGACCGCGGTGGTGCGGAAGATGGGCTGCGCGTTCTCCCAGGTGGTGGAACCCGTGGTGGAGTAACGACAGTGGCCGACGGCCACGTGGCCGGGCATGGCGGCCAGGGTCTGTTCGTCGAAGACCTGGCTGACCAGGCCGAGATCCTTGAAAACCAGCACCTGCGCGCCGTCGGCGACGGCGATGCCCGCCGCCTCCTGACCGCGGTGCTGCAATGCGTAAAGTCCGTAATACGTGAGCTTTGCCACATCTTCGCCCGGTGCCCAGACGCCGAACACACCGCACTCTTCGCGCGGTTCGTTCTCGTCCTGGTCGGAGGTGGTGGCGGCGGAGGGGAGAGTCACCGTTTGCTCCCTGTTCGGCGGGCTGGGGGCGTTCGCCATTCTACGGGTAACCCCAAGGCAACCCACCGTTGGGATAACGGGGATGGCAAGCGGATTGCTGTTAGCGTTCGACCGTGGCGAGCACCGAAAGCACCGGCAGTGCGGAAACCGCTCCGCGACCCAGGCATCTGAGCCCGTTCAGGTGGGTGTTTCCCATTGTGGTGGTCACCTTGCTCGCCTCGCTGCTGGGCGTCATGTACCTCGATTACGTGGTCGATCCGGAGAAGAATCTGCACGACTTTCCGATCGCCCTGGTGAATCAGGATGTCGGCGACGATATCGGCGGCAAGCACGTCAACTTCGGCGATCAGATCTCCGACGGTCTACAGCAGGCGGTGCCGTCGGACCAGATCGATCTGCGGGTGCTCGGCATCAACGAGGCGCAGCTGCAGATGCAGTCCGCTCGGGTGTACGGCACGATCATCATTCCGTCCGACTTCTCCAAGCGGCTCGGCATTCTGGGTGTCGGCAGTGTGGTGCCCGGCGACATCGCCAAGCCGATCATCACGCTGCAGACCAATCCGCGTACCGGCGCGTTCGCCACCGCCGTGGTGCAGAAATTCGGTGAGCGAGCTCTCACCCAGGTGAACGCTCAGGTCGGGCAGCAGCTGACCGACCAGGTGAAGGCGCAGCTGACGCCGGCTCCGGGCGCACCCCCGACGGAACTCACCGCGGCCACCCGGCTGGTGCTGGCGCAACCCCTGAATATCGTCGTCGACCAATTCTGGCCGCTGCCCGGCGGTTCCGGCGAAGGCCTGACCGCGTTCTTCTACAGCCTGCTGCTCCTGCTGGTCGGCATGGTCGGGGCGATGATCATCCATCAGCTCATCGATTCGGCCCTCGGGTTCCTGCCGACCGAGTGGGGGCCGTGGTACGTGCACTATCCACGCGCATCGATCTCGCGGGTGAAGACGCTGCTCATCAAATGGTCGGCGGTGGTGGTGATGGCGCTGGCGGTCTCGGGTGCGCTGATGGGCATCGCGGCCGCGCTCGGCATGCCGATCGACAGACCGCTGCTGCTGTTCATCTACGGCACTCTGGTGATCGTCGCGGTCGGCTTCACCTGCACCTCGATGCTGGCCGCCGTCGGCACCGCGGGCCTGATCATCAACCTGATCATCTTCATCATCCTGGGCCTGCCCTCCTCCGGCGGCACCATTCCGATCGAGGCGACACCCAGGTACTTCGGCTGGCTGGCCAAGTTCGAGCCCATGCACCAGGTCTTCCTGGGCACCCGCTCGATCCTGTACTTCTACGGCAACGGCCGGGCCGGGCTCACCCGCGGCGTCTGGATGGCGGTGCTCGGCCTGGTCATCGCCGTCGTCGGCGGTCTGTTCATCACCCGCGTCTACGATCGAAAGGGCTTGGAGCGCAAGCCCGTCGAGACCCCGGATACCGGCGGCGGCAAGCACGCCAAACCCGCCGACGCCTAGCGCCGCAGCGTCAGGCCCGCACCACCGGCAGCCACCGCGCGACCTCGCCCGCCCGGCTGCCGGAGGCGGACAGTGCACCGGATTCGCGCGCCACGTCGAAGCCGAGCAGCCCGGTGGCCAGCAGCAGCCAGGTGCGGGGGTCGGTTTCGACCACATTCGGCGGCGTCCCCCGGGTGTGCCTGGGGCCCTCGATGCACTGCACCGCCACGAACGGCGGTACTCGCACCTCCACCGAATGCCCGGGCGCATCCGCCGCCAATGCCCGCGCGGTCCCGCGCACGGCGGCCGCGAGCTCGGTGCGCGAGGGCGGCACCGTGGTCTCGTCGCGCAGCCACTCCTTCACCGCCGCTACCGCCGCCCGCACCTCCGCCGGATCCACCGCACCTCGTCGCGCCATGCCGCCGAGGCTACTGCGGCGCGCCGACATCCCCCTTTCGCGGGCTAACGCTCACCTCGGGCAAGGCGCCGGGCGACCCGTGGGGCCAGGGCTCCGCCGGCATTGAGGGCCAGGTGCAGCAGGGCCGGGGCGGTGGCGCTGCCGGTGTGGCGGCGCAACCCGTCGAAGAGCAGACCCGCGGCGGTGGTGAGGGCCACCGTTGCGCGGACCGGATCGGCTGCGGCGCGAGCAGGTTGGATGTGTGACAGACCGAAGACGAACGCGCCCAAAGCATTTCCCGGGCGCCCGGCGGCCCGATCCAGCAGGGGCGTCAGCGTCGAGCGGTAGACGAGCTCTTCGGTGAGGACGGTGCCGCCGGGGATGTGCAGGGCGGTCCATTCGACGGTGGAGACGCCCGGGCCGCGATCGGCGAGTCCGGCGAGGTGACGGCGGGTGGGCGGCAGGGCCAGGGCGACAGCGTAACCGGAGAGCACCATCCCGGCCGCCGCCGCGCCGGTACGCAGCCCATGCGGTGACAACCAGTTCGGTGTGCCTCGGAAGAGCAGGGTGTACGCGGCGGCGAAGGTTGTGCTGACGGCGGTGCGGCCGCGCACGTCCAGGTCCAGTGCGGGCAGTATGCGGTTGCTCCACAGCAGCGGGAGCGCCGCCGCGGCAAGGGGTTTCGGGCGCAGCAGGGCGCGGGCCGTGGCGAGCACGGCTATTTCACCGCCCGCTCGTACGCCTCCGCGAGTTCGATCTGGGTGCGGATGCGTTCACCGAGGTCCTGGTCCCAGTCGGGTGGGGCGGCGATGGCGGCCCAGCCGTCCAGCACCAGGGAGCCGTAGTTGTGGCCGTGACCGTCGCTCACCCCCTGGGCATTGGTGAGGTCGGCGACGACCTGCCAGAAGGTGACGAGGGGCCACCAGCGCATCTGGGGCGAGACATCCGCGCCGCGCGGCTCCGAGAGCCAATCCGGTTGGGAGAAGATGAGATCCGAGGACCACCAGACGATGGGGTCGGAGGCGTGCTGGAGATAGGCGATGCGCGGCTTGCGCCAGTCCGCCGAGGGTTTGCCCAGATCGGCTGCGGTGGCCGCGAATCGGACCACCAGGCCGTCGGCGTAGATGGGTTCCACCTCGCGGGTGCCCGGATCGCGGCGCTGAACGAACTGCTGCCACAGGCGATTCGAGTTGGGCGGGCCCACCCACAGTGCGCCGTCCACCTTGGAGCGCAGGTCGGCCAGGCCGTCGAAGGCGGATTCGGAGCCCTGCGAGCCGAGGCTCTCCCCGTACACCAGCAGCTTGGGCCGATGCTCGGGCGGCCGCTGCGACCAACGCTGGTACACCGCGTCGAACATCTTCCGCCCGTTGATCGCGACCTTCTGCCGGTCCGCCAGGAACGACAGCACGCTCGGCAGATACGAGTACTGCGAGGCCACGACGGCGGTGTCGCCGCCCCACATGTACTCGATGGCGGACGCGGCCTCCCCGTTCACCCAGCCGGTGCCGGTGGTGGTCGCCAGCACCAGCACTTTGCGGTCGAAGGCCCCGGTGCGCTCGAGTTCGGCGACCGCCAGGTCCTCCTCGGTGGTGTCCTTGCCCGCCGACTGCAACCCGACGTACACCCGGATCGGTTCGCGCGCGGGCTTTCCCGTGACGGCGCTGATCAGCATGGGGTCGGGTCCGTGCGAGACGAACCAGCGGCCCTCCGACCCCAGCGTCTCCCACTTGGCCAGCGAGGCCGGACTGCCCGAACGCTCGGGTTCGGCCGGCTGCACCGCGTATTCGGTCACCTTGTCGTTGCGGACACTGAACGCCGAGTTGGCGACCGCGAAGAAGGCGCGGGTGGCGACGCCGTTGAACAGCGTCACGATGAGCACGGTGAGCAGCAGCGCGCCGGTGGCGGGCGCGAGCGCGGGCGGCACCCGCACCCAGCGGCTGAGCAGCCGCGCCAGGAACCGCACGATCTCGCGCAGCGTGCGGTACACCGCCACCACCAGCGCGCCGACCGCGAAACTCAGCCCGCCCGTACGCAGATACGCGGCCCGGGTGGTGCCCTCCATGCCCATGAGGGTGGTGATCTCGCGCTGCCAGTCGGCGGACAGCACCAGCATGTAGCCCGCCACCAGAATGCCGACGACCACCACGATGACCTTGATCACGTAGCGCGCCCACTCGGGCGGAGTCGCGATCGTGATCCGCGGCCGAATCCACTTGCGGAACAACCACTGCAGCACACAACCCACGCCGTAACCGATGGCGGCATTGAGGCCGGAGATCAAACCCTGGAACAGCCAGTCGCGCGGCACCAGCGACGGCGTCACCGACCACGCGAAGAAGATGGTCGCCACCACCAGTCCGGTGTGGTTGAGGTCGATGACGTCCTCGACCTTCCGCGCCACCACCGTGCCACGCCGATACACCATCGCGCCACGTGTGCGCAGCCGGTTCAGGGCGTCGGCGGAGTCCAGCACTCGTCAAGTATGGACGCAACCGGCCGGAATCCGTGGACCGCAGCAGGTGAGAGGGACCATCCCACCGGCGTGCCGCCCGCGGCCTGTACTCGGTGCACTCGAGTAGATGTACTCGGTCGATTCGGCGGCGGGGCCGCCAGACTCACCAACCATGAGCACTCCGAGCGCACACACCGAGAGCACCACGGCGTTTCTGGCTCAGGCCACGATCGCCTTCGGAATCAGCTTCTGCGCCTTGATCATCGGCATCGTCTACCTCCCGCTGGACATCTGGCAGCGCGGATTCCTGCTGATGGCAATGCTGTTCCTGGTGAGCAGCAGTTTCACCCTCGCGAAAGTGATTCGCGATCAACACGAATCCTCGAAGGTGCATCACCGCATCGACGAGGCCCGGATGGAGAAGCTGATGGCCGAGCACGACCCATTCAAGATCAATTGAGCTGGTCCCGCACCGCAGGAATGGCGAGAGCCCGCCGGATCGAGGGGAAACCGGCGGGCTCTCGGAATGTCCACGGCCCTCGGGCCGAGTCGGTTCAGTGGTCGGAGGTACCGAACAGCGCGGGGAGGGTGCCCTCGTGGGCGGCGCGCAGATCGTCGAGCTTCACGCTGAACTGGCCCTGGACCTCCACCGAGTCCGAGCCGTCGTCGACCACGCCGATGCGGGCCCACGGCAGGCCGCGGGCGTCGCACATCTTGGTGAAGCGGGTCTCCTCCGAGCGCGGCACGGCCACCAGGACGCGGCCCGCGGACTCGGAGAAGAGGGTGACGAACGGGTCGGCGCCCTCGGGAATGATGATGCGGCAGGCGGTTTCGCCGGCCAGCGCGGCCTCCACCACGGTCTGGATCAGGCCGCCCTCGGAGACGTCGTGGGCGGCGGAGACCATGCCGTCGCGGGACCCCGAGACCAGGATCTCGGAGATCAACTGCTCGCGGGCCAGGTCGACCTGGGGCGGCAGACCGCCGAGGTGGTCGTGCTCGACCTGCGCCCAGATGGAGCCGTCCAGCTCGTCGCGGGTCTCGCCGAGCAGGATGAGGGTCTCGCCCGGCTCGGTGCCCAGGCCGGTCGGGATGCGGCGGTGCACGTCGTCGATGACGCCGAGCACGCCCACCACCGGGGTCGGCAAGATGGCGGTCTGGCCGGTCTGGTTGTAGAAGGACACATTGCCGCCGGTGACCGGAATGCCCAGGGCCGCACAGCCGTCCGCGAGGCCGCGCACGGCCTGCTGGAACTGCCACATGACACCCGGGTCCTCCGGGGAGCCGAAGTTGAGGCAGTTGGTGACGGCCGTCGGGGTGGCGCCGGTGACGGCGACATTGCGGAAGGCCTCGGCCAGCGCCAGCTGCGCGCCGGTGTACGGGTCCAGCTTGGTGTAGCGGCCCGAGGCGTCGGTGGCCAGCGCGATGCCGCGACCGGTCTCCTCGTCGATGCGGATGACACCGGCGTCGGCGTGCTCGGCGAGCACGGTGTTGCCGCGCACGTAGCGGTCGTACTGCTCGGTGATCCACTTGCGCGAGCACAGCTGCGGGCTGGCCAGCATCTTCAGCAGGGTGTCGCGCAGTTCGTCGCCGGTCTTGGGCCGGTTCAGGCGCGCGGCCGAATCCGCGTTCAGCGCATCCTGATCCGCGGGCCGCTCGACCGGGCGCTCGTAGACCGGGCCCTGGTGGGCGACGGTGCGCGGCGGCACGTCCACCACGGTCTCGCCGTGCCAGGTGATGATCAGGCGCTCGCCGTCGGTGACCTCACCGATGACGGTGGCGGTGACGTCCCACTTCTTGCAGACGGCCATAAAGGCGTCCACGTTCTCGGGGGTGACGACCGCGCACATGCGCTCCTGCGACTCGCTCGAAAGGATCTCGGCGGGAGTCATATTGGCGGCGCGCAGCGGCACCTGGTCCAGTTCGATGTGCATGCCGCCGTCGCCGGCCGCCGCGAGTTCCGAGGTGGCACAGGACAGTCCGGCGCCGCCGAGGTCCTGGATGCCGACCACCAGTCCGGCGTGGTACAGCTCGAGACAGCACTCGATGAGGACCTTCTCGGCGAACGGGTCGCCGACCTGGACGCTCGGGAGCTTCTTACGGCCGGAACCGGATTCGTCGCCGGAGAAGGTGTCGGAGGCCAGCACGGACACGCCGCCGATGCCGTCCAGACCGGTCCGCGCGCCGAACAGGATGATCTTGTTGCCCTGGCCGGAGGCGAAGGCCAGGTGCAGGTCCTCGACCCGCATGACACCCGCGCACAGCGCGTTCACCAGCGGATTGCCCTGGTAGGACGAGTCGAACACGGTCTCGCCGCCCACATTCGGCAGGCCCAGCGAGTTGCCGTAGCCGCCGACGCCGCGCACCACGCCGTCGACCACGCGCCGGGTGTCCGGGTGATCGGCCGCACCGAAGCGCAGCTGATCCATCACCGCGATCGGGCGGGCGCCCATGGCCATGATGTCGCGCACGATGCCGCCGACGCCGGTGGCCGCGCCCTGGTAGGGCTCCACATAGGAGGGGTGGTTGTGGGACTCGACCTTGAAGGTCACCGCCCAGCCGCCGCCGATGTCCACCACACCCGCGTTCTCGCCGATGCCCGCGAGCATCGACTTCTTCATCTCCTCGGTGGTGGTCTCACCGAAGTAGCGCAGGTGCACCTTGGAAGACTTGTAGGAGCAGTGCTCCGACCACATCACCGAGTACATGGCGAGCTCGGCGTCGGTGGGACGCCGGCCCAGGATCTCCTTGATCCGGACGTATTCGTCGTCCTTGAGGCCGAGTTCCTTGTAGGGCTGCGGGTGGTCCGAGGTGGCCGCGGCGTTGCTGACGGTATCGACGTGGCTGGTCACGGGAATACCAGAGTCCTTTCGGCCGGGCAGGTCGGAAGCGAAAGCCGGCGTTGCTGGATGTCGGCGAGATACGGACCGAGTCTAATTGCCTGGAAATCTCACACTTGCGCCGCCTGTCGCTGTGTTCGGGAGCACACCCCGGCAGCAGCCGAGAACCGAAGTCGCGACCGCTGCCCGCTACTCTGTCCGGGTGAACGATCGATCCGGGGTCGCGGATCCGACCGAGAAACCCGTGACCACGCCTGGAGGGCTGACACGGCGGCAGGGGCAACTGCTCGCGATCGCGATCACGCTCTTCGCGATATCCGCGGTGATCAGTTTCGCGACTCTCTGGCACGGGTACATCGACCTGCAGGTGTATCGGAACGGCGCGCGGGCCTGGCTCGACGGCAAGGATCTCTACGGGCCGATGCCGACGGTGTACGGGATCGGGTTGCCGTTCACGTATCCCCCGCTGGCCGCGCTGTTCTTCGCGCCGCTGGCCATCATGCCGCTGGCCGTCGCGGAGTGGGCGGTGCTCGCGGTCTCCATCGCCTCGCTGGGTGTGACGCTGTGGGTGGTGCTGGACCGGATCCGGCCGAGCCTGGCGTGGCAGACCCGGCTGGCGATCGTCGTCGGCGCGGTCGGGTTGCTGCAGCTGCTGGAACCGATCCGCGAGACCTACGGGTTCGGGCAGATCAACCTGGTGCTGATGGCCGCGGTGACGCTGGATTGCCTGGTGCGCAAGCCTTTCTGGCCGCGCGGCATGCTGATCGGCATCGCGGTGTCGGTGAAGCTGACCCCGGGCGGCTATCTCCTCTACTTCCTGCTGCGCAAGGACTGGAAGGGCGCGATCACACTGGTACTGTCCGCCATCGGCGCGATTGCGGTGGGATTCGTGCTGTTCCCGAAGGATTCGCCGCAGTACTGGTTCCACACCCTGTCCGACACCGGCCGCATCGGCCCGCCCTGGTACGCGGGCAACCAGTCGATCAAGGGCTTCGTGTTCCGGCTCGGCTACTCGACCTCGATCTCGACGCTGATCTGGCTGGTGCTGTCGGTGGCCGCGGTGGCGCTGGCCGCCCTGTGGATGAAGCGCCTGCTCGACGCCGGCGCGACGGTCGCGGCCCTGATGGTGAATGCCGCTGCGGTGCTGCTGGTTTCCCCGGTCTCCTGGTCGCACCACTGGGTGTGGATCGCGCCCGCGCTGATCGTGACCGCCGATGCCGTCGCCCGCGGCCGCCGCAACCGGTGGTTCCTCGGCGCGGCCGGCCTGGCGGTGGTCATGTTCGCCATCGGGCCGATGTGGCTGCTCCCCCACAACCACGACCGCGAACTCACCTGGAACTGGTGGCAGCAGATCGTCGGCAACAGCTACGTCATCTTCACCTTCGCCGTCTTCGTCGTGGCGGCGCTGAGCTATCGCCCGAACCCGGACCCGGAAAAGGCCGCGCTGCTCACGACGTAGGGGTCAAGAAGGCCGCGAGAGCCGCCGCGTAGGCGGGAACGTCTGCGGCGCCCATCATTTCGCGCGCCGAGTGCATGGCCAGCTGAGCCGCGCCGACATCCACGGTGGACATGCCGGTGCGGGCCGCGGTCATCGGCCCGATGGTGGAGCCGCAGGGCAGATCCGCCCGGTGCACGTAGCGCTGCAACGGGACATTCGCCTGCGCGCAGGCCAGGGCGAAGGCGCCCGCGCCGGTGGCGTCGGTGGCGTAGCGCAGGTTCTGGTTGACCTTGAGCACCGGTCCGCCGTTCACCTCGATGCGGTGCGAGGGCTCGTGCCGGTCCGGATAGTTGGGGTGTGTCGCGTGCGCCATGTCGCCGGAGGCGCACACCGAATCGGCCAGGGCCGCCAGGTATTCCGCGCGTCCGCCGCCGCGGGCGAGCACGATGCGCTCCAGCACCGTGGGCAGCAGCCCGGATTGGGCGCCGCGGTCGGACTGGCTACCGACCTCCTCGTGGTCGAACATGGCCAGCACCGGCGTCGCCGCGCCGGGTTCGGCGATGGCGGCCAGGAAGGCACGCAGCCCGGCGTAGCAGGTGCCCTGATTGTCCAGCCGGGGCGCGCTGATCAGATCCAGGTCGCGCCCGATCAGCCTGGAGGGCACCAGATCATGGGTCATCAGCTCCCAGCCCAGCACCGCGCCCGGGTCGATGCCGGAGCGTTCGGCGACGAACGCCAGGAACGAGCGCGGCTCGCCGCCGATCCCCCACACCGCGTTCACGTGCCGTTGCGGATCGAGCTGCACGCCACGCCGGTCGTCGGAGAGGTGGATGGCCAGCTGCGGCACCCGCAGAATCGGTTCGTCGATGCGAATCAGCTGCTCCCGCACCGTATTTCCGTCACGCACCGACAGTCGCCCGGAGATGCCGAGATCGCGGTCCAGCCACGAGTTCAGCCAGGCGCCGCCGTAGGGCTCCAACCCGACCATCTGCCAGCCCGCCACGGCGGTGTCCGGATGCTGTTTGACCCGCAGATTGGGGCTGTCGGTGTGGGCGCCGACCACCCGGAAGGGGCCGGCCTGCCCGGAGCCGGTGGCCGCGTCCGGGACGCCGTCGGCCCAGGCCACCAGGGAGCCGGCGCGCACCACGTAGTAGCGGCCCGCGCCACCCGCGGGCCAGGGCGCCGATTCGGACAGCCGGGTGAAGCCGAGCTCGTCGAGTTCGGCTGCGACAGTTCGGCAGACGTGGAACGGCGACGGGGAGGCATCGATGAATGCGCACAGGCCTGCGGCGGTCGCGGTGGTCTCGGCAACTGGCATGGGCTCGATCCTAGGCAACCATGATCAGCGCCGTGCTAATCCGGTAGCGGCGCCTCGGCGACGCGGCCCAGCAGCCGCACCAGCTCCAGATAGTCGTCACTTCCGAGACTGCGGCGCATTTCGGCCTCGGCGCGCGCCTCCTCGGCGCGCACCTCCTCGACCAATTCCTCACCGCGGCGGCTCAGTCCGATCAGGATGCGCCGGCGGTCGTCGGCCGCCGCGACCCGGAAGATGAGCCCGCGCTCGGCGAGATGGTCGGCGTGCCGGGTGGCCGAGGACGGGGGTAGCTGCGCCCGCGACGCCAGCTCACTCATGGTGATGCCGATGTCAGCGGACAGATTGGTGAGCATGCACCACTGGTCGGCGGTGAGCCGCCTGGCACACAATGCGGCGTCCAGGTGACGAAGCCAACTCCGCTCGGCCGCTCGGAGGGCTCCATGCAAGGTGGAAAATCCACCTAGAATTGTCGCCATATTTCCCGCCCGTCAGAAAACCGCTTGAACGAGGGGAAGGGTAGCCCATGTCCCCGTTCGGCGGGAATCCCGAGAACGTCATCGAGATCATCAACATAGTTCCGCAGCAGGGACCCGGAGGTATCTTCGCGCCATCCTGTGAGGCGGCTATTTCTCTCGCGTTGGAAGAAATCAACTCCGGTTCCGGAATTCTGGGACGGGAATTGCGCGTCACTCACATTGACGGCGGGCGCGAACCCCACCTGGTGGCCGGAGAGGTGGCGGCACTGCTGGCCACCGGCATGGTGCACGCGGTCACCGGCTGGCACACCTCGGCGGTGCGCCGCGCGGTGGAGCGGGTGACGGCCGGGCGGGTGCCGTACCTGTTCGCCACCGATCACGAGGGCGTGGAGTCGGTCCCGGACGGGCTGTTCATGATCGGGGCGGATCCCGAACACCAGATCGTGCCCGCGCTGGACTGGCTGCGGCGCTCCTTCGAGGCCCGGCGCTGGGCGATCATCGGCAACGACTACGTGTGGCCGCGGCGCACCGCGCAGGCCGTGCGCGCGGCGCTGCAGGATCCGGAGCTGATTCCGCTGGAGCTGTTCGTGCCCATGCGCACCCGGGATTTCGGCCGCTTCCTCGACGATCCCCGGCTCGACCTGGCCGACGGGATCATCGTGCTGCTGGTGGGCGCCGATGTCGCCCGCTTCAACCTGCAGTTCTCCCGGACCGGGCGGTCCGGTCAGCAGGTGCGGGTGAGCCCGGCCGTGGACGAGAACGTGCTGCTGGCCGCGGGCGGCGGCGCGAACCACAATCTGTTCGTGCCGTCGGGCTTCTTCGTGAACGGACCGCACGATCGGGAGCGGCTGGACCGCTATCACCGGCTGCACGGCTGGTTCGCGCCCACGCTCACCAATTTCAGCAATACCAGCTACGAGGCCATCCACACCCTGCACGGCATGGCCGAGCTGGCCGGATCGCTCGAGGTGCGGTGCATCCAGGCCGCGGTGGCGGACCGGCGGGTCGTCGAAACCCCGTGGGGCGAGGTCGGTTTCGAGGGGGTACAAGCAGTCCGCCCGACCTGGCTGGCCAGGGCGGGCGGAGTCGACTTCGAGATTCTGGACGGAATCTAGTTCCGCCGCACGTGGGGCTACGCCTTGACGAGGCTGTCCAGCACCGAGAGGAACAGGCCCAGGCCGTCGTCGCTGGGGCCGGTGAGCGGCTCGGTGGCGTGCTCGGGGTGCGGCATCAGGCCGACGACCCGGCGATTGGCCGAGGTGATGCCGGCGATGTCGCGCTGCGAGCCGTTGGGGTTGCCGCCCGCGTAGCGGAACACCACGCGGCCCTCGCCCTCCAGCTGGTCGAGCACGGCGGTGGACGCCTGGTAGCGGCCCTCGGCGTTCTTGACGGGGATGAGGATCTGGGCGCCCGGCTCGTAGCGGGTGGTCCAGGCGGTGTCGGTCTGCTCGACGGTCAGCCACTGGTCGCGGCAGACGAAGTGCAGGCCCTCGTTGCGGGTCAGCGCACCCGGCAGCAGGCCCGCCTCACAGAGGATCTGGAAGCCGTTGCAGATGCCCAGGATCGGCATGCCCTGCTCGGCGGCCTTGATGACCTCGCCCATGACCGGGGCCATCGAGGCGATGGCGCCGGCGCGCAGGTAGTCGCCGTAGGAGAAGCCGCCGGGGACGACGACCGCGTCGACCTGCTTGAGGTCGGCATCGGCGTGCCACAGCGAAACGGGCTCGGAACCGGCCAGTTTCACCGCCCGGGCGGCGTCGACGTCGTCGAGCGTGCCCGGGAAGGTGATGACACCGATGCGGGCGCTCACAGCCGGACGACCTTCCAGTCCTCGATCACGACATTGGCCAGCAGCGATTCGGCGATCTGCTCCAGGTCGGCGTCGGTGACATTGTCATCGACATCGAGTTCGAATCGCTTGCCCTGCCGCACATCCGAGATGCCGGGGTGCCCGAGACGCCCCAGCGCGCCGACAATGGCTTGTCCCTGCGGATCCAGGATCTCGGCCTTCGGCATCACCTCGACCACGACACGTGCCACGCGTTGCTCCTCAGCTGGTGGGGCGGCGCCCGGCATGCATGCCTGCCGGGCGGGGGGTATCGCTGATCAGCGTAGTTGGCGGGGGCGGCGGACATACCGCCGGGTCGTGCCGTCCGTGGTCTACACCACAGCCCCGCGGGCTACCGTTGAATCATGCACATAGCCCATTTCGGACATTCCTGCATTCTCGTGGAGCTCAACGGCAGCAAGATCCTGTTCGATCCGGGCAATTTCTCGCACGGATTCGAAGGCCTCACCGGATTGGATGCCATTGCGGTGACGCATCAGCATCCCGATCACATCTGCCCGCACCGGATCGAGGCGCTGATCGAGGCGAATCCGCAGGCCAGGCTGCTGTCCGATCCGCAGACCGCGCTGCTGCGGGGCGAGCCGTGGGAGCCGGTGCACGCCGGAAATATTCTCGAAGTCGGTGATGTCCAAATTACCGGCGGTGGTGGCCGGCACGCGGTCATCCATCCGGAGATCCCTGTTATCGACAACACCGTCTTCCAACTCGGTACTCCGGACGATCCCGCACAACTCGTCCATCCCGGTGATTCACTCTGGGTTCCGCCGACTCCGGTCGGTGTTCTCGCCATTCCCGCGGTCGCCCCGTGGATGCGCATCAGTGAGGCGGTGGATTACCTGCGTGCGGTAAATCCGCGTGTCGCGTTCCCCATCCACTACGGCATCATCGCCCCCGAAGCACAGGGCATCTATTTCGGTCGGCTGAATGAAATGAGTCCGGCCAATACCGAATTCAAGATCATCGAACCCGAGGATCACGCGGAATTCTGATGTCGCACCGCCGGGCGGGAGCGGCCACCGCCCGGCGGCGCGAGCTGTGTAACCCACTGCGGCCGAGGCGGATTCGTGGCGAATCCGCCTCGCCCGGGGTCAGCGGTAGGAGGCCAGGAACAGCGCCTCGGCCAGGGCCATGTGCTCGATCTCCGTCGGATCGACGCTCTCATTGGGCGCGTGGATCAGGCACTTCGGTTCCTCCACGCCCATGAGCATGATCTCCGCCTGCGGATAGGTGTCGGCGAAGACATTGCACAGCGGGATCGACCCGCCCTGTCCCTCGGTGGTGGCGGGACGGCCGTAGGCCGTCTCCATGGCCGCCGACATGGCCCGCCGCGCCGGGCCGTCCGTACTGCCGACGAACGGCGAGCCGGTGGCCTCGGTCTCGACCGTCACCCTCGCGTGCCACGGCGCGTGCGACTTCAGGTGCGCGGTCAGGGCTTTCAGCGCGTCCTCCGGATTGGTGCCCGGCGGGATCCGCAGGTTGAGGCGGGCCCGGGTCCTGGGCTGGATGGCCGCCGAGGAGCCGACCACGGGCGGGACGTCCATACCGAGCACCGTGAGCGCCGGACGGACCCAGAGCATGTCGGCGACCTCGCCATTGCCCAGCAGATGGACGCCGTCGAGAACGCCCGCGTCGGAACGGAATCGGCCCACCGGATACTCATGACCCTGCCAGACCTGGTCATTGCGCAGCCCGTCGATGGTGGTGTTGCCGTCGACGTCGCGCAGGGTGCCGAGCAGGTGGATCATGGCGGCCAGCGCATCGGGCGCGGGACCGCCGAACATGCCGGAATGCAAGGGGCCGGAGAGGGTTTCGACGGTGACGACCACATTCACGGTGCCACGCAGGGTCTGGGTGAAGGTGGGCACGCCGACCGCGAAATTGCCGCAGTCGCCGATGAGCAGGGTGTCGGCGCGCAGCAGGTCGGCATTGCCGGGCACGAACTCCTCCAGGCCACCGGTGCCCTGCTCCTCGGAGCCCTCCGAGACCAGCACCAACCCGACCGGATACTCGTCGCCGTACACCTTGCGCAGCGCCCGCAGCGCGGTCAGATGCATGACGATATTGCCCTTGCAGTCGGCCGCGCCGCGCCCGTACCAGCGGCCGTCCTTCTCGGTGAGCTGCCAGACCGGCGTCTGCCACGCGGCTTCGTCGAGCGGCGGCTGCACGTCGTAGTGGCAGTAGAGCATGATGGTCGGCGCGCCCTGCGGCCCCCGGCTGCGGGCCACGACGGCATTGCTGCCGTCCGGGGTCTCGTGCAGCCCCACCTCGGTGAGCCCCTCCGCCTCGAACGCATCGGCCACCCACTGCGCGGCCTTCTCGCACTCCTCGATCGGGAACTGCCGGGCGTCGTACACCGATTTGAACGAGACGAGCTGCGCGAGATCGCTTTTCGCACGCGGCATGAGTTCCTTGACGGCCGCGCGCAGCGCGGCCACCTTCGAATCCTCCTGCACCCCTGCGGTCGTGGTCATGACATCCTCCTGATCACTTGGCGGTATCGGGTTTCACGGTCTCACCCTTCTTCAGGTGACCGATTGTTTCCAGAGTGCGCAGGTTTCCGAAGCTCGACATCAGATAGCAGATGGCGCGATTGCGGTCGACGGTGTCGGTCAGCAGCTGATCGGCTACCGCACCCGCCCCGAGGTGCGGCGGCGTGGCGGACATCGCCTGCACTATGACATGCTGATAGTCCATAGTGCTGAATAGTAACCGTTCAGCAACTTTCTCTTGATTACGAAACGGTAGCTGGCCGAACCAGTTTCGATCATGGCCGGCTGGCTACCATCATCTCGGCAAACCCATGCCGAATCTCGATCGGAGGCCATATGACCGGCACCACGGAACCCGACGACGTCTACGCGATGCCCGGCATCAGACGCGCCGCTCCGCACCGTGGCTTCCCGGAGCACGAGATCTTCCCGCAGGTCGCCTACCAGATCGTCCACGACGAACTGATGCTCGACGGCGTCTCCCGGATGAACCTGGCCACCTTCTGCACCACCTGGGTCGACGACCAGGCCCGGCGGCTGATGAACGAATGCCTCGACAAGAACATCGTCGACAAGGACGAGTACCCGCAGACCGCCGAACTCGAGCAACGCGGCGTGCACATGCTCGCCGACCTGTGGAACTCCCCCGATCCGCGGGGCACGCTGGGCACCTCCACCACCGGGTCCAGCGAGGCCGCCATGCTGGGCGGCCTGGCCGCCAAATTCCGCTGGCGCCGGCGCGGCGGCACCGGCACCCCCAACTTCGTGTGCGGCCCGGTCCAGGTGTGCTGGGAGAAGTTCGCGCGCTACTTCGACGTGGAGATCCGCCAGATCCCGCTGCGCGGCGAGCGCTACACCATGCACCCCGACGACATCGCCGCCTACTGCGACGAGAACACCATCATGGTGGTGCCCACCTTCGGCCAGACCTTCACCGGCCTGTTCGAGGATGTCGAGGGCATCAGCAAGGCGCTCGACGCGCTGCAGGCCGCGACCGGACTCGACATCCCCATCCACGTCGACGCGGCCAGCGGCGGCTTCCTCGCCCCGTTCTGCGCACCCGAAATCTGTTGGGATTTCCGGCTTCCGCGGGTCAAGTCCATCAACGCCTCCGGCCACAAGACCGGTCTCGCACCGCTGGGCGCGGGCTGGGCCATCTGGCGGACCAAGGAGGATCTGCCCGAAGAGCTCATCTTCAATGTCGACTATCTGGGCGGCAATATGCCCACCTTCAACCTGAACTTCTCCCGGCCCGGCGGGCAGGCCGTCACCCAGTACTACGAGTTCATCCGGCTGGGCCGCACCGGCTACCGCAATGTGCAGACCGCCATCTACACCGCAAGCCAGCACTTGGCCAAGGGCATTGCCGAGGCCGGGCCGTTCGAGCTCATCCACGATGCCGATCCGCGCCGCGGCATCACCGCCGTCTCGTGGAAACTGGCCGACGGCGCCGACTACAACCTCTACGACCTGTCCGATCGGCTGCGCACCCGCGGCTGGCTCATCGCCGCCTACCCGCTGCCCGCCGACCGCGAGGACGAGATCATCATGCGCGCGGTGCTGCGCCACGGCTTCACGATCGACATGGCCGATCTGCTGCTCGCCGACCTGCACCGCAGCCTGCAGGTGCTCGACAAGCACCCGATGACGACCTCGCTCACCCGCGAGGAGGCGGGCGGCTTCCCGCACAACGCACGCGCGGTCGTCCCCACCCCCAAGGCGAAACCGGTGCGGTCCAAGGCCGATGGCAAGGCCACGATCAACGGCAAGAAGACCGCCGAGACCCCGGCCGAAACCAAGCAAGCCAAGACCAAGCACGCCAAATCCAAGGCCGGCAAGAAGTGAGCGCGGCCGAGAGTTCGGCTGCCACCGGATAACCACGGCGGCAACCGAATACCGCGAAGCGGCGGCGGGAATCCCGCCGCCGCTTCATGTTCCGGACTCGGAGCCTAGGCGTCCGCCAGGCCCACGGTGTCGAGGAGCCAGGCGAGCTCGAAGGCCGCTTCCTTCCACTTCTCGTAGCGGCCGCTGACACCGCCGTGGCCCGCGCTCATCTCCGTCTTGAGCAGCAGCTGGGCATCGCCGGTCTTGGTGGCGCGGAGTTTGGCCACCCACTTGGCCGGCTCCACGTACAGCACGCGGGTGTCGTTGAGCCCGGTGATGGCCAGGATCGCCGGATAGTCCTTCGCCTCGACGTTCTCGTAGGGCGCGTAGGACTTCATGTACTCGTAGACTTCCTTGTCCGCCAGGGGATTACCCCACTCGTCCCACTCGGTGACGGTCAGCGGCAGCGACTCGTCCAGGATGGACGTCAGCGGGTCCACGAAGGGCACATTGGTCAGGATGCCCGCGAACAGCTCGGGTGCGAGGTTCGCCACCGCGCCCATCAGCAGCCCGCCCGCACTGCCGCCCTCGGCGAGCATGCGGTCCGGCGCGGTGACACCGGAATCCACCAGATGCCGTGCGCAGGCGACGAAGTCGGTGAAGGTGTTCTTCTTCTCGAGCTTCTTGCCCTCCTCGTACCAGCGCCGGCCCATCTCGCCGCCACCGCGGACATGCGCGACCGCGTAGACCATGCCGCGATCCAGCAGCGACAACCGCCCCACCGAGAAGTACGGATCCATCGGCGCCTCGTAGGAGCCGTAGCCGTAGAGCAGCAACGGTTTCGGACCGGCCGGGGCATCCTTGCGCATGACCACCGAGATCGGCACCCGGGTGCCATCCGCGGCCACCGCCCAATCCCGGTGCTGCACATAGTCATCGGGGTTGTAGTCGCCGAGCACCACCTGCTCCTTGCGCAGCAGCAGCTCGTCGGTGTCGGGCACGTAGTCGAAGATCTTCATCGGGGTGATGTAGGAGGTGACCCCGACCCGCAGCATCGGCTGCTCCCACTCCGGGTTGGCGCCGAACCCGGAGTCGAACAGCTCCAGACCGAAATCGATCTCGTGCAGTTCGCCGTACCCGGTGTCGGTCAGCGGCCAGACCGCGGCCCGCTGCATCGCGTCGCGCCGATAGCTGACCGCCAGCTTGTCGGAGAAGGACTCCAGGCCGTTGAGGCGGACATCGTCGCGGTGCGGAATCAGGATGGTCTGGTTGGTCGGATCGTGCAGCGGAGCCTCGGCGAGCACGAAGTTCTCGGCCTTGACCCCGTCGACCACGTCGTTGTGCAGGATGAGCAGTTTGTCCTCGCCGCCCACCACCGCATGATCGACCGAGTACTCGACGCCCTCGCGCCGGGGCATGATGAGCCGGAATTCGCCCTCGGGGTTGTCGGCCTCCAGGATCCAGTTCTCGGTGGTGATCTTGGATTCGACGTAGAGCAGCAGGTACTTCTCCGAATTGGTCGCCGTCACGCCCACCGAGTAGTGGGCATCCGGCTCATGGAGAACCTGGACATCGGCCGACATCGGCGTGCCCAGCTTGTGCCGCCACACGGTGTCGGACCGCCACGCGTCGTCGTAGGTCGAGTAGAAGACGTACGCGCCGTCGAGCGACCAGGTCGCGCCCTGGGTGACGCCGGTGATCTCGTCGGGCAGCAGCTCACCGGTGGTCAGGTTCTTGAAGCGCAGGACATAGCGCTCGTCACCGGAGGTGTCCTCCGAGTAGGCCAGCATGTCACCGGCGTGGCTGATGGAGAACGCGCCGAGCGCGAAATAGTCGTGGCCCTCGGCCAGCTCATTGGAGTCCAGCAGGACCACCTCACCGGGCATGGTGGCCGACGCCTCCAGCTTGGGCGGGGTCCAGTCGTCCGGACCGGCGATCGGGCAGCGGCAGTGCACGCCGTGCTGTTTGCCCTCGAAGGTGCGCGAGTAGTACCAGAACTCGCCCATCCGGGTCGGGAGCGACAGATCGGTCTCCTGGATCCGCGACTTGATCTCCTCGAAGATCTTTTCCCGCAGCGGGCCCAGCTTCGCGGTCTGCGCGTCGGTATAGGCGTTCTCCGCCTCCAGATACGCGGTGACCTCGGGATCCGTCTTCTCCCGCAGCCACTCGTACTCGTCGATGAAGACATCCCCGTGGTGCACGCGCTCCATCGGAGCCCGCTTGGCGATCGGCGCCACCACCGCGCCGTCTACTGAGATCGCGCTACCACTGTCCAAAGCCATGGGCACCACGTTAGTAGCGATCCCCCACCGCGCACCCCCGACCCGGCGGTACCGGGCGTGGTGCGGCTCCCGCGCCGGTCGAGCGCGGGAGCCGTCACCGTATCCGTCGCTGCCGCGTCCCGTTGGCGTGCTGATGCTGCTCGTAGAGGTAGAAGACGGCGGCCTTGCGACGAGCACATTGGTCGGTCGGGCAACTCCGGTGGATCCGAAGAATGCTGTGGGCCAATTCCGCTGTGAAGCGCTCGGGAACCACCGCACAGCTGTCGGAGACCGGGGCGGCTCGTTGCGGGGACCATGGCGTGCGCACCACATACCTCCTTCCACTGACAGAAGATGGAATATCCGATCCGAAGCCCTCACAAACCCTGGCATTATGAGTGCGATCTACATCACCGACCAGTACTGCTGGTGCGCACAGGGGAGGCCGACAGTGGAAGCGAAGAACCGCGTCATCGAGGCCGATGCGGTGTGGCGGCGCGGAGACGACACCGCCGACGGCGTCGAGATCGCCTTTCTGGCCAGTGGAAACATCGGATTACGGGACTCCCGCAATCCGGACGGGCCAGTACTGATCTTCACCCCCGGCGAATGGGAAGCCTTCGTGGCCGGGGCCAAGGACGGCGAATTCAACCGGCCCGGAGCCTGATTCGGGTGTGCCCGGCTCGAAACGAGCCGGGCACAACACTGTTCAGGCCCCTATCGCCGCGCCGATGGTCGGCCACGACTCGTGCAGGGTGTCCTGCCAGTACGACCACGAATGCGTGCCCACCGGCGAGTGCTCCACCCGCGCCGGAATGTTCATGGCACGCAACCGCTGCTCGAACGCGGTGACACAGGCGTCCACCCCGAATTCGATGGGGCCGCCGAAGAAGATGTTCTCCGGCAGTTGCGGCTTGATCTCCAGCTCGTGCGGGCCGGGCAGGCCGGTGCCGGTGGACAGGAAGATGGTCTTGCCGCGCAGCGCCTCGGCCAGCACCGCCGGATTGTGCTCCGTCCACGCCGCACTACCCGGCGCACCCCACATATTGAGCGGATTGCCACCGCGATTGGCCACCGAGAACATCATGGCGCCCTGCGCGATCGTGGTGTCCGGGCAGGCGCTGTAGCCCGCCACCGCCCGGTACAGCTCCGGATGCCGCACCGCCAGTACGAAGGCCGCGATGCCGCCCATCGACAGACCACCGATGGCGTCCACCCCGTTACCGGCGAAGTATCCGTCGATGATGGGCGGAAGCTCTTGTGTCAGAAAGGTTTCCCACTTGTAGCGGCCGAAGCGCGGGTCGTCGGATACCCAGTCGGTGTAGTAGCTGGCCTGGCCGCCCATGGGCAGCACCACGTTCACGTCCTTGCCCTGGAAGAAGGGTTCGGCGTCGGTGGCATTGGTCCAGGTGCTCTGCGTCGCACCGGGATCCAGGCCGTCGAGGAGGTAGTAGGTGGGGCGGTCACCGCCGCCGGCCGGATGCAGCACCTGCACCTGGATGGTGCGGCCCATGGCAGCGGAGTCGATGAAGATCGCCGAGCGGGTGGCGCTCAGCTGGTCGACGCGGACGACCTCGGCCGCGTGCGCGATTGCCGGCGGGGCGGCCACCGGATAAAGCAAACCTGCAGCGATCGCCAAAACAGCTGCGGCAACGACTCTTCGACGCATGTCCCCACCTTCATCAGCCCACCACAATCACCATCAAACGTAACTCGAGTGGCTATTGCGACGCGTGGGAATGGGGTTATGGCGTGTCGTTGGCTAACCACGCGGTCCGGATATGGTAATGCGATTCGGCTATCAGTCGGCGGCAATTCGGGACAATGCGCCCCTGATGGATCCCGCCAGGTAATCCAGGTCCGCACGCGCCGGACTGGTCGGCCGCGCCCGCAGCCCGAATCCGTCGCCCGGGGTGCGGGGAATCACGTGCAGATGCACGTGGAACACCTCCTGCCCCGCCGTGACCCCGTCGGCCAGGAAGAAATTCACTCCGTCACAGTGCACCTCGGACTCCCGCAGGCCCGCCGCGATGCGCTGCCCCACCTGAAACAGCTTGCCGCCCAACGCCGGATCCAGCTCCGCCAGGCTCCGGACGGGCGTCTTCGGAATCACCAGCACATGCCCGGGCGTCACCGGCCGAATATCCATGAACGCCAGGCAATCCTCGTCCTCGTACACCTTGGACGACGGTGCTCGCCCGGCAACGATGTCGGAGAAGATCGTGTAAGGGTTCATGCCCGCAGAGCCTAGAGCCCCCTACCCCACACCCGCCCGACTCGACCCAGTGGCCGGGCGAGCGACCCCGCAATACTTCGCCTACAACTCGTTCGCCCCCGGCTCCGTTCCGGAGCCGGGGGCGAGACTCGAGAGTCGTTGTCTCCCTAGAGGATCGGCGACGGCGTGTAGCGGGCGGCCTCCGGATTCGCGTCGACCAGCTTCTGGACCTGGGCGATCACATCGGCGGTCTGCGCCTCGGCCGCGCCGATGAAGGCGGAACGGTCCGCCAGGGCCGCATCCAGGGCGGCCCGGTCCAGCGGCATGCGGTCGTCGGCGGCCAGGCGGTCCAGCAGATCGGGTTCGCGGCCCTGCTCACGCATGGCCAGCGCCACCGCCACCGCGTGCTCCTTGATGACCTCGTGGGCGGTCTCACGGCCCACGCCCGCGCGCACCGCCGCCATCAGGATGCGGGTGGTGGCCAGGAACGGCAGGTAGCGGTTGAGCTCGCGGTCGACCACGGCCGGGTACGCGCCGAATTCGGCCAGCACGGTCAGGAAGGTCTCCATCATGCCGTCGATGGCGAAGAAGGCGTCCGGCAGCGCGACCCGGCGCACGACCGAGCAGAACACGTCGCCCTCGTTCCACTGCGCGCCCGCCAGCTCGGCCGCCATCGAGCCGTAGCCGCGCAGCACCACCTGCAGGCCGTTGACGCGCTCACACGAGCGGGTGTTCATCTTGTGCGGCATGGCCGAGGAGCCCACCTGGCCGGGCTGGAAGCCCTCGGTGACCAGCTCGTGGCCCGCCATCAGGCGAATGGTGTGCGCGAACGAGGACGGGCCCGCGCCCACCTGCACCAGCGTGGAGAGCACATCGTGGTCCAGCGAGCGCGGGTAGATCTGGCCCACGCTGGTGAACACATTCGCGAAACCCAGGTGGCCGGCCACCTTCTGCTCCAGCTGCGCCAGCTTGGCCGCGTCGCCGCCGAGCAGATCCAGCATGTCCTGCGAGGTGCCCATCGGACCCTTGATGCCGCGCAACGGGTATCGGTCGATCAGCTCCCGCAGCCGGGTCAGCGCGATGAGCAATTCGTCTGCGGCGGAAGCGAATCGCTTGCCGAGGGTGGTGGCCTGCGCCGCCACATTGTGCGAGCGGCCCGCCATCACCAGCGTCTGGTACTGGGCGGCCCGCTCCGCGAGCCGGGCCGCGATGGCCACGCCGTGGCCGTACACGTGCTCGAGCGAGAGCCGGATCTGCAGCTGCTCCACGTTCTCGGTGAGATCCCGCGAGGTCATGCCCTTGTGCACGTGCTCGTGCCCCGCGAGCGCGTTGAACTCCTCGATCCGGGCCTTCACATCGTGCCGGGTGACCCGCTCGCGTTCCGCGATCGACTGCAGATCCACCCGATCGATGACCCGCTCGTAGTCCTCGACGACCCCCGCCGGAACATCCACCCCCAACTCGGCCTGGGCCCGCAACACCTCCAGCCACAACCGCCGCTCGAGCACGATCTTGTTCTCGGGCGACCACAGATGAACCAGCTCGGGGCTGGCGTAGCGGGTGGCAAGGACGTTCGGCACAAGACTCACGTTGTCCCAGTTTACCGGTGGGTTTCCCGCCGGTTTGCCCCGCCATCATCGCGGCGGAGGTTCGCCCCGGCCGGGGCGTCCCGAGAGTCCCCGGGCGTCGGGCCGAGTTATGCCGGTGGGGCGACGATGTCGATGATCTCGAGCAGCGCGCCCCGCGCCATGCGCCGGGGCTGCGGGTCGAGTTCACCGAGCGCGGTCACCACCGCCCCATCGACGACCGCCACCAGGCGGCGGGTCTGTTCGGTGCGCACCACGCGGTCGGAGCGGCGCAGCACGTCGGTCAGCAGCTCGTCCAGCTGGGCGCGTAGTCGCAGCTGGACCTCTCGTAGTTCCGGGTGCCGGGCGGACGCGACCGAGCGCTCGTAGCGGGCGATCAGCTGGCCCCGCGCGTCCAGGTCCTGAATCTCCGGACCCACCAACAGGTCCAGCACCAATTCCACGGTGGCCTCCGCCCCGCGCCGGCGGTGCGTCACCTCGCCGACGCGGCGGCGCATGGCCTCCAGTTCGGCATTGCCGGAGAACTCGACCGCGCGCGCGATCAGATCCTCGAGCGATTCGAAGTAGTAGGTGGTCGACGCGAGCGGCAGATCCGCCCGGGTTGCCACCGAGCGGTGCCGGACCGCTTCGAAGCCGCCTTCGAGCAGGAGCTCGGCGGCGGCACAAACCAGCGCTTGGCGACGCCGTTCGCCTTTCGGAGTCGTCGCAGTGGTCACGGTGCAATCGTGCCAGTCATCACCGGCGCTGTGTTCATTTTGCCCACTGCGCTCAATCTCCTTGGCAGATCAGGCCAAATACCGTTCCAACCGGTCCAGTGCCTCTTCGATGTCGGCACCGGCTCCGGCGAACGAGAAGCGAACCGTGTGATGGCCGTTGCGGGTGTCGAAGTCGATGCCGGGAGCCAGCGCCACACCGGTGGCGTCGAGCACCTCGGTGCACCAGCGCATCGAATCATCGGTCAGGTGAGCGATATCCGCGTAGGCATAGAACGCACCGTCGGCGGGGGCGAGGTCGGTGATGCCGAGCTTGGGCAGCCCCGACAGCAGCAGCTGGCGATTCGCCGCATAGCGCCGCACATGACCGTCCAGTTCGGCTTTGGCCTCGGCGCCGAACGCGTGCACCGCCGCGAACTGAGAAATAGCCGGGGGGCACACCGTCATGTTGGACGCCAGTCGCTGCAGCGCCGGGCGCAACGATTCCGGCACCAGCATCCAGCCCAGCCGCCAGCCGGTCATGGAGAAGTACTTGGACACCGAGCCGATGACCACCGACTCCCGAGAGGTCTCCCAGGCCGAGGAGGTCGGCTCGGTGCCGGCGTAGACGATGCCGTGGTAGATCTCGTCGGAGATGAGCAGCGTCCCGTGCTCGTCGCACCAGCGGGCCAGCGCCGCCAGCTCCTCCGGCGCGATCATGGTCCCGGTCGGATTGGCCGGGCTCGCCACGATCAGGCCCGCGGGCGGCTCCGGCAGCGCCTCCAGCATGGCCACGGTCGGCTGGAACCGGGTCTCCGGCCCGCAGTCCAGTTCGACCACATCGCAGCCCAGCGCGGTCAGCGTGTTCCGGTAGGCCGGATAGCCCGGCCGGGCCACCACCACGGTGTCGCCGGGATCGAAGGCCGCCAGAAAGATGAGGGTGAACGCGCCGGAGGAACCGGTGGTCACCACGACATCGTCCGCGTCCACGCGCACCCCGTAGGTGCTGCGATGGTGCTCCGCGATGGCCTCCCGCAGCGCCAGGGTCCCAAATGTCTCGGTATAGCCCAGCAATTCGGAATCCATGGCCGCCTTGGTGGCGCGCAAAACCGCCGCCGGAGCGGGCGTGGACGGCTGCCCCGCGGCCAGCACCAGCACATCTCCGTGTGTCCGGGCCCGTTCAGCTGCTGCTTTCCAGACGTCCATCACGTAAAAAGGTGGAATGGTCGACCGGCGAGATTCGATACGCACTCGACAGACGGTAGAGCACCGACTCCCCCGCCTGTCCGGGAACTGCCACCCGAATGCCTGAGGAGGCGGCTGTGCAGGGGGGACCAGCAACCACCGGGACCACCCCGGAGGCCGACCCATACCCACCCGAACCCGCGCCGCCGCGGACAGCCGGCGCGACGGACAGCTACACGCCGGGTGTGCGGTCGCAGCTGGCATTCCAGGACGAGCCCTCGCGGAGTCAGGAGGCGCTGGAACGGGTCTGGCGGTCGGTGGTCCGGCTCGCGGGGCAGGCGATCGCCTGGCTGCGGCTGTACGCGCCGATCGCGCGGGAACGCACGGTCGAGCTGTGGGCCCGGCGGCCGCGCACGTGGGCCGAGACCGTCGAGCTGGTGCGGCGGGGCCGGGCCGAAGCGCGGCGGCAGTGGCCGGTGGTGCGCGCGTGGGGCATTCGGCACCGGGTGCTGATCGGCGGTGTGGTCGCGGTGCTGGTGTTCGCGAGCGCGGACGGCGCGCTGGGGCTGCTGCCCACCGACGCCGAGGTGGGTCCCGGTGTGGCGCTGCGGGTTCCGGTGCAGTATCCGCTGCAGGTGCAGGCCTCCCCGGAGACCTCGAAGCGGTATCTGGACGCCATCAACAACGGTGAGCATCTGCGCGAGCAGGCGGTGGTCTCGGCGGCCGCGGCGGCCACGCTGGAGCGGGCCAAGGCGGAGGCCGCGGCGGCCGTCGCCGGGCAGCCGCAGCCGTGGATGACGCCGTCACCGGACAGTTCGCTGCCGCCCGGCTTCGTGATTCCCGGCGCCGGCGGGTTCGCGCTGCCCGCGAAGGGCATGTTCACCTCCGGATTCGGGGCGCGCTGGGGCACCTTCCACGCGGGCATCGACATCGCCGCGCCGCTCGGCTCACCGATCTACGCGGTGGCGGCGGGCACCGTCATCGACGCGGGCCCGGCCCAGGGCTTCGGGCTGTGGGTGCGCATCCGCCACGACGACGGCACCATCTCCGTCTACGGGCACATGTACGACTTCTCGGTGTCGGTCAGCGAGCGCGTCCCGGCGGGCCTGCAGATCGCGCGCATCGGCAACCGCGGCGACTCGACGGGACCGCACCTGCACTTCGAGATCATCATCAACGGCCAGCACGTGGACCCGCAGCCCTGGCTGGCCCAGCACGGCATCATCGTCGGCTGAGCGCCCCCGCCTCCCCGAAACTTCAGCGCACGGCTCGGGAGCCGTTGACCGTTGGCGACGCGTGCCGGCGGTCCAGGGCCGAAACAATGTCAGGGGTACCCGGGGAGTTACCCCGATCGGTACGAAATCAGTTGTCGCGCTGGCATTCGAGGTTCAGGCGCGGATTCGGACTTCGGGTCGTCGGCCTTCAGGCGGAGGCCGGGACGGTGATGCGCCCCTCGGTGGCGGCCAGCGCGATGTCGGTGCGGAAGTGGCCGCCCGGCAGCTTGATTCCGGCCAGCCGCTCGTAGGCGTTCTTGCGGGCCTCGACGAGATCCGCGCCCTGGCCGACGATGGCGAGCACGCGGCCGCCGGCGGACACCAGCGCGCCGTCCTCACGCTGCGCGGTGCCGGCGTGCAGCACCTCGGATTCGGTTCCGGTACCGGCGGATTCGGCCCCGGTGATGACATCGCCGCTGCGCGGGCGGGCCGGGTAGTTCTCGGCGGCCAGCACCACGGTGACGGCGGCGCCGTCCTTCCAGCGCGGCGCGGGCACCTGGTCCAAGGTGCCGGTCGCGGTGGCGTACAGCAGCTCTCCCAGCGGGCTGTCCAGCATGGCCAGCACGGCCTGGGTCTCGGGATCGCCGAAGCGGCAGTTGAATTCGACCACGGCCGGCCCGGCCTGCCCGACGGCGAGACCGGCGTACAGCAGGCCGCTGAACGGCACGCCGCGGCGAACCATCTCGGCCGCAACGGGTTTCACCACATCGTCGACAATGGCCTGCAGGGTCTCGTCCGGCAGCCACGGCAGCGGCGTGTACGCACCCATGCCGCCGGTGTTCGGCCCGGTGTCGCCGTCGCCGACCCGCTTGTGGTCCTGGGCAGGCAGCAGCGGCACCACGGTCTCGCCGTCGACCAGGCAGAACAGCGACACCTCGGGGCCGTCGAGGAAGGACTCCAGCAGCACCGGGTGGCCCTGCTCGAGCAGTTCGGCGCCGTGCTCACGGGCCACCGACCGGTCCGGGGTCACCACGACGCCCTTGCCGGCGGCCAGGCCGTCGTCCTTGACCACCCAGGTCGGCCCGAAACGATCCAGCGCCGCATCCAATTCGCCCGGATGATCGACGATCTCGCTGTGCGCGGTGCGCACCCCGGCCGCGTTCATGACGTCCTTGGCGAAGGCCTTCGAGCCCTCGATCCGCGCGGCGGCGGCAGACGGGCCGAACGCCGGGATCCCGCCGGCCCGCACCGCGTCGGCCACGCCGAGCACCAGCGGCACCTCGGGTCCGACCACGACCAGATCGACGCCCAGCTCCTGGGCGAGCGCGGTCACCTCCGCCCCGGAGGTGGCGTCCACCGCACGCACCTCGGCGTGCTGGGCGATGCCGGCATTGCCGGGCGCCGCATACACGGCGGACACCGCCGGGTCCTTGCGCAGTGCCAGGACGAGGGCATGTTCACGGGCTCCGGAACCAATGACGAGTACGCGCACGGCAGACAGCTTAAAGGGCTGGGCAGACGCCATCGGTAGCGGTCTGTTGTGCGTTCGCGCGGGGGTGTCCTTCCCCGCGTAAGGTCCGGGGCATGGCTTCTGTTTTCTCCGCAATCATCGAAGGTCAGCTGCCGGGCCGGTTCGTCTGGGAGGACGACGAATTCGTCGGCTTCCTCACGATCGCCCCGGTGACGCAAGGGCACACACTGGTGGTGCCGCGCAAGGAGATCGACCAGTGGCAGGACGTCGATCCGGGCACCTTCGCGCGCCTGACCGCGGTCGCCCAGAAGATCGGCCAGGCCGTGCGGGCCGCCTGGGATGCCCCGCGGGCGGGCCTGCTCATCGCGGGTCTCGAGGTGCCGCACCTGCACATGCACGTCTTCCCGGCCTTCCACCTGGGTGACTTCGACATCAGCGGGGCGGACCCGGAACCCAGCAAGGAATCCCTCGACGAGGCGCAGGCCATGATCAAGCAGGCCCTGCGCAACCTCGGCTACGGCGCGAACGTCCCCGCGTAGTGAACCCGGGTGCCCGCGTCCGGCGCGGGCACCCCGCTCAGCGCGGTTCGCGCGGCAGCCGGACTGTGAACGTGGTGCCCTCCCCCGGCTCGCTGGTCACCGACACCTTGCCGCCGTGCGCGTCGACCAGCGCATGCACGATCGACAGTCCCAGTCCGGTACCGCCGCTGTCCCGGCTGCGGGACGCATCGGTGCGATAGAAGCGTTCGAAGACCCGCTCGGCCTGTTCGGCCGCCAGTCCCGGCCCGGTGTCGGCGACCTCGATGAGCACCTCGTCGGCGGCCGGGGTGAGCCGCACCGTCACCTCCGCCTCGGGCGGGGTGTGCACCAGCGCGTTGTTGATCAGGTTGGCCAGCACCTGCCGCAGCCGCGTCTCGTCGCCGAGCATCTCCAGAGTGCCGGGCCCGGGCCGGATTTCGAGGTCGATCTTGCGTTCGGGCCCCTCCGGGCGCTGGGCCGCCGCCAGGGCGCGCGCACTGTGCACGGCATCGCTGGCCATCATGAGCAGGTCCAGCGGCCGCCGCTCGATCGGTCGCTGCGCGTCCAGCCGGGCCAGCATGAGCAGGTCCTCGATCAGCAGCCCCATCCGCTTGGACTCGCGTTCGATGCGGTCCATCAGCATGTCGGGATCGGTGATCGCGCCCTGCCGGTACAGCTCGGAGAAGCCCTTGATGGTGGTGAGCGGGGTGCGCAGTTCGTGGCTGGCGTCGGCGACGAAGCGCCGCATCTTGGCCTCGGAGCGCCGCGCCGCCTCCTCGGAGGCCTCGGTGGCGGCGAAGGCCTGCTGGATCTGGGTCAGCATGGTGTTCAGCGACTGTGAGAGGTGATCGACCTCGGTGTCGGTGCCGCGCACCGGAACTCGCTGATGCAGGTCACCGCCCGCGATGGCGGCCGCGGTGCGCTCGACCTCCCGTAGCGGCCGCAGACTGCGCCGGATCACGATGCGTGCCACCGCCGCCAGCGCCGCCAGCACCAGCGCGCCGATCACCAGCTGCAGCACGATCAGCTTGTCCAGCAGCGAGTTCGTCTCGTCCATGCGCAGCGCGATGGTGCTGGTGCCGTACTCGTTGACGGTCCGCAGCACCCGCCACTCCTCGGAGGACGCGCCCACCGAGCCGACGGTCTCCGGCCGATTGCCCAGGTCCGCGGGCACCTCGGGCTGCTGCACGCCCGCCGACAGACTCAGCGTGACCTGGCCCGTCGCATCCTGCACCTGCACCCAGTACAGGTGCGGCGGCCGTTCCCGCCCGCGCACGGTGGGCAGCGGTTCCGGGCGTTGCGCGCCGGGCGCGGCCCAGCTGTGAGCGGCGTCGTAGAGCTGCCGGTCGATGCGTTCGACCAGCACATTGCGCATCAGCGAGGTGACCGCGATACCCGAGACCAGCAGCCCGAATCCGACCAGCGACACCAGCGCGAGCACCAGGGTGGTGCGCAGCGGCACCGCGGCGAACCGGTCGGCGAGCTTGCCCCGGAGACTGCGCGTGCCTTTGCCATCGACCGGCGGGGCAGCGTTCACGCGTTGGCCGTCTTACCGCGCGGCTCCCGCATGACGTAGCCGACCCCGCGCAGGGTGTGGATGAGCCGATCCGGTCCGGTGTCGACCTTCTTGCGCAGGTAGGACACATAGGTTTCGACCACGCCGACCTCGCCGCCGAAGTCGTAGCGCCACACGTGGTCCAGGATCCGCGGCTTGCTCAGCACGGTGCCGGCATTGACCAGGAAGTACCGCAGCAGCGTGAACTCGGTGGGCGACAGGGCAACCGGTTCGCCCGCCTTCCACACCTCGTGGGTGTCGTCGTCGAGTTCGATATCGGCGAACCGCAGCCGCGACGTCTTGGTCTCCGGCGCCGAGCGCCCGGACCGCCGCAGAATCACCCGCAGCCGCGCGACCACCTCTTCGAGGCTGAACGGCTTGGTGACGTAGTCGTCGGCCCCCAGCGTCAGTCCGGTGATCTTGTCGTCCACGTCGTCGCGCGCGGTCAGGAACAGCACCGGTGCGTCGATCCCGTCGGCCCGGAGCCGCCGCAGCAGCCCGAAGCCGTCCATCCCGGGCATCATCACATCGATGATCAGCGCATCCGGCCGGAAGGTCTTGGCCTTGTCCAGCCCCTCGGTGCCGCTCGCGGCACTCGCGACCTCGAACCCTTGATACCGCAGGCTCACCGACAGTAGCTCGACGATCATGGGCTCGTCGTCAACGACGAGCACCCTCGCCTCGGGTTCGCGCGGCTGAACGGGCACACCTGTCATAAGGCCATATTCTGCGCTTCCCCCGCGAAGAACCTGACCCTTCCCTGGGAGTTTCCTGCGAGGAGCGCACCAACCCCCGGTAGCGCTGCGGGGACCTCGGAACGACATCAGGGCGAGGACCCGGAGGTCCTCGCCCTAATTGTCTGCTGAGCCCCCTGTCAGGATTGAACTGACGACCTTCGCTTTACAAGAGCGGTGCTCTACCACTGAGCTAAGGAGGCGGAAAGCGGTGCCATCATAACCGGGGTGGCCGGCTGCGCGGAAAAGCCGGCGTCCCAGTCGGAACGATGCTGCGTGGAAGACCGGAGCGCGGCCGGGCGACGCTCGTGGCATCGACCGGCCGCGTTCGGAAGCCGTTCGCGCAGTATCGGACTAACCGCAGAGTGTCAGGACTGAGCCGCCTGACGAGCCGCGTCGTCCGCCGCCATGGCGTCTCGCAGGCTCTTCGGACGCATGTCGGTCCAGTTCTTCTCGACGTACTCGACGCACGCGGCACGGCTGTCCTCGCCGAAGACGACTCGCCAACCCGCCGGAACTTCGGCGAAGGCGGGCCACAGGGAGTGCTGTTCCTCATCGTTGACCAGGACGAAGAACCGGCCGTCTTCGTCATCGAAGGGGTTGGTGCTCATTTCACCTCACTGGATACTGGCGCTGTGTACGGGAACGTAGACGGATCGTCCAGTCACCGCAGTGATGGAACGAGCCCCCGACGTTGATTCGACCCTAGCAAGGCAGGCGTTACCGCTGGGCGGTTACCTGCACTTCGTTCAGGCCGCGAAGAATTCGAGCAGGATCTTGTTGACGGCCTCCGGTTGTTCCAGGTAGCCGAAGTGTCCGGCGTCCGGAACCTCCTGGTAACGGGCTCCCGGAATGATATCGGCGACTTCGCGGGAAAGGTAGGGCGGGATCATCCGGTCGTCCGCGAAGCCCATGGACAGGCAGGGCACGGTGATGGCCCGGTAGGCCTGGGTGCGGTCGAAGTCGTGGTCCATGCGCCGCTGGGCGCGCACGCCGGGCGCGGCCGGGCCGCCGGTGAATTCGAACAGGTCGAGCCAGTCGCGGGCGGCGTGCGGGTCGGCCATGGTGGCCGGCGAGAGGTTCATGATGGCGGTCATGGCGGCCTCGTATTTGGCGGGCAGCCGCGTGCCGGAGGCGTCGAGTTCGTGCTCGCCGAACGAGAGCGTCTTCTGGAACTGGTCGAGCCGGGCGTGTCCGGCCATGAAGATGGCCTTGCGGACCAGGTCGGGCCGGGCCAGCGCGAGTTCCTGCGCGACCCGCGCGCCCATGGACTGACCGACCACCAGGGCCGGTCCCTCGTCGAGGAACTCGATGAGGGCGGCGGTGTCGCGCACCAGGTCCTCGATGGTGATCCCGGCGGGCGATTCGAAGGACGGTGCGATGCCGCGGTTGTCGAAGGTGCAGACCCGGAATCCGGCGGCGACCAGCGCGGGCACCTGGTGCAGTTCCCACACCCGGCCGCCACTGCCGGTGCCCATGATCATGACGACCAGCGGCGCGGACCCCTTGACGTCGGTGCCCTTGGACCGGTCTCCCTTGACCTGGTAGTTCAGCGATATTCCGTTCACCGTCGCCAACGGCATGCTTCAGACCCCTTCGCCACGTTTCCGATTTCTACGTTTCGTAGACCGTATAGGCATCGGGGCCTGGAACGTTTCGCTCGGTGCCGCCGACCGTACGGTCTGCTCGGCAGGTCTCGCGAGCACGACCATTGCGGTTAGGGCTCGCAATGTACGCAGCGCACGGTCCCGACTTTCCTGGCAGATACGATGGACTCCTCGCACCGAGCAGACTTTCCCGAGAGGACATGAGATGGCCGCGAAGACCGGCGCAAACGACATCGCGGACGACGATCTGGAACCGCTCGCCGACGAAACCGCTCGACAGGCCCAGCGCGTGGTGGCCGCCTACGCCACCGATGCCGACGAGTGCCGCATGCTGCTGTCCATGCTGGGCATCGCTCCGACGCGAGGCGAATGACCCGTGCACCCGGATAGCTCCGGCTCCGGTTTCGTCGTCGTCGCCAACCGGCTTCCGGTCGACCTGGAGCGACTACCCGATGGAACCACTCGCTGGAAGCGCAGCCCCGGCGGCCTGGTGACCGCGCTGGAACCGGTGCTGCGCAACAACAAGGGCGCCTGGGTCGGCTGGGCCGGCGTCCCGGATGTGGATCTGGATCCGATCGTCGAGGACGGTCTGGAACTGCATCCGGTGCCACTGTCGGGCGACGAGGTCGCCGATTACTACGAGGGCTTCTCCAACGCGACGCTGTGGCCGCTGTATCACGACGTGATCGTGCGGCCGGTCTACGACCGCCAGTGGTGGCAGGCGTACGTCCAGGTGAACCGCCGTTTCGCCGAGTACACCGCCAAGGTGGCCGCCGAGGGCGCGACGGTGTGGGTGCAGGACTATCAGCTGCAGCTGGTGCCGAAGATGCTGCGCATGCTGCGGCCCGATCTGACCATCGGCTTCTTCCTGCACATTCCGTTCCCACCGGTGGAACTGTTCATGCAGATGCCGTGGCGCACCGAGATCGTCGAGGGCCTGCTGGGCGCCGACCTGATCGGTTTCCATCTGCCGGGCGGCGCGCAGAACTTCCTGTATCTGGCCAGAAGGCTGGCCGGCCAGCCGACGTCGCGCGGCAATGTGGGCGTGCGTTCGAAACTCGGTGTGGTGCAGGTGGGTTTCCGCACCGTGCGGGTGGGCGCGTTCCCGATCTCCATCACCTCCACCGAGCTGGACGAGTATTCGCGCCGCCGCGGGGTGCGGGAACGGGCCGCGAAAATCCGTGCGGAGCTGGGCAATCCGAAGACGATCCTGCTGGGTGTGGACCGCCTGGACTACACCAAGGGCATCGACATCCGGCTGGCCGCGCTGGAGGAGTTGCTGCACGACGGCCGGATCGATCCGGCGGACACCGTGATGGTGCAGCTGGCCACGCCGAGCCGGGAACGGGTCGAGTCCTACATTCAGATGCGTGGCGATATCGAGCGCCAGGTGGGCCGGATCAACGGCGAGTTCTCCCGGGTGGGTTATCCGGTGGTGCACTACCTGCACCGCCCGATCCCGCGCGACGAGCTGATCGCGTTCTTCGTGGCCGCCGATGTCATGGTGGTGACGCCGCTGCGCGACGGCATGAACCTGGTCGCCAAGGAGTACGTCGCGTGTCAGGGCAGCCTCAACGGTGCGCTGGTGCTGAGCGAATTCACCGGTGCGGCAGCGGAATTGCGGCAGGCCTACCTGTGCAATCCGCACGATCTCGACAGCGTCAAGGACGCCCTGATCGGCGCGATCGACGACGACCGCGACACCCGTCGCCGCCGGATGCGTTCGATGCGGCGCCAGGTCCTCACCCATGACGTCGACCGGTGGGCGCGTGCCTTCCTCGACGCCCTGGCCACCGATCGCGTCGCCGGCAGCGCCCTGCTGACCGACGACGACGTGGATCCGAACCCGAGCCGCTGACCCGGTCGTAAGGTGAACGCCCCCTGAGGATTTCAGGGGGCGTTCGGCGTATCGGGCCTAGTCCGCCGCGTCGTCGAGTAGATCGAACCGGTAGGTGACTCCGGTGAGCCGTTCGGATTCGGCCCACAGCTGGGCCGCCAGCTCGGGATCGCGGGTGCGCTCCCCGGCCGCGTTCGGCACCGGGTAGCCCTTGGTCGAGCCGGTGGGGCCGTAGAAGTCACCGCCGCGCACGCCGGGGTCGGTGGCGGCGCGCAGGCTCGGCAGCGCACCCATCTCGACGGTCTGCATGACGATCCGGAACACCCAGCGCAGCGAGGGCCGGGACAGGAAGGCGACCGCGGGACCGAGGTTCTGGGCGAAGTCGGATTCGGCGGCGCCCGGGTGGGCCAGCACCGAGATCAGCCGGCTGCCGGTGCCGTTGAGCTGTCGCTGCAGTTCGAATGCGAAGCTGGCGTTGGCCTGCTTGGACTGCGCGTAGGCGGGGTAGGCCTTGTAGGTGCGCCGCTCGTAGGTGAGGTCGTCGAGGTCGAGCCAGGTGCCCTTCTGCGCGGGGACCCCGCTGGTGACCGTGACGACGCGGGCCTGCGGCGCCGCGTGCAGCAGATCGAGCAGGAGTCCGGTGAGTGCGAACGGGCCCAGATGGTTTGTGCCGAAGGTGGTTTCGAACCCGTCCTCGGTGACGGTCCGGTCCCGGCTCAGCGTGCCCGCATTGTTCACCAGCAGGTCGATCTGCCCGAAGTCGTCGTGCAGCCGTGCCGCGGCCCGCTGGACCGATTTCAGCGACGTCAGATCCAGTTCCACGAACGGCAAGTCGGCGTCCGGCGCGGTCCGGCGGATGGTTTCCGCCGCGGCCGCGGCCTTGTCGGCATTGCGGCAGGCGAGGACCACCCGGGCGCCGTGTTCGGCGAGCCGCAGCGCGGTCTCCAACCCCAGCCCGGCACTGGCCCCCGTCACAATGGCGGTGCGCCCCTGCAGATTCGGGATGTCGGCGGCGGTCCACGGTGCCTTCTTGTTCTCCACGTGCTGCATCCTGACCGGTCGGGTTTCACTCAACTCTGTGACCTTAACCCGGTCACCGGTGGGCCGCAGCCGCGCCGAGCCGCGGCCCCTACGCGAAGGTGAGCCGCGCGATCAGATGGCGGTGGTTCCGGACCAGCGGCAGCCTGCGCTGCAGGCCGAGCATCACCGGTGAACACCAGCCGCGTCCGGGGAGCATCGGAAGCTCCTGGTAGCCGGAGACACCCGGGATCTGCTGCGACAGCGCTCGGGTCTGGGCGACGGTCAGGCCGAAGGGCATAGGCGGCAATACATAGTCCGATCCTCGGGCCAGCTTGGTCCCGTTCAGCGTGCGCTCGGTCAGGCCCGGCGGCAAGACGTCGAAGATGACGCTCGCGCCCGGAAACCGCTGTGCCATATCGCCGATCAGTGCGTACACCTCATCCGGCTGCAGGTACATGAACAGGCCCTCGGCCGTGATGAGCACGTCCCCGGCGCCGACCAGATCGAACCAGGACCGGTCCAGCGCCGACGCGGCGACCGCGCGGACCCGTGGCTCCTCCGGCAGCAGCTGCTCACGCAGGGCGATCATCTCCGGCAGGTCCACCGAGATCCAGTTCAGGTCCGGCGTGCCGAGCCGCCAGTAGGTCGTCTGCAGCCCCTCGCCGAGGGCGACCACGGTGCCGCCGGGCGAGTTGCAGTGGAAGCGTCCGATTTCCGCGTCGATGGTGCGGGCGCGCAGCACCTGGGTCTGGGCGGGCCTGCCGAAGGTCCGGTAGTCGAAGTAGATCGACCGGCACAGTTCCTCGGCACGGAAATCGCTGAAGTCCGAATCGGTCCGGGCGGATTCGGACGCCCGGCTCCACAGTGTCCACAGCGCGGTCACCGGAACGCCCTGCAGCGCAGCCGCATTCGCCTCGCTCACAGTTCGCGCAATCGGACCAGCGGTATCCGGCGTTCGGTCCGGGACTGATAGTCGCGGTAGAACTCGCGGTCGGTCGTCAAGGCGTCCCAAACCTCCTGGTACTCGGGATCTTCGAGGATCTGGGGACGCGCCCGGAGCTCGGCCGCGCGCAGCTTCACCCGCACCTCGGCATTGGCCGCGGTGTCGGTGAGGTTCCAGTACCAGGCCGGATGCCGTGGCGCCCCGATGAAGGAGGCGACGACGATGCGGTGTCCCGCCGCATCGACCCAGAACGGCAGCGCCACCTTGTGGGTCTTCCCGCTCCGCCGTCCGACGGTCTGCAGCAGCAGATGCTCCATGCCCGAGCTGATCCAGACCTCGTCGGCGTCGGTGTATTCCATGCCCATCACATGCTTGCGCCCGAGCTCCACCAGCTTGGCCTGCTCGGGCTCGCTGAACGGATTGTTGCGCTGGTCGGTCAGGCCCACATCAAACCTCCGTTGACATCGAGAATCGCCCCGTTGACGTAGGAGGCGTCGTCGGAGGCGAGGAACACGGCCGCCTGCGCGGCCTCCTCGACCCGCCCGGCCCGGCCCAGGGCGAACCGCTTGCGGTAGGCGGCCCAGACCCGGTCGTTGTCCGCCAGCCGGCCGCCCATGCCGGCGTCGAGAATGCCGGGTGAGAGGGCGTTGACCCGGATTCCGTACTGCCCCAGTTCGATTGCGCTGGTGCGGGTGAACATTTCGATGGCGGCCTTGGTGGCGCTGTAGCCGGCCGCGCCGACCGCTATCCGGCTCGCCATGGACGAGGACATATTGATGATCACGCCGCCGCGTTCCCGCAGGTGCGGCACGGCCGCGCGGGTGCACAGGAAGGTGCCGGTCAGGTTGGTGGCGACCATGGCGTCCCAGTCGTGCGGGGCGAGCTGTTCGATCCGCCCGTCCCGGCTCACGCCGGCATTGGCGACCACCACGTCCAGTCCGGACAGCGATTCCGCGGCCGCGGCCATCAACTGCTCGACCGCCGCCGGATCGGCGACATCGGCCGGATGGAACAGGCAGCGGTCCGGGTATTCCTCCTTGAGGAGCTGGTAGTCCCCGGCCGTGCGCGCCGAGCACATGACCGACGCGCCTTCCGCGAGAAACGCTTTCGCGATCGCGAAGCCGAGCCCTCGGGTGCCGCCGGTGACGACGGCGGCCTTTCCTTCGAGCCGCATCAGGAGTCCTCCGATTTCGTTCGGGTCAATACCACGTCAGGACCGCCGCCCCGGCGCTCATGCCGCCGCCGACGCCGGCCAGCAGAATGCGCTCACCGCGTTGCAGCGGACGTTCGAGATGGGTGCTGTGCAGGGTGATGGGAATGGAGGCCGCGCCGGTGTTCCCGTAGCGGGGAGCGGTCAGCGGCACCCGGGCGGGATCCACGCCGAGTTCCCGGATACAGGTCTCCAGCAGCCGGGTGTTGGCCTGGTGCAGGATGATCCGGTCCATCTCGGCGAGCGTGAAGCCGGATTCCGCCAGCGCCTCCGCGATGAGTTTGGGCAGCATGGTGAGCACGTAGTCGCGGACCGCGCGGCCGTCCATCCGGAACAGCCGCTCGCCCGCGGGAACCTCCACGAGAGAACGCAGTTCGCCATTGGTGACCAGGCGGCTCGCGTGCAGCCCGTAGCCCGGCGGCACCGGTCCGACCAGGGTCGCGCCCGCGCCGTCACCGAACAGGCTCACGGTCTTGCGGTCGGCGCGGTTCATGATCCGCGAATAGATGTCGGCCCCGACCACCAGCGCCGGGTCCGCCCCCTCTCCCTCGCGTTCCAGCAGTCCGGCGGCGACGGTCAGGGCGAAGAGGTAGCCGACGCAGACCGAGTTCAGATCGAAGGCGGGTATGCCGCTGAGCCCCAATTTGTGTTGCAGCGCAGCGGCTGTCGCGGGCTGCGGCTGATCCCCGGTCGAGGTGGCGACGATGACACTGCCGATCCGCGGCCAGGTCTCCCGCGGCCCGAGCAGATCGAGAGCGGCCCGGTGGGCCAGATCGGAGGTGGCCGTCTCCGTGCCGGCGTAGCGGCGGGTGTCGATGCCGGTGCGTTCGCCCACCCACTCCGGTGTGGTGTCCGCCCAGGCCGCGATGGTGGCATTGCCGATCTCGGCGGGCGGCACGTAGGCGCCGGTGCGCAGGATTCCGACCGCCATCACAGGCACACCGGTAGTTCGGCCAGCTGCCAGACCGCCGACCCGCTGTGCCAGCGCACCTGCTCGGGTGCGACCGCGAGCCGGGCGCCGGGGTAGTCCCGCAGCAGCGTGCCGATACCGACCTCGAGTTCCATGCGGGCGATCTGGGAGCCCAGGCAGTAGCGCGTGCCGTAACCGAACGCCAGGTGGGGCTTGGCCGATCGTGCCGGGTCGATGCGTTCGGGATCGGTGTAGACGGCCGGGTCCAGATTGGCGGCGCCGATGGCCGGGACGACGTAGTCACCGGGCACCAGGTCCACCCCGCCGAGCCGGATGGGCTCGCGGACCCGCCAGGGCAGTCCTTCACCACCGGCCAGGGCGATGGTGCGCAGCAGCTCGTCGACCGCACCCGGGATCCGGTCCGGATGCGCCCGCAGCTCGGAACACAGGTCCGGGCTGAGCAGCAGGCGCAGCACGAGCTTGCTCAGCATGTGGGCCGAGGATTCGTAGCCGCCCACGATGAGGGCGAAGACGACGGTCACCAGCTCCCATTTCGCCAGATCGTCGCCGTGGCGGACCAGATCGGAGACGAAATCCCCGGTGGGCGCGGCCTTCCGGTCGGCGATGAGCCGCAGCACGTATTTGCCGAGATCCTGCAGCGCGGCGTCCGCGCCGCGCGCGCCGGCGTCGGCCACGGAGGCGTCGGTGAGCAGCGCGCTCACCCAGTTGGCCACCTCGGGTTGCTCGGCTTCGGGAATGCCGACCAGCTCTCCGAGCACATTCAGCGAAAACGGTTTGGCGACACCGGATACGTAGTCCGCGGCCGCCGACGGCTCGAGCTCGGCCAGCCGCCGCGTCATGAGGGCCTCGGCGGTGGTGCGCAGCGCGGCCATCCGCCCAGCGGTCAGTTCCCGCCCGATGACGCGGCGCAGTTTGGTGTGGATGCTGTCGTCGAGACTGC
Organism: Nocardia sp. NPDC059236; assembly: GCF_042754085.1. NCBI lineage: Bacteria > Bacillati > Actinomycetota > Actinomycetes > Mycobacteriales > Nocardiaceae > Nocardia > Nocardia sp. NPDC059236. The sequence goes on from NZ_JBHZAF010000002.1 coordinate 248,963, forward strand.
CGATGCCGCCCTGCAGCAGCAGTCCGGCGGTGAGCCGCGGCGCGGTGTCCTGGGACATTCCGGTGCGGCTGAACGCCTTCTGCGAATAGACGGTTCGCACATCCTCGTAGCCGGTGACGAGCCAGGCCGCATCGCCGTACGGGTACTGCACCCGCGCGATGCCGCCGGATTCGCGGACCTCGTCCATGACCGGGTCCAGGCCCAGTGATCTCGTTGTCTCCGACGGGTATCTGTGTACGGGACACCGCAGCATATCCATAGAACCCCTCCCATCGGCGGAGCGTATGACTGTGCTTCTCCGCCAATCTGTTTCACGGCCGAACTGTTTCCGGTTGCCGCGCGACAATGCGCAGATCAATTGCGTCTCAGTGACTTTCAACGTCCATGAACCCACCCCATCGACTCCTTCGCACTGTAACTTGTTCTAGAACTCGATGCAGGGCTTCAGTCGGCAAATCCGCTGTGACCAAACGCATATGGACTCACGTCGAATTTTTGACTAGGGCACGTTTCATTTGTGGGGAGTGCAATGGAATTCGTCGGGAGTGCACCCGATCCCGTCACCAGCCCGTTCGCCGTGCTCGAAGGCCGGCCAATGTACCGGTTGCGCCGCTACTTTCCGGAGCAACCGGCGGCGGGCCCGGCCGCCCTGCTGGTACCGCCGCTCATGATGACCGCCGAGGTCTTCGACCTGGACACCGAGACCGGGGCGGTGGCGCTGCTGCATCGGGCCGGAATCGATCCGTGGGTCCTCGACTTCGGCTCTCCGGCAACGGAAGAGAACGGCTGGGAACGGACCCTGGACGATCACGTCCTGGCGGTGGCCGCCGCCGTCGACACCATGCGTGACCACACCGGCGACGCGGTGCACCTGGTCGGCTACTGCCAGGGCGGCATGTTCGGCTACCTGGCCGCGGCACACCGGTGCGGCGAGGGGATCGCGAGCATGGTCGGGATCGGCAGCATGGTGGACTGGACGGCCGCCGGGCTCCCGTTCGGCCCGCGCATCGCGAACTTCCTGGCCGAAACGGTGCGCGAGGGCAGCAATATCACCGACTCCATCCTGAAGACCTGGTGGGATCTGGTCGATCCGGTGAACGCGGTGCGCAATCGCGTGCACACCCTGCGCCACCGCTCCGCACCGCGCCTGTCCCCCGCCGAGGAACGCCGCCGCCGGTTCATGGCGGGTGAGGGCCGCATCGGCTACCCGGGTCCGGCGGCCTCGGATCTGCTGCGGCAGTTCGCGATCGGGAACCGCCTGTACTCCGGGGGGTTCGTGGTCGGCGAGCAGGTGCACAGCCTGGGCGAGCTGACCTGCCCGATTCTCGGGATCGTCGGGTCGAAGGATCAGCTCGCGCCCGCCGCCTCGGTGCGCGGCATCCGGCACGCGGCGCGCAGTGCGCCCGTGTACGAGGTCGGTGTCGACGCCGGGCACTACAAGATGGTCGCGGGCGGCGTCGCGGTGCGGACGACCTGGCCCGCCATCGCGGACTGGCTGCACTGGCACGGCGGCCAGGGGCCGCGCCCCGAGCAGATCGTCGACATGCCCGAGGCGACACCGCGGCCGCCCCGGCCGCGGAGCCGGGCCCAGCGGGCGCTGTTCGCCCCGCCCCGGCCCGTGCGCCCCGGAAAGCTGCTGCTGGGCACCAGGATTTCGCCGGGATCGGCCTGGGGTGCGCGCACCTCCTCGCGTGACTGCCTGCTCTATGCGGGCCGGATGCGCACCGAGGCCGCGGTGAACGCCCGTATCGACGCGGTGGTGCGGGCCCTCATCGCGGTGGGTGTGGAGCCCGCCGATCAGGTGGGCGTGGTGATGGGGATGCGACCGGGCGCCCTGATCGCGATGGCGGCCCTGTCGCGGCTCGGCGCGGTGGCGGTGCTGCTGCCCGCGGACGAGAATCTGGCCGCGGCCGTAGCGGCCACCGGTATCGGCACCATCATCGCCGGCCAGTCGGACATCGACCGCGTCGGGAAGCACGACCATCGACTACTGGTGCTCGGCGATGACGGCGCACGCGGCAGCCGGAACGCCCTGGCGGACCAGGCAACCGATCTGGATGCCATCGACGTCCGGACCGTGCGCCTACCCGACTGGTACACCCCGAATCCCGGAACCGCCGACGACCTCGCCTTCCTCGCGGTCGACGTCGCGGCGCCCACTCCGACGGTCGAGCGGATCACCAATCGGCAGTGGGCCCTCAGCGCGTACGGCACGGTGGCCGCCATCGGCATCGACTATCGGGACACGCTGTATTGCGCTGGTGCACTGTCGGATCCGCAGGTATTCGCCGCGACGGGCGCGGCGCTGGTGAGCGGGGCCCGAATCGCGCTGGCCCGCTCGGCGACTCCCCGCCAGATCGAGAACGAGACCCGGCGCTACGGTGCGAGCATCACCGCGCGAACCGGCACTGCGGCTGTGCGACAGTGACATCGGCGGCGAACGGACCGGCGTGATCGCGGAGCTCCGGGATCACGCCGGTCTCTCCCGCTAGAGGCCGGCCGCCATCGCCGCACCCAGTGCGCGCAGGTGGTCGGTGGCGCCGCCGAGGGCGAACTCGTTGTGCTTGGCGGCGGTGAAGTACTGGTTCACGATATGGTCGCGGTCGATACCGACGCCACCGTGCACGTGTACCACGGTGTGGGCGACGCGGTGGCCCGCGTCGGCGGCCCAGAACTTGGCGGTGTGGACCTCGGCCGCGGCGGGCAGGCCCTCGGCCAGCCGCCAGGCCGCCTGCGTCACCGCGAGCCGGACGCCCTGGACGTCGATGTAGGCGTCGGCCAGGCGCTGGGCCACGGCCTGGAAGCTGCCGATCTTGCGATTGAACTGCTCACGCTCGCGGGCATACGCCACCACCAGCTCCAGCCCCTGTTCGAGGGTGCCCAGCTGCTGCGCGGCCAGCCCCAGCCAGGCGCGGTCCAGCAGCCGGTGCAGGATCTCGGCGCCGCCCGCCACCGTACCCACCGGTTCCGCCGGTGCGGAATCGAATTCGACCGCGTATTCGGGACTGCGATCGGTGGTGATCTGCTCGGTGACCGTGACGCCGGCCGCCGACGGATCGACCAGGAACAGGGCGACCGTCCCGGATACGCTGGCGGGCACCAGGATACGATCGGCCTGGCGCGCGAACGGCACGGTGGTCTTGGCGCCGTTCAGCGTCCAGCCCGCGTCCTCGGCCGCCGTGGTGACCGGTGCGGTGGGCTCCCAGTTCCGGGCTTCGCTGAGGGCCACGGTCAGGATGATCTCGCCGGTGGCGGCCCGCGCGGCGAGGTCCCGCTGGGTCGCGGTACCGAATTCGGCGAGGGCGGCCGCGCTCAGCACGATGGACCACAGGTAGGGCACGGGGGCCAGGGCCTTGCCCAGCTCGCGCAGAACGGCGGTCTGTTCCAGGACGCCGAAGTCGCTGCCGCCCACGGACTCCGGCAGCGCGGCGGCCAGCACACCGGTCTCGGCGAGTGCGTTCCACAGCTGCCGGTCGAAACGCACAGTGCGGTCACCGGCGGCGTCGAGGTGCTTGTCGAGTTCGCGCAGCCGGTCGGGAGTGACCAGCTTCGCGCAGACCTCACCGGTCAGGCGGGCGAGATCCCGCTGGGCCTCGGTCGGAGTGAAATCCATGATGATTACCGGCCTTTCGGGTGTGGTCAGCGGGTGGCGGGCGGCAGTCGCAGGGCGAACATGGCGATGATGTCGCGCTGGATCTCATTGGTGCCGCCGCCGAAGGTCATGATGAGGCTGGCGCGATGCAGCCGTTCGAGCACGCCGAACAGCTCCACCCCCGCCGAGTCCTGGCAGAGGTGCGCGTTGGGGCCGAGCACCTCCATGAGCAGCCGGTAGGCCTCGGTGGCGAACTCGGTGCCGTACACCTTCAGGCCGGAGGCGTCCCACGGGCGCGGCGCGGCGTCACCGCCGGCGTCGGCGCGCGAGGCGATCTCCAGGTTCAGCAGCTTCATGTACTCGACCTTGGCGTGCACCCGCGCCAGGTTCAGCTGCACCCACTCCTGGTCGATGACACGAATACCATTGGCCGCCTTGGTCTTCTTCGCCCATTCGATGGTTTCGCGGAGCGCCATCATCAGGTGCCCGGCCCCGCTCAGCGCGACGCGCTCGTGGTTGAGCTGGTTGGTGATCAGCCCCCAGCCGCCGTTCTCCGGTCCCACCATCGCCGACTGCCCGACTCGGACGTCCTGGTAGTAGGTGGCGCTGGTATCGGGCCCGGCCATGGTGTGCACCGGTGTCCACGAGAAGCCCTCGGCGGTGGTCGGCACGATGAACATCGACATGCCGCTGTGCTTCTCGGCGTCCGGGTCGGTGCGCGCCGCCAGCCAGACGTAGTCGGCGTAGCTGATCAGGGAGGTCCACATCTTCTGCCCGTTGATCACCCAGTCGTCGCCGTCGCGGACCGCGGAGGTGCGCAGCGAGGCCAGGTCGGTGCCCGCGCCGGGCTCGGAATAGCCGATGGAGAAGTGCAATTCACCGGCGGCGATCCTGGGCAGGAAGAACTGCTTCTGCTCGTCGGTGCCGTAGTACATGATGGTCGGCGCGACCGTATTGATGGTCAGGAACGGCACCGGGACGGTGGCCACGGCGGCCTCGTCGGTGAAGATCAGCTGATCCATGACCGAGCCGCCCCGGCCGCCGTACTCCTCCGGCCAGCCCAGTGCGAGCCACCCGTCGCGGCCCATCTCCGCGATGACCTCACGGTAGACGTCACCCTCGCCGTATTCGCCGGTCGGCGCGGCCAGCGCGGTGCGCCGCTCGTCGGTCATCAGGCGAGCGAAATAGTCCCGCAGTTCGGCACGTAGTTCCTCTTGTTGCGGCGTGTACGCAATCCGCATGACGGTTCCTCCCCGGGGTTCACTGTGGGTGCGGCGCCGAGAATGCCTCGGCCGCGAAGGCGGCCGGATCCACCGCCCGGCGCACATTCGAGATGGTGGTGGCGACGGAGACGCCCAACGGGCCGGTCCGGTCGTACAGGGTGGCCGTGGCGATCGCGACACCGTCGCCGGTGACCTGGTCCTGTGCCTGCAACCCCACCTCGGGCCCCGCGGGCAGGCGCGAGAGTGCCAGGGTCACATCGCAATTGATGTAGCCGATGCCCGCGGTACCCCAGTTGCACACCATATTGGTGGTGTCGGCGACATAGGCGGCCAGCTGGAACGGCGAATTGGGCTCGCCCTCGACCAGCGGCGCCATGTCGTGCCACATACATTTGCGCTCACTGTTCTGGCCGGTGAGGAAGTCGCCGGTCCAGTCGAGCGCACCCGACTTGAACCGCAGCGGGTGCCACTCTGCGCTCGGCTCGGGTACCGGTAACTGCCGCACCGGCTGCCAGACCTCCCCCGGCGCCGGTTCTCCGGCAGCCAGATACATGAGCGTCGCGCGCACCCGCACCTGGTCCTGCTGCACGGCCGAGACGTCGACCACCCGCACGCGGCGGCCGTCGCGGACCACCTCGCTGCGCAGCTCGATCGGTTCGGCGAGGACGGGCCGGAACAGATCCACGGTGAACCGCCCGGGCAGGAATGCGCCGCCGGGACTGTGTGTTTCGGCCTCGCGCGCCAGGAGTCCGGACACCGCGGTGCCGCTCACCTGGTTCGGCGCCCACGGACTGGCCGCGATCTCGGTCGGGGCGTAGCGACCGCCGACCATGTCGAAGAATGCCACCACTGTGCATTACCCCCAAAGAGTGTCGAATTATGGTGAGTAGAACCGTGTTTCAGCTCCGGACAGGTGGGGCCGCACCGAGGAACGCCGGGACGCAGGGTCCGCGGTTCCACGCGGGCCGAGGGATATCTCCCCCGGGTGGGAACGCGGCGGTGGTCTCCGGCGCGGGTCCGACGATCGCGTGCGCATTGGTGCCGATGGCGCCGAACGAACTCACCCCGGCGAGCGGGCCGGACTCCGCGAGCGCCCAGGCGGCGCTCTGACCCGAGATCCGAACGTCGGTGCCCTCCAGGTCGATTCGCGGATTCAAGGTCTGGAAGTGGGCCAGTGGCGGCACCGTGCGCTCACGAATGCACAACAGCGCCTTGACGAGCCCGACCACACCGGCGGCGGCCTCCAGGTGACCGACATTGGTCTTCGCCGAGCCCACGTGCAGCGATTTGCCGCCATTGCGGGAGCCCAGCGCGGCGACAATGGCGCTGACCTCGATGGGATCGCCGAGTGAGGTGCCGGTGCCGTGTGCTTCGACCAACCCGATCTCCTCGGGTTTGCACCCGGCGTCGGCCAGGGCCGCCTCGATCACCCGGCGCTGGGCGACCGCGTTGGGTGCGGTGAAACCGGAGGAGCGGCCGTCCTGGTTGACGGCGGTGCCGTGGATGACCCCGAGCACCCGGTCATTGTCGCGTTCCGCGTCGGCCAGGCGCTTCAGCACCAGCACGGCGCAGCCTTCGCCTCGCACATAGCCGTTGGCACGGGCGTCGAAGGTCTTGCACAGCCCGTCGGGTGCGAGGGCTCCGGTCTGCTGGATGACCGCGGTGGACCCGGGGGCCAGCATCAGGCTCACCCCGCCCGCCAGCGCGATCTCGGATTCGCCGCGCCGCAGGGCGGCGACCGCGTGATGGATGGCGACCAGCGAGGAGGAGCACGCGCTGTCGAAAGCTGTCGCGGCACCGGTGAATCCGAAGTGATAGGCGATGCGTCCCGCCGCGAAGCCGTGGCCGATGCCCAGCGCCCAGTGCGGATCGACCTGCGGCGGCTCCCAGGCGGCGTAGTCCTGGCGGCCGGCGATGCCCACGAAGGTGCCCACCGACTCCGGCAGCTCCCGGTCGGGCCGCATTCCGGCGTGCGCCAGGGCTTCCCAGGTCACCTCCAGCAGCATGCGGTGCTGCGGGTCCATGGCCTGGGCCGCGCGCGGGCTGAGCCCGAAGAAGGCGGGATCGAAGTCGAGGGCGTCGCCGATGAAACTGCCTCGCGTGGGCAGGAAGTCCCATTCGTCCTCGAAGGGCCAGCGCCGATGCGCGGGCATCTCGGTGATCAGGCTGCGCCCTTCCCGCAGCGCCGCCCAGTAGCCGTCGAGATCGGCGATGCCGCCGGCCAGCCGCAGGCCCACGCCGACGACCGCGATGGGCCCGCCGGGGCTCTGCCCCGCCGATTGCTCGCGCAGCTGCTTGATGGTCCGGGTGGCACGGCGCAGGGCCGCGGTCAGAGCCTCGCTCGAATTCGGATTGTCCATGGGAGTGCCTCCTGAGGGGTCAGCCGGTGGTCACGCCGGCCGCGGACAGCGAGGCGGCGAGCCGTTCGCCGATCGCGCCCGCCAGGGTCTCGGCGGTGCCGTAGGTCCACAGCAGCGTGGGTGAAAGCCGCAGCGCGAATGCGGATTCCAGCCGGTTCCGCATCTCCAGGCTCATGAGCGAGTCGAGTCCGAGCGCCTTGAAGGGTGTCCGGGCGTCGAGGTCGGCCGGTTGCATGCGGAGCACGCGCGCGGCCACCTCGGTGATCTTGTCCCGTACCAGCATGTGCCGGTCCGCGGGAGCCGAATCCGCCAGCGCGGTGTGGAATTCACCGGCGGATCGCCCCGCCGACTCGACGGCGGCTCGCTGCCGCAGCAGCTGCCAGCTCGGCTGGGCGGCGGCATCGGGGTACGCGTCGAACCACTGACGCTGATCGAAGGTCATGTACCCCACGACAGTGCGTTCCTCGGTGAGGAAGGCGGCCATGGCGGTCCACGCCTCATCGGTGGGGTAGCTGCTGATGCCGTGTTCGGTGAGCCGGGCGTGGCGATTGTGTTCTGCCGCGGCCAGACCGACCTCCGCGAAGTATCCCCACTCGATGCTCAGTCCGGGCCGTCCCGCATACCGGCGGGCCGCGGCCAGCGCGTCGAGATAGGCGTTGGCCGCCGCGTACGCGCACTGCCCGGGGTTGCCGATCAGCGCGGCGGCCGAGGAGAACAGCACGAACAGATCCAGGGGGTCATCGGCGGTGAGCGCGTCCAGGTGCCGGGCGCCGTCGATCTTCGGCCGCAGCACCCGCTCCATGCGGTCCGCGTCGACACCGAGGATGGTGGCGTCGTCGAGGACGCCCGCGGCGTGGAAGACCCCGCGCAGCGGCGGCAGCTCCGCCCGGATCGAATCCAGTACAGCGGTAAGCGCTTCCGAATCCGCGACGTCGGCCCGATAGCTGCGCACCGATGCCGTGTCCACCGTGTCCGGCGCACTGCGGCCGACCAGGGCCACCGCGCCGGCACCGTTCGCGAGCAGATGGTCGGCCAGGCTGCGTCCCAGGGCGCCGTGGCCACCAGTGATGAGATAGGTGCCGTTCGCGCGGAAACGCCCCTCCGGCAATGGCTCCGGCACGATGTCGGTCACCGTGTCCGGACTCGCGAGCACCACCTTGCCGGTGTGCTCGCCCCGGGTCAGGTCCCGCAGCACGGTGGCGGCGTCGGCGAAGTCGTGCACGGTGACGGGTCCCGGAACGAGCCGGCCCGTGCCGATCTGCTCCCACGTCTCGGCCAGCGCGGCGGCAAAGCGCTCGGGACGGCGTGCCATCAATCCGGTGAGATCGACGGCCGCGAAGCTGATTCCCTTCGCGAACGGCCGCAGCCCGACCCGGCGATCGGCGTGGATGTCCCGCTTGCCGACCTCGATGAAGCGGCCGTCCTCGGCGAGCACGTCGATGCCGAGATCGATCGCGCGGCCGGAGAGCGAGTTGAGCACCACGTCGACGCCGTGCCCGCCGGTCACCGCCCGCACCTCGTCCGCCCAGCCCAGCGTCCGGGAATCGAAGACGTGCTCGAGCCCGTGTGCGCGGCGCAGGTAATCCCGCCGCTCCGCACTGCCCGCGGTGGCGATGATCCGCGCCCCGAGACCACGGGCGACGCCGATGGCCGCCTGTCCCAGTCCGCCTGCGGCGGAATGGATCAGCACGGTCTCTCCCGGCGCGAGCCGGGCCATAGTGACCAGCGCGCACCAGGCGGTGGTGGACACCATGGGCAGGGCCGCCGCGGTGGTGGCGGGGAGGGCATCCGGTATCGGTTGCGTGTGATCGGCGCGCACCGTCAGATGCGAGGCCAGCGCGCCGAATCCACAGCCCACGACGCGATCGCCCACAGCCCGTCCGGTCACCTCGGGGCCGACCGCGCGAACCACGCCCGCGCATTCGAGGCCGAGCAGGTCGCGGCCCGCCGAGTCGTCGGGATAGGCGCCCGCCGCCTTCAGCGCATCGGTGAAATTCAGTGCGACCGCCTCGATTTCGATCAGCACCTCACCCGGCCCCGGTGGGCGGGTTTCCAGGGGCCGGTAGCGCAGACCCTCCCAGGAGCGGCCGGGAGTCACCGTGAGCCGGAAGGGCTGTGCCGTGACTCGCCAGGGCCGCACTGCCGCAGTGCTTTCCGCTTGCTCGCCCTGTTCGATGCGTCCGGCGTAGCGCTGCCCGGGGCGCAGGGCGAGCTGGTCCTCACCGGTGCGGACCAGGAGTTCGGCGGCGCAGTCGTCGAACAGCTCCCCGCGCTCGGTGTCGGGCGGTGCGGCGAGATCGATGATCTCGGCCGACAATTCGGGATGTTCGCGACGCAGGACCCGGACGAATCCCCAGTACAGCGCGCCGCCCGGATCAGGACGCTCATCGGTCCCGACCGCCTGGGCGGCCGTGGTGACCACGACCAGACGCGGTGTCGCCGAAGTCGATCGGACACACGAGCCGACGAGTTCGGCGAGCTCGAGCAGGCCCCGGCGCTGTGCGTCCAGGCCGTCCCGGGCCGCGGGTGCGGCGAAGACCACAGTCGTGGCCCGATCGGCGGCGACGTCGACCTCGGCGCCCCTCCGCCGCAGGGCCTCCGTCAGCTCGCCGACTGCTCCGGCGGACCCGGTGACGGCGAATGATTCCGGTGCGCTGGTTGTTTCGCCGCGCGCGACCGCGTGCCAGGTGAAGGCAAGCTCCCGGTCGTAGGGCCTGGCGTCGGCACGGTCGTCGTCGATCGAGATGAGCTCGAGGCCCAGGATGCGGGCCAGTGGCGCGCGCTGCTCGTCGTAGAGGTGGATGTCGGCGGTGGTGTCCGAGCGCCGGATGGCATACGCCCAGGCGGCGTCGACATATCCGGCCGGTTCGGCGTCCAGGATCAGTTCCTCGATGCCGCCGGGCAGGATGGTGTTCTCACCGTCGAACAGGGCCAGTCCGGCCTGCATGGCACAGTCCACGAGCGTGGCGTGCAGCTCACCGGGGTGCGACATCGCCCGGGCGTGTTCGCTCAGGGCGATCCTGGCCAGTGCGAACGAGGCCGTGCCGTCCCGCCAGCGCCGGAGTTCCCGCACGCCTTGGAAGTCCGGGCCGAGCTCCACCCCGCGGCGGGCGCAGGCCGCGTAGAAATCGGCGACCGGGATCGGGTCGCCGATTGTCGGCTCGCCGGGACCGAAGGGGAACGGCAGCGGCGCGGTCGCGGACTCGAGCGTGTGCAGGGCACAGCCCCGCGCGTGCACCGTCCAGCTGTTCGTGCCGGCGTTCAGCGCCGCGATCTCGAAGCTGATCCCGGCCGGGACGTCCTCGCGCAGGGTGACCTCGACCCGGACCGGAGCGTCACCGACGGTGAGCATTTCGACGAACCGCAATCCCGACAGGCCCGCCGGGCCGGTGCCCAGGTGGGTGCGAGTGACCGCCATGGCCAGCACCGCCAGCATGGCCCCCGGCACCACCACCGCGTCGCCGACCACGTGATCGGCCAGCCACGGCAGCGTTTCCAGATCGATCGGGACGGTCGCCTGCCAGGCCCCCGGCTCGAGCCGGCTGGGGTATACCGGAACTCGCAGCGTGCCGGCTGCCGTGTCGCGCGGAGCACCCGGCCCGGCATCCGGCAGCCAATGCGATTGCGGCCGAAGCGGATACGGTGGCAGTGCGATCGCCGGCACGGCGACCGCCGCGAAGAGCCGCAGTCCGGCGACGAAGGCGCGGGCACGGCTGCGGTGCAGCTCGCCGCGGGGGTCGCAGTCCCGGTAGAACGACGGCAGCACCATCGGCGGGTCGGTGCGCTCGGCGGCCAGTTGCTCCACGGCGGGCAGCAGCACCGGGTGCGGGCTGATCTCGATCACGTGCGTGACGCCGTCGTCGAACACCGCGGTCATCGCCTCGGCGAAAAGTACCGGGCTGCAGAGGTTTTCCACCCAGTAGTCGCCGATGAGGTCGGTGGCGGTCACGGCCTTCAGCCGGACCGTCGACATCATCTCCACGGCATCCGGCAGCGCCGCCACGCCGTCGAGTGGTGACTCCGTGCCGCCTGGTAGCGATGCGACCCCGGCGAGCGCGGCCTGCAGCGGTACCCGCACCCCGGCCATCTGCGGGCTGTGCGAGGCGTAGTCGACATTCACCATCCGGCAGAAAACGCCGTCGGCCGCGAGGATCTCATCGAGCGCCTCGATGGCGTCGGTATCGCCGGAGAGCACGCACGAGGTCGGCCCGTTGTGCACGGCCAGTGCCACGAGTTCCTCGAATCCGGCGATGGCAGCGGGAATCTCGGCCACGGGCAGTTCGACGGCCAGCATGCGGCCGGTACCCGCGACCGAGCGCAGCAGCGCGCTGCGCCGGGACACGATGAGCGCGGCGTCGTCGAGGCTGAGCAGCCCCGCAATGGTGGCCGCCGCGATTTCGCCCTGGCTGTGGCCGATGACGACATCGGGCACGATGCCCGCCCGCCGCCACCCGGCCGCGATACCCAGCGACAGCGCCCATAGCACCGGCTGCACCTGATCGACATGGTCGAGCCAGCCCGGTCCGGCGGCGCCGGACAGCACCGCGACCGGATCCCAGTCGACGTACGGCCGCAGTGCCGCAGCGCATGCGTCGATCGTCTCGGTGAAGGCCGGATCCTGGCCGTACAGTGCGGCACTCAGCCCGTGCCATTGGCTGCCCTGGCCGGGGAAGACGAAGGCGGTGCGGCCGACGTCGTGAGCCCGGCCGGTCAGCACAGACGGGAGTTCGGCGGCCGGGTCATCGGCGTGGCGGCGCAAGGCCGCCGCCACTTCCTGAGGCGATGCGCCCAGCACCGCGCTCCGCACCGGCAGGGCCGGTGCCCGCCCTGCCAGCGCCGCGGTGATCGCGTCCAGCCGGTCGGGTTCGGCGTCCACCATATCCGCGATGTCGCGGCAGCGCTGCCGCAGCGCGGCGATGGTGTGCGCGGATACCGGTACGAAACCCATTGGCTCGGGTCTGGTTTCGAGGGCAACCTCGCTGACCACCCTCACTGTCGATGCCGCGCCACGTAGCACCACATGTGCATTGGTCCCGCCCCACCCGAACGAGTTCACGCCGATGTGGACATCGGTGTGCGCCGGAAGTGGCGTGCGCTCCCGCACTATTCGCAGGTTCAGCTCGTCGAAGGCAATATCCGGATTCGGCACCTCGGAGTGCAGACTCGGTGGCACTGTGCCGTGTTCGAGACACAGCACGGCCTTGACCAGTCCCGCGATGCCCGCGGCCGCCTCCAGGTGACCGATATTGGTCTTGACCGACCCGATCAGCAGCGGTCCGCTGCCGGCACTGCGCGCGGTTCCCAGGATCTCCCCGAGCGCCTCCGCCTCGATGGGATCACCTCGGCGCGTCCCGGTTCCGTGTGCCTCCACATAGGCGAGCCGGTCGACGTCCAAGTCGTGATCCAGGTAGGCCCGCCGCAGTAGGTCGCGCTGGCCCGCGCCACTGGGCGTCACCAGACTCTCGCCGCCACCGTCGTTGTTCACGACGGACGCCACGATGACGGCCCGCACCCGGTCACCGTCCAGCACCGCGTCCCGCAGCGGTTTGAGGTAGAGCGCGGCCACGCCCTCACCGCGGACGAATCCGTCCGCGCCGGCGCCGAAAGCCGCGCACCGCCCGTGCTCGGACAGCCCGCCGAAGTGGGTGAGCCCGATCGAGACGTCCGGGGCGAGCATCAGATTCACGCCGCCGACCAGCGCCGCGTCGATGTCTCCCGAGCGGATGGCCCGGACCGCCAGGTCGAGTCCGACGAGCGCGGAGGAACACCCGGTCTCGACGGTCATGCTGGGCCCGGTCAGGCCCAGGGTGTAGGAGACTCGCGAGGCGATCACATCCAGGGCATTGCCGACCGAACTGTGCTGGCTCGCACCGACACCCCGCTGCCTGCGCAGGATCTCGTAGTCGTGCCAGGACGCCCCGACATAGACCCCGGTGCGCGTGCCGCGCAGCGCCTCCGGTGGTACTCGGCCGTCTTCCACAGCGCGCCAGGCCATTTCGAGCATGAGACGCTGCTGCGGGTCGATATCGGCGGCCTCGCGCGGGGAGACGCCGAAGAACGCCGCGTCGAAACCGTCGACGCCGTCGACGAATCCGCCGACCGCCTGGATCCGCTTCTCGCGGTCCAGCGGTGCGCTCGCGTCCCAGCGCTGCGCGGGTACCGGGCGAATGGCGTCACCACCCGTGTCGAGCAGCTCCCACAGTGCGTCGATGTCCGCGGCGCCGGGAAAGCGGCCCGCCATGCCGATGATTGCGACGGGCTCGCCGGAAGCGATGGTCATGCGGGTGTCCTCATCGGCTGGGCGTCGATCACGCCGGTCAGGCGGGCCAAGAGCGCGTCGGGTATCGGACCGCCGTCGTAGATCTCGGACAGGCGCTCGAGCAGCATCTCGACCTCCGCGACGATCGGGGCCGCGAGTTCGGCGGCCCGCGGGGTGACCTGGTCCAGCACGTGCTTGGCCAGCAGCCTGACCGTCGGGTGCTGATAGATCACCGCATTGCCCAGCTTCACCCCGGTTATCGCCCGCAGCCGGGCCCCGAGTTCGATAGAGCTGAGCGAGTCCAGTCCCATCTCTGCGAACGGCCGATCCGGTTGCACCGCATCGGGTGTGGCGTAGCCGAGCACGATGGACACCGGTGTCTTGAGCAGGTCGGTCATTGCCTGGTGCCGCTCGGCGGGACCGAGCCCCGCCATGCGCGCGGCGAGTTCGGTCGAATCACCCGCCTGCTGTGCGGCCAGCGGCCGGACGGGCGCCAGCGCCCGGAAGAGCGGGGCGGGTTCGCCGGTCGGCTCGGCCGCGGTCAGCCGCGTCAGGTCGAGCCCGATCGGCAGGACGTACGGCTGTCCGGTGCGCAGGGCGGCATCGAAAAGCTCCATGGCCGCGGCGGTCGGCATCGGAGTGAGACCCATGCGGCCGAGCCGCGCCCGGCCCTTGTCGTCGAGTCCACCGGTATTGGAGGTGTCCTCGGCCCACCAGCCCCACGCCATGGCGGTGGCGGGCAGCCCGCGGCGATGCCGGTATCGGGCGATGCTGTCGAGGAAGACATTGGCCGCCGTGTAGTTGGCCTGGCCGGCCCAGCCGAAAGCGCCTGCAGATGACGAGAACAGAACGAACATCGACAGATCGAGATGCTGAGTGAGCTCGTGCAGGTGCCAGGCGCCATTGGCCTTGGCGGGCAGCACGGCGTCGAGCTGTGCCTCGGTGAGGGCGGCGAAGGTCGCATCGGCCAGCGTGGCCGCCAGATGGACGACCGCTCCGACCGGATGCGCGGCCGGGACGCCGTCGATCGCCTCGGCCAGCGCGTCGCGATCGCCCGCGTCGCAGACCGCGACCGTCACCTCGGCGCCCTTCGCACCCAATTCCGCTGTCAGTTCGGCGATTCCGTCGGCACTGCCGCCGCTGCGACTGGTGAGCAGCAGGTGCCGGGCGCCGTAGGCGGCGACCAGGTGCCGGGCGACGATGCCGCCGATCTTGCCGGTGCCACCGGTGATCAGCACGGTGCGGTCGGGATCGAAGGCGGACGGCCCGGATCCGGCGGGCCCGGGATCAGGGGATGCCACCGGGTCGATGCCGGAACGCAGTCGCCGGGCAAGGAATTCGCCGTGCCGCAGGGCCAGTTCGGGCTCGTCGAGGCGCAGCACGGTCGCGATCTGATCCAGGCTGATGCCGGCCTCGTCGAGATCGACCTGCACGATGCGGTGCGGATGCTCCCACTGCGCGGTGCGCACCAGCGCCCACACGCTCGCGCCCACCAGATCCGAGACGTCCTCGACGGCCTCGGCCGCCTGCACGCCCCGGGTGAGGACGACCAGCTTGGTGTCGGCGAATCGCGGTGCGGCCAACCAGGCTTGGAGCTGACGCAGCATCAGTGCGAGTTCGTCGCGCAGGGCCCGGGCCGGACGCGCGCCCGGCTCGACCACGGCGGCGGAGGCCACCCGGGACAGCACCACCACCGACGGCACATCTGTTCCGGAATCCACCGCCGCGTGGAGGGATTCGAGATCCGGATAACGGGCCGGACCCGCCTCGCCGCGCACCCCGAGCGGCTCCGCTCCCACAATGGCCCACTCGCCCTGGCGGGTGGCGTAACGCCCCCGCCACGCCTGCACAGTCAGCCAGTCGACGCTGTAGAGCGCATTCTGCCGCGCAGATCCACCGGCGGCGCGCTCGGTCGGTGCGACGACACCCATTCCCACGGTGCCCTCGGCAATGATCCGGCCGGTGCCGTCGCCGAGCGCCCAGCGAAAACGGTCCGTCCCCGCGGTGGTCAGCCGCACTCGGAGCGTATTCGCGCCCACCGCATGCAGTTCCACGTCTTCCCATACCACCGGGAGCCGGATCGCGTCCGCCTGCAAGGGCGTAGCAGCCGCGAAGACCGGTTGCAGGGCGGCGTCCAGTAGTGCCGGATGCAGTCCGTAGTTGTCCGCGTCAGCCACGGAATCGGGCAGGGCGACCTCGGCGAATATTTCGTCGCCGCGATGCCAGATGCGCCGCACGCCTCGGAAAGCCGGGCCGTACCGGTAGCCGAGCGCAGTGAGGGTCTCGTATACCGGACCGGGCTCCAAACCCGGCGCCGCACCGACCGGGGGCCAAACGGTGAGCCCGTGGGTGTCGGTATCCGCGGTCCTGGAGGCCGAAGTGAGCACGCCGTCCGCGTGCCGGGTCCAATGGCGTTGTCCGAGTGGGGCATCCGCGTCCTCTGGGCTGGAGAAGACGGCCACCGTGCGCTGACCGGATTCCCTCGGTTCGCCGACCACGACCTGCAGATCCACTGCGCCCGCGGTGGGCAGTGTGACCGGTTCGTGCACGGTCAGCTTCCGGACCCGCGGGACGCCGAGCCGGCCGCCCACGTGAAAAGCCAGCTCCACCAGCGCCGCAGCGGGCAGCGCCGCGGTGCCGCGCAGGGCGTGATCGGCGATCCAGCCCCGGGTCGCCCGGGAGACGCGGGTGACGAATTGGAAGCGGTCCGCGCCGGGAACCTCGGCCACCGCGCCGAGCAGCGGGTGCCCGGCCGCGGCCAGACCGAGGTCGCCGGGCTCCTCGCCGCCCGTCTCCACCACGCCGGCCGTCGAGTACGTCCGGTGTTGGAAGGGATAGGTGGGCAACCGAATCGGTCGTGCGGAGCCGACCGGGTAGATGGTCGACCACTGCGGCGACGCCCCTCCGACATGGGCCTCGGACACGGAGGCCAGCAGGCGCCGGATACCGGCGTCGTCGCGCCGGAGCGAGCCGGTGACAAGACAGGAATCGGCTGCGGCGCCGAGGGATTCGTGCATGGCTGCGATCAGCACCGGGTTCGCGCTCATCTCGAGGAAGGCGTTGTATCCGGAATCGGCCGCAGCCTGGAAGCCTGCCTCGAAACTCACCGCCGCGCGCAGGTTGCGGAACCAGTAGTCCGGGCCCAGCTGTTCGCCGGCCAGCACCCCGCCGGTGACGGTGGAGAAGAAGGTGATGCCGGTGGCCCGCGCGGTGATCGGGGCCACGGCGGCGTCGAGCCGCTCCCGCAGGACATCGACATGAGCGGTGTGACCGGCGCAGTCGGCCGGAATCCGCCTCGCCCGCACGGCCGCTCGCTCACAGACCTCGAGTATGCGGGCCACGCGGTCCACCCCGCCCGCGACGACGGTGGCGGTCGGAGAGTTGACGGCGGCGATGTGCAGATCGTCGATGCCCGCGATGAGTTCGCGCACCCGCGCCACCGGGGCATTGATCGAGGCCATGCCGCCGGTGCCGTCCAATTCGCGCAGCAGTCTGCTGCGCAGCGCCACGATCCGGGCGGCGTCGGACAGCGACAGCGCGCCCGCCACATAGGCGGCCGCCACCTCGCCCTGCGAGTGCCCGAGCACCGCGGCGGGCTCGATGCCGAATGAACGCCACAGCGCCGCAAGCGAAACCATCGTCGCGAACAGCGCGGGCTGCACCACGTCGACGTGCGCGAGCGACGGCGCGCCCTCGGCCTCGGTGAGCACATCGGTCAGTGACCAGTCGACGAACTCCGACAGCGCCGCCTCGCACGCGGCGATCTCGGCGGCGAAAATCGGTGACTCGGCCAGCAACTGGGCAGCCATGCCCTGGTACTGCTGGCCCTGCCCGGGGAAGACGAAGACCACCCGGCGATCGGCGGCCCGCCCGCGAATCGGCCCGACCGGCTTACCGTCCGCGATGGCCGCCAGCCCGGCCAGCAGGTCGATACGGTTGCGGCCCAGGACCACCGCGCGATGGTCGAACACGGTGCGGGTCGTGGTCAGGGCGTGACCCACCTCGCGGGCAGTGAATTCCGGATGCGCCCGGACGTGGTCGGCCAGGCGCGCGGCCTGCTCTGCCAGCGCCTCCGGAGTCCGGCCGGAAAACGGCCACACAGTCAGGGGCACCCGCCGGGTGGGATCGACCGGCGTGAGCGCGGGCTCGGGCGGGGCCTGCTCGAGGATGACACGGGCATGGGTGCCGCTCGCCCCGTACGCCGACACCGCCGCCCGGCGTGGGCGGTCGTGTTCCGGCCACGGGGCGGCCGGGGCGGCAGCCACGGTGGGTGGCACGAGCCCGTGCCGGATAGCCTGAATCATCGTGAGTACGCCAGCGAGTCCTGCTGCTGCAGCGCCGGTTTCGGGTCCCTCGGCGACATCGATGTCGGCGGCCGCGAGTTCAGCATCGGAAAGGGCGGCCCGGATCAAACCCTCCTGCGCGCCGGACCCGGCGGCACCCTCCTGATTGACCGCGGAGCCGCGCAGCACGGCGAGCACCTGGTAACCACGGCGGTGGGCCTCGGACAACCGCGACAGGACCAGGACCGCCACACCCTCGTGCGGTCCGCCGGCCCCGCCGACCAGGGCGAGCGAACAGTCACCCGCCGCGATCGCCCGCGCCGCGAGATGCACGGCGACCAGTGCGGCCGAGCCCGCCGTGTCGATGCTCATCGCGGGGCCGCGGAAGCCCAGGATGGTGGCGACGCGGCCGTAGTCGCCACCCGGGGCGCCGACGTAGACGCCGCTGTCGCTGTCCCGCAGCATTGCCGGGTCGATCCCGGCGTACTCCAGTGCCTGCCAGCCTGTCTCGAGCGTCAGCCGCAGGCGCGGGTCCATGGCTTCGGCGTCGGGCAGGCTGATGTCGAAGAATTCCGGATCGAATCCGTCCGGTTCGCCGACGACCTCTGCAGCGGCGTCCCCCTCTTCGATCAGGCTGCGCCACAACGAATCCGGCGAGTCGATGCCGCCGGGCAGGCGGCACGCCATTCCGACCACGGCGATCGAGTCTTCGGCAAGAACATGATCTGTCACGACGGCCCCCCGTTGACCAGCACCGCCATGTTTCCGGGCGGCTGCTCGTTGTCACACATCAACTGATGCATCTTTCCGATGTCGGCGAACGCGCCGACCTGCGACAGGCACGGATCGATGTCGCCGGTCGACACCAGCTCGGTGATGGCCCGGCACTGCTGCAGGTTCGCGAAATGCGATCCCTGCAAACGTTTCTGGCGCATCCACAGGTACCTCAGGTCGATATCCGCGTTGTACCCGGTGGTCCCGCCGCAGATGACGACCATGCCCGCGTTGTCGCACAGGTAGATCGACGTCGGGATGGTGTCCTGCCCCGAATGCTCGAGGACTATCCGCGGTGCGCGCTTCGCACCGAGCGCTTCCCAATACCTGGCGCCGAAGCGCCGCACTTCCGCGAACCAGGCCGCCATCCCGGTCTCGTCGCTGATGTCGGGAAGCCTTCCCCAATGGGAGAATTCGCGCCGGTCGACCGCACCGACGGCCCCCAGTTTCGCGCAGTACTTCGCACGCTCCACGCTGGAGACCACCGCGACCGGCCGCCCGCCGTAGGCCCGGGCGATCTGGATGGCCATGGAACCGAGCCCGCCCGCGCCGCCCCAGATCAGCACCGGATCGCCGGGCCGCACCACATTCGGATGCCACCCCAGCAACTGGCGATACGCGGTCGCGCCCGTCAATATGAAGGCCGCGGCTTCGGCCCAGGACAGCCGCGCCGGTTTGGGATGGCACTGATAGTCCTGCACCACCGTGAATTGGGCGAAGGAACCAAAATTCTCCTCGTATCCCCAGACACTTTGACTCGACGATGTCATCGGGTCCGCGCCCATCCGGATATCGTGTGCCGATTCGTCCCAGAGGCACGAGGACAGGACGACCGAATCACCAACGGCGACATTGTCCACCCGGTCGCCGATCGCCCAGACGATTCCGGAGCCTTCCGAACCGCCAATATGGAAATCCTCGGCCGCACCGCGCTTCCGCCGTGCCGCAATCACATCGAGCGGTTTACCCCGGGCCGCCCAGACATTGTTGAAATTGATCCCGGCGGCCATGACATAGACGAGCACCTCGTTCGGCCCGATCCCCGGGACGTCGACGATTTCCTCGCGAAATGCGTCGGTCGGTTCGCCGTAGCGATCGGGGCGGATGACCGAGGCCAGCATCTTCCGCGGGACGTACCCGACCGGCGGCAGCTCGCCGAGCTCGTACAGCGACTTCTTCACCGGTCACCTCAGCGCTTCCGCGGCCTCATCCAGTTCGCCGGGCGTGAGAATCAATGTCATCGTCCGCGGCTCCACCACGAGACTCTGCGGCAGCCCCGGCCCGAGTCCGACCACCGCGGTGGTGCCGATGCGCTCGACCTCGGTCATCAGCGGTTTGACGCCCACCGGCCGGACATGGTTGTACAGGAAGAAGTCTCGAACCTCGTCGGCCGTGGTCACCGCGCCGGCGACGTGCGGCGAGAACAGAGTGATCTTCGGATCCCGGAAGGTCATCCCGGCGATGTGCGGCGCCATGAAGTCGGTCGCGTACTGCGCGAGCGGACTGTGGAAGGCGCCGGGATACTCGTCCAGCATCTGCATCCGGCGCGGGTGCTGGGCCACCAGCTCCTCGAGCGCGTCGACATACCCCGACAGCACGATGACGTGCACATCCCCGCCGTAGGCGGCGTCGTAGTCCGCGGCCAGGTACACCCCGGGCCGCCGCTCGCCGTAGTAGTCCTCGGGGTCGTCGCCGAATCGCAAGGCGGCCACGGCCATTCCCTGCGCCCGGGTGCCGGCCGGCTGCGGCGGGACCAGCCGGTGATAGTGCAGCATCTCGAAGAGCTCACGCCGATCGACGGCGCCCGCCAGGCAGGCACTGAGCAGTCCGCCCAGGCTGATCCCGCCGACCGCGTCCGGGTGGACGCCGCGCGCCGCCAGCACATCGTGCAGCCCCAGGACCAGCGCCGCCTGACGCAATCCATCGAAGGCGTGCAGCAATTCGCGTTCGGTGTGCCGGCCGCCCTCCAGCAGTTCCGGGACGGAAACCCCGGTCCACTCGGCGGTCTCCTCGTACGAGCGGCGAATTTCCGGGTACCGGTCATAGAATTCCCGGACCGAGGAATCGGTCAGTGGGATATGTCCCCCGAGCAGATAAGAAGTAGTCACACCGCGGACCCTTTCCAGCCGACGAAGGGTCGCGAAATCCCCCCTTTGTCAACCGTAGAAATTCGGTTGCGTAACAGTTCCCGCCCATGCGCGCGAGCTTCTCGAAGAAAGCAGCAACGAAAAGAACACGAAAGAAATGTCTTTCGTGATTCCTACCGTGAGAACCCCCCGATACCCCATTGCGCATCAGCGCTGTGCCGCGCCCCGCCCGTGTGGGACGCACTTCCAAATCTAGAACCGGTTCCAGAAGGTGTCAAGGCGAATAATTCCGAAAGTTGCTGTCACTCAAAGCACTTCGAGACGCCGCCCCATACATACTGCCGAAAAAAACGCGCAGCCCCGGGCAGTGCCCGGGGCTGCGCGCCCGATATCGACTCGGCTCGGTTCGAGCCGGTGACCTAGATCGGCTTGACGTCCGAAATGAGCCAGTGCCCGCTCTGCTTGGTGAGCTCCACCTGCAGCCGATCGCTCATGAGCGTGTCCTGCGGCGTATCGGCGCTCGAGAACCGCTGATCCGCGATGACGAGGACGGTGGCGCGGTCACGGGTGGTCGTGATCACGCCGGTCGCCTGAACCGTGGTCTGGACGGAGAGCTTCTTCTCCTTGGCCGCCGGAATGGCCTGCTCGTGGATCACCTTCAGGTAGGAGTCCCGGTAGTCGCTGGTCAGTTTGTCGGCGACGGCCGGCAGGTCCTTCTCGGCGGAATCGTAGTTGTAGGTGAACAGCGACTCCACCGTGTCCGCCGCGAAAGCGGTTGCGGAGGAACGGTTCTGCTCGGCCTGCCGCTCGGACCAGAATCGGTCCCCGACCAGCGAGCCGACTACGACGGCGGCCACGAGCAGGATGCCGGCGGCGGCAACGACGATCGAACGCACGGTGAGCTTCACGGCACCAACTCCATCGACGAGGCGGTCACGGAGTCGCCCTTCCGGGTGACGGTCACCCGGAAGCGGTAGTCCTTCTGCATGGGCCCATTGGAGGCGACATTGGAGACCGTCTGCTGCGCGAGCAACAGGACGATGGCCGAGTCCTTGTCATCGCGTTCGATCGCCGCGGAGATGACCTTGCCGGAGGACTGCACCTTCAACTGCTCGAACAGCTTCTTGTACTCGTCCTTGTTGGTCGCGTACTCGTCCTTCAGACCGCCGCCGGCGACCGAGAGCAAACGGTCGATGTCCTGATCGGCGGTGTCGCTCTTGACGGTGACCATGTCCAGGTACGCCTGCTTGGCCACCTGCACGTATTCGGCGCGCCGGTCGCGCAGCGCGTCTGCGCGGTGCTGGTGGTAGAAGAACAGGCCACCCGAACCGATCAGCACGAGCGCGGACACCAGGGCCACCACCGCGGCCACCGAACCCAGCCGCCCGAGCGAGACGTAGATCCTGCGCAGTCGCGAGTCCGGCTCGCCCTCCTCGGATTCCGTCGCATCCTCGACGGGCTCGTCTTCGGCAACCCCGGACCCGACCACGATTTCCGGCTCCGCGTGGGCGGATTCGGCATCGATCGGGTCAGCGGCCTTCCCGGGCTTCGACTCTGCGGTCTCCGCGGGCTTCGGCTCCGCAGCCTCCGCCGGCGTCGACTTCTCGGTCTGCACCGGCTTCGACGCGGCGGTCTCGGCCGGCGCCCCAGCATCGGCAACCACACTCGGCTCAGCGGCAGTTGTTTCCGGGCTCACCGCGCCGAGGGGCGCCTCCCGGACCTCGATGCCGGTGCGCTCGTCCTCGACGGGCGGGCCCGCCTGCCGGACGACACGCCGCCGAGTGCGGTTTCGATTTGCTGGGTTATCGCTCATCGCGGTGGCTCCTGAAGCAGCTGTTGCCAACTCGACGGGACTTTGGTTGAACCATCTGCATTGACGTCCCCCTGACGGTACACGTGACCGTCGGGTCCGACGAAGGTGCCGGTATTCGGGTCGGAATGCCCGATGAATGGCGCCTTCTGGTTACCGAGCAGCTTATCGAGCGGCTGACCGTTGTTGTCCACCGGCTTGGGAGCGCCGAACGGCGGGTTGTCGCCTTCGGGCACATAGCCGTTCGGGTCGTGGCACAGATCCGGAGTCGGAGCCCGCTTGCCCGGCACGTCGACACACGGTGTGTTGCGGATGCCGCGCACGGCTTCCTTCGCGTTCTGCGGCACCTTGCAGTACAGGTTGTCGGGCGTTTCGATCGGGCTGAGATCGGCCGGCGAACGCCGCTCGCTGGGCGGGAGGAAGCCGGTGGTGCAACCCGGCGGGTCCTCGAAGCCCAGCATGAAGTCGACCATGGCACCGTTCTGGACCGGCCCGCGGATGGCGGTGAGCAGCGATGCGAGCAGCGGCGGGTAGACGACCAGGATCTGCTCGAGCCCGGAGTGATACTTGAGCGAGACCTGTCCGACGCTGAGCAGGTTGGCGAGCATGATCGGCAGGGTCGGCTTCAGATCCTGAAAGGTCTTGTTCACCTTCTGCACCGTGGACGGCGTCTGCTGCAACACGGCGCGCAGCGACGGATCATGCTGGCGCAGTTGATCGGTGAGTGTGGCAAGGTCCTTGGTCCAGCCGCGGATGGAGTCGGCGGACTGGTTCTGGGTGTCGAGCAGCGGACCGATCTTGTCCAGCAGATCCTTGGTCTGATCGGTGTTGTTCTTGGCCTCCTGCACCAGCAGGGACGCGGAGTCGATGAACCGCTGCAGATCCGGCCCGGCACCGTTGAAGGCGACGAAGGCGTCGTTGATGACCTCTTGCAGCTTGGTGTCGGCGACCGTGGACAGCAGCCGGTCGGCCTGGTCGAGCATGGCGCCGACGTCCTGCGGCAGCTTGGTGCGCTCCACCGGGATCACCGAGCCGTCGTGCAGATTGCCACTCGTGGGGGCATCCGGCGGGACCAGATCGACATACTGCTCACCGACCGCCGAGACGCTTTTCACGTAAGCCTGCACATCGGCGGGGATCTTGTAGTCGCTGTCGATGGACAGCTTGGCGTCCACCCCGGCCGGGGTGAGCCGGACCTCCTCCACCTTGCCGACGTTGGTGCCGCGGTAGGCCACGTTGGCGGTCTGGTACAGGCCGCCGGTGGCGTCCAATTGCACTGTGACGCCGTATCTTCCGATGCCGACCATGGCCGGCAGCTTCACATAGTTGCCGCCCATGACGGTCAGGCCGATCACGGTCAGCACCGTGAAGATGGCCAGCTGAACCTTGACGAACTTGGTCAGTTTCACTTTCCGTCAGCCCCTTGCTGCGCGGGCACGGTGAGTCCCGGAATGGCGGGCAGGCCCGGAATCGGCGGCAGCCCAGCGATACTCGGCGTCGGAGCCGGCGTGGGGTTCTGGGCCGACGGCTTCAGCGGATCCGTCAGCGGATCGCCCTTACCCTGCGGCGGAGCGGGATGCGTCCCCTCGCCGAGGGTGGCCTGGGCACCGCCGAAGGTGCCGCCCAGCGGGGTACCGGTCAGGAAGTTCGAATCCAGCCGGGCGGCAGTGAGATCGACCGTCATGAACAGGTTCATGTAGTCGCCCTTGATGACCTTGTCGATGTTCTTGATCGGGAACGGGAAGGTCAGCAGCCACTGCAGCGAATCCGCGAGCTTGCCGCCGGTGGCGGCCAGCGACTGCAACGCCGGCTCCAGGTTGGCCAGGTCGGCCTTGAGGTTGTCGCCGCCCTGGTCGATGATCTGCTGCACGGTATCGCTCAGACCACCCAGTGCCGTCAAGGTTTTGGTGATGTTCTCGCGGCGATCGGCCAGCACCGTCAACGCCGGGTGGATCTTGGTCACGGCGTCGGCGACGTCGTCCTTCTGCTGCGCCAGCACCCCGGCGAACCGGTCCAGACCGCTCATGGCCGCGATGATGTCGTTCGTCTGCTTGTCCAGCGTGCCGGTCAGCTGATTCAGCTGCGGCAGCAGGTCGCGGATGGCGTCGGTGCGGCCCTTGAAGGTCGCGTCGAGTTCCTTGGTGATGGTCTCCACCTGGGAGATGCCACCGCCGTTGAGCACCACCGAGAGTGAGGACAGGGTCTGCTCGGTGGTCGGGTAGGCCCCGGCCCGCTCGAGCGGGATCACGTCCCCGGCCTTCAGCCGGCCCTGCGCCGGTTCATTCGTCGGCGCGGACAACTCTACGTGGTTGCTGCCCAGCAGACTGGTCTGCCCGATACGCGCGATGGCGTTGGCGGGCAAAGCGATTCCCTTCTCCAAGGAGACGGTGACCAGCGCGTGCCAGTTCTCGACCTTGATGCCGGTGACCGTGCCCACGGGCACGTCGTTCACCATGACCGGCGAATTGCGAGTCAGCGTGGTCACATTCGGCATCTGGATGTCCACCTGCCACGCGCCCTCCCCGGTGCCGACCGCACCGGGCATGGACACCGAGTTCAGGCCGTCCCACTCACAGCCGCTCACACCGAGCACCGCGACCAGGCCGATCGCCGCGCCCGCGAGGCGAATCCTGCGGCGGCTCATCATCGTCCACCTCCGGGAATGAGCAGATCGGTCAGGGACTTGGGCGACGCCACCGGTGCGGCGTCGGGCGCGGGTACCTGGTTGGCCAGATCGGGCGGGCTGTAGGTGAGCTGGTTGGGGAACACGTTCTGCTGCGTTGCCGGGTTCAGGATCACCGGTGGGTAGTTCATCATCAGCGATTGGACGATGGGCGCCAGATACTGCTTGCACAGATCGGCGCTGTGCTGGGAGTCGTTGTTCGCGTTGGCTTCGACGGCACCGCACAGGAAGGCGAACGGATTGGCGAAGTTCGGCGCGGCGAGTGCGCCCGCGATGGTTCCCTGCGCCGGCTTGTAGAGCTGGTAGAAGTTCACCAGCGCGGTCGGCGCGGAGTGCATGATCCGCTCCAGTTCGGGCCTCTTGTCGGCGAGCACCTGGGTGGCGTCGGCCAGCCGCTGCACGCTTTCGGTCAGTGCCCCGCCGCGCTCGTCGAGGAACCGCTTCACATCGGCGACCGCGGAATCGAGATTGTCCAGCCCCGAACCGAGATCGGTGGACACCCCGGCGAGCACCGAGGAGACCGAGGCCAGCCGGCCGCCGAACTGCACGATCTGATCATTGGACTTGGACAGCACATCGACGAACTGCTGCAGATTGCGGATGGTGCCGAACAGGTCGGTGCGGCCGTCGGAGAGCGTGTTCAGGGTGGCCGACAGCTCTTTCAGGGTGTCACGGAAGGCCTGGGCATTGCCATTGCCGAGGTTGTCGGCGGCGGTATTGATGACCCGGCCGAAGGAACCCTGCTTGTCCTCGCCGATCGGGCCCAGCGCGGTGGACAGCTTGGTCAGTTCGGCCTTGATGTCGTCCCACTCCACCGGAACGGCGGTGTGCTCCACCGGGATCGACGCGCCGTCGCCCATCTTCGGGCCGCTGGTGTACGCGGGCGCGAGCTGGATGAAGCGCGCCGACACCAGCGACGGCGAGATGATCACGGCCTTGGCGTCGGCCGGCAGATCGACGCCGCGGTCGACGGTCATCTTCACCGTCACCCGATCCTTGCCAGGTTCGATGGAGTCGATCTTGCCGACCTTCACACCGAGCACTCGGATCTCGTCACCGGCGTACAGGCCGTTGGTCGAGGGGAAGTAGGCCGTGATGTGCTTCTTGCCGATGTCGGAGACCAGCCCGTAGACCAGCCACCCTGCCAGCACGACCACCAGGGCCGCTGCGGCGATCCGGGTCCACCGGGGCAGCTTGCGAATTGCGTTCAACGCTCCGGCTCCTTCGGCACGGTCGAGGTCGTGAGAGCCCCGTTTTCAGTGAGCATCTTCTGGAGCGAGTCGGGCAGGTGCTGCGGCCAGACCATGGCGTCGACCAGGACCTGTAGGGCCGGGCTCGCGCCATTGGCCAGGTACGCCTGGAAGTACGGCCCACTGCCGACCTGCTCACCGAGCGCGGCCTCGAACGGCCCGAGTTCGTCGACCGCCTTGCCGAGGTTGTCCCTGTTGTCCTGCAGCAGCTTCAGCACCGAATTCAGCTTGTCCAGCGTCGGTTTCAGCTGCGCCTCGTTGTCGTTGACGAAGCCGGTGAGCTGCTGTGCGAGACCATTGATGTACACGATCAGCTGACTCAGCGCCGCGCGGCGGGCATCCAGCTCGCCGAGCAGGCTGTTGCCGTCGACCAGCAGCGAATTGATCTGCGCCGCACGATCACCCAGCACCTTGGTGACGTTCTGGGCGTGCGAGAGCAGCTCGGTCAGCGCCTTGTCGCGGTTGTTCAGGCTGCGCGAGAGCTGGGTGACGCCGTCGAGCGCCGACCTCAGCGGTCCCGGCGTATCGGTGAACGCGTCCGACAGGGTGTCCAGGGTCTTGTTGACCTGGTCGGTGTCGAGGCCCTTCACCGTGGTGGCCAGATCGCCGAGCGCGTCGGTGAGCGAGTACGGAGACGTGGTGCGCTCCAACGGGATCGGCTGATCCTGACGCAGCGCGCCGTCGCCGGTCGGCACCACCTCGAGCGACTTGCGGCCCAGCACCGTATTGGTCTTGATCGCCGCGGTGGTCTTGGTGCCCAGCACGATCGCCTCGTCGAGGGTGAACCGCACCTTGACCTTGGCGCCGTCCAGCGCGACATTCTCGACCCGGCCGGACTTCACGCCGGCCACCTGCACCTGGTCGCCGGGCAGCAGCCCGCCGGCGTCGGCGAAGTAGGCCGTGAACTCCGCGCCCGAGCGGATGAAGGGCAAACGGTCGAACTGCAGGGCGGTGAGGCAGATCGTCACCGCCAGCACGATGCCCGTGACCCCGATATCGATCAGGGGTGAGCGCTGTTGATTCATTTGTCCGAGCACCTTCCGGTGGACTGACCGCCGGGCGTGACGAGACGCGTCTGATGCTGGCCGTCAGGTCCGTCGACGATGACGGCCGTACCGCAGACGTACATGTTCATGAACGAGCCGTAGGAGCCGATGCGGATCAGCTTCTTGTAGGTGTCCGGCAGCAGGTCCAGCACGTACTGCACGTCGCTCTTGCGGTCGTCCAGGTTCTGTGACAGCTTGCCGAGCTGTTCGACGTTCGCCTTCAGATCCGGGCGGACCTGCTGCAGGAGACTGGTGAGATCGCCGGTGGCCCCGGCCAATCGGGGCAGTGCGTCGCCGATCGGATCCTTGTCGGCCGCCAGACCGCTGACCAGGCGCTGCAATTCGTTCAGGGTGGTCCCGAAGTCCGCGTTGCGCTGGTCGATGGTGCCCAGCACCGTCTTCAGGTTCTCGATCACGCTGCCGATCAAGGCATCCCGGTCGGCCAGGGTCTTGCTGAACGAGCCGCCGCTGTTCAGCAGCGCGACCAGCGTGCCGCCCTGTCCCTGGAACACCTGCAGCAGCGCCCCGGTCAGATCGTTCACCTGCTGCGGGTTGAGGCCGCGCAGCAGCGGCTTGAACCCGCCGAGCAGCAGATCCAGATCGAGCGCCGGCTTGGTCTTGTCGGTGCCGATCGTGGCGCCCTTACGCAATGGCTGCGCCGTGCCCGGACCGTCCATCAGCTCCAGATAGCGGTCGCCGACGAGGTTTTCGTAGCGGACGGCCGCCTGGGTGCCGGAGTACACGCGGTACTGGTTGTCGATGTCGAAGTCGACATGGGCCAGATGGTCCTTGCCGACATAGACCCGGCTCACCGAGCCCACCGGCACACCCGCGATGCGCACCTTCGAGCCGGGCAGCATCCCGGCCGCACTGGTGAAGATCGCGTGGTAGCCGGTCGAACGGGCGAAGCGCATCTGACTGAATACGATGCCCAGCGCGGCCAGGACCAGCACCATGATCAGGGTGAAGATCCCCAATTTCACGCTGCTCGAATGCACTTTGAGCCTCATGGGTTCGGCACCCCCGGAAGTCCGGCGAACAGAATCTGGAACACCCTGGGGCCGTTGAGGTGGGTATCCATCGCCGGCGTCCACACCTCGCCCTCGGAGGTGTCGGTGACGAGGTAGTTGGAGTGGCTGCCCGGCACTCGGTCGAGGATGTTCTCGCAGTGCGGGCCACCGGTGGCGTTCACCTTCGGCAGATCCTTCGGGTACGAGTAAGGGGTGCCGCCGCCCATGAAGCCGGCGTTCAGGGTGACCCACGGCCCGTCGCCACCGAAGATGCGGTTGCCGTCCGGCAGCGCATTGGCCGCGCCGACGACCAAGCAGTACAGGGCCGGGTTGTACTCGTTGAGCAGTTCGGTGGTCGGGCGCAGCACGCCGAGGGTGTCGACCAGCGCCTTCTGGTTGTCCGAGAGCACGCCGCCGGTGTCGTTGGCCAGGCCGACCAGGTTCAGCAGCACCTTGTCGAAGTTGTCCTTCTCATCGACGATGGTGCCGCCGGTGACCGTCATATTCCCGGTGGTGCGCAACAGATCCGGCGCGGTGTCGGCGTAGAGGTTGGTCACGCCGACCGAGGTCTGCAGATCACGCTGCAGGTCGGGCAGGCTCGGGTTGATGTCCTTGAGGAACTGATCGCTGTCGACCATGAGCTGGCCCAGCTTGTCGCCACGACCCTGCAGCGCGGTGCCCAGCGCGGTCAGCGTCGCATTGAGCTTCTCCGGCTGCACCTTCGCCAGCAGATCGTTCAAATGCTGGAAGAGCGTGTTGAATTCGACCGTCACCGCGCCGGCCTGCACCACCGAACCCGGCTTCAGCGAGTCGGAGTCGGGGTGCTGCGGTTCGATGAAGTTGATGTACTTCGCCCCGAACACCGTGGTCGAGTTGATGTCCACGGTGGCGTTGGCGGGCACCATCTTCAGCTTGTCCGGGTCCATCGCCAGTTCGATGCGCGCACCGTCGGCGCTGTCGGTGATGTTGGTGACCCGCCCGATCTCGACCCCGCGGATCTTGACCTTGGCGTCCTTGTCCATGACCAGGCCGGCCCGCGGCGCGGCGACCGTGACCTTGACCTTGTCTTCGAACCCGCCCGCGAACATCACCAGGCAGACCGCGACGGCAGCGGCCAGGCCGAGCACCATGCCCACGCCGGCCAGCCGAATGACCCACCCCTGTTCGAGATAGCGTTTCGGCTTCGGTTTCTCGACGAACGGCGAGCCGATCGGGCTCGCCATTCCGCGCTCTTGTTGGACCATGTGTGTCGTCCCGCCCCTACCCGGAGAGATGGAAATTGCCGGAGGTGCCGTAGATGGCCAGCGACATCAGCAGCGTCACCATGACGACCGCGATCAGCGAGGCCCGCACCGCATTACCTACCGCCACGCCGACGCCGACCGGTCCGCCTGCGGCGTGATAGCCGTAGTAGGTGTGGATCAGCATGACCGCCATGGCCATGAAGATCGCCTGCGCGAAGGACCAGAGGATGTCGCTGGGGATCAGGAACGTCGAGAAGTAGTGGTCGTACACACCGGCCGACTGGCCGTAGATCACCACGGTCGCGAAGCGCGAGGCGATGAACGAGGCGATGACCGCCAGTGAGTACAACGGGATGATGGCGATGATGCCCGCCAGCATGCGGGTGCCCACCAGGAAGGGGACCGGCCGGATGGCCATCACCTCGAGGGCGTCGATCTCTTCGGAGACGCGCATGGCGCCCAATTGTGCCGTGGTACCGGCGCCCAGCGTCGCCGCCAGGCCGATACCCGAAATGACCGGGGCCGCAATGCGAACGTTGATGAACGCGGCGAAGAAGCCGGTCAGGGCTTCGACACCGATATTGCCGAGCGAGCTGTAACCCTGCACGGCGATGGTGCCACCGGCGGCCAGGGTCAGGAACCCGACGATCACGACGGTGCCGCCGATGACGGCCAAAGCCCCTGTGCCCATCGAGATCTCGGCGATCAGCCGGATGGTCTCGGTGCGGTAGTGCACCAGCGCCTTGGGCACCGAGCCGATCGACCGCGCATAGAACACCGCGTGCTTGCCGACCGAATCGAGGGCCTCGGTGAAGCGCTGAAAACGCTTGGTCACCTTGGGAAAACGAGACTGGATCACGAACGCCATCTGATCACCGCGCCGTGAACTTGATGCCAACGGCGGTTACCACGACGTTGATGACGAACAGCGCCATGAAGGCGAAGACGACGGTCTGGTTGACGGCGTCGCCGACGCTCTTGGGACCGCCCTTCACGTTCAGGCCCAGATAACAGGCGACCAGTCCGGCGACGAGTCCGAACAGCATGGCCTTCACCTCGGAGATGACGAGCTCCGGCAGGTGGGTCAGCAGGGTGAGGCCGTTGACGAAGGCGCCGGGGTTCACACCCTGCAGGTAGACCGAGAACAGGAACCCGCCCAGGATGCCGATGGTGGACACCAGGCCATTGAGCAGGAAGGCCACGAACATCGAGGCGAGCACGCGCGGAACCACCAGGCGCTGAATCGGATCGATGCCGAGCACCTTCATGGCGTCGATCTCTTCGCGAATGGTGCGCGCGCCCAGGTCCGCGCAGATGGCGGTCGCGCCCGCGCCGGCCACGATGAGCACCGTGACCATGGGGCCGATCTGAGTGATGGTGCCGAAGGCGGCGCCCGCGCCGGAGAGGTCGGCCGCGCCGATCTCCCGCAGCAGGATGTTGAGGGTGAAGCTCACCAGCACGGTGAACGGAATTGCCACCATCAGGGTGGGGAAGATGGATACCCGGGCTATGAACCAGGACTGATCGATGAATTCCCGTCGCTGGAACGGGGGCCGTACCGCGGCGCGAGCGACCGCACCGGCGAGTTCGAAGAACCCTCCGACCGCCCGCAGCGGTACGGCAAGGACTTCATTCATTCCCGCTATTCCTCCTGCCCCTGCCTAGCTATAGCAACCGAGATCTGAATGTGATCTCGGTCCCGCTCGAAGATTAGAACACGTTCCCATACGGTTCGGGAAGGTTTCGACGGTTTTGAACAGGTCATCTTTCTGAACTGGCGTCCAGTTTTGAGAACAGGTTCATGTCAGCCTAACCACCACAGGTATGCCGCATTGTGAGGCGACACACATAGTTGTCCCTTTTCTTACCAACGATCGATCTCGTGATCAACCGCAGCCGCGGGGGGCCGGGCCGTGTCTTCAGGAACCACGACCCCCGGACGGGGACACCGAGGCCAGTCTCAGCCCAGATCCTTCAGCGAGGAGGCGGAAAACGTAGCGTCCGAACCGCGTTCGGAGAAATAGCCGCCCAGGGTCGCGGCCAGGCCCTCGCGGGTCCACTCGCCCTCGGCGTCGAAGCGCTGCTCCACCACCGGAGCCGCCATCAGGGCCACCATCGGGCCGTAGACGACGAACAGCTGACCGCTGATCGCCTCGGCCGCCGGCGAGGCCAGGTAGGCCACCAGCCGCGCGACGTGATCGGGCGAGAGCGGGTCCGGACCCTGATCGGGAGCCGCGGAGAAGACCTTCTCGGTCATGGCCGTCCGCGCTCGGGGCGCGATGGCATTGGCGCGCACGCCGACCGACTCCAGCGCCCGCGCGGCCGACAGCGTCAGCGCGGTGATGCCGGCCTTGGCCGCACCGTAATTCGCCTGCCCGGCCGGGCCGAGCAGACCGGCCTCCGAGGAGGTGTTGATGATGCGCCCATAAACGGGAGCACCCGTCTCCTTGTACTTGCCACGCCAGAAGGCGGCCGCATTGCGGGTCAGAAGGAAATGCCCGCGCAGGTGGACCGCGACGACCGCGTCGAAATCCTCGTCGGACATGTTGAACAACATCTTGTCCCGGGTGATCCCGGCATTGTTCACCACGATGTCCAGCCCGCCGAAGGTCTCCTCGGCGGTGCGGATCAATGCGTCGGCCGTCGCGCGCTCGGCGATACTGCCGCCCACGAACTCCGCCTTGACGCCCAGCGCCCGGATGTCGGCGAGGGTTGCGCTCACCGCGTCGTTCTCGGCAAGGTCGTTGACGATGACCGACGCGCCGGCCCGGGCCAGCTCGAGGGCTTCGGCCCGGCCCAGCCCGGCGCCCGCGCCGGTGACGATGGCAACCCGGCCCGAAAGACTTACATCAGAATCGCTCACCGGGCCGACTCTAGAACGTGTTCCACCCGACGGGCAAGCGTCCGCTCAGACCAGCTTCAATGCCGCCTTGGGGCACTGGGCCACAGCGGACTCGATATCGCGACGGTTGGCCTCGGTGACCTCGGCCTCGTTGACGTGCAGGTTGTCGTCGTCATCGAGATCGAAGACGTCAGGGGCGATTCCGACACAGATTCCGTTGGCTTCGCACTGATCGAAATCGACGATCACCTTCATAGTTCTCTCCTTAACCACAGGTTCTTCCCGAGCCTAACAAGCGGACCCGTGGTCAGAACAGCAAAGTAGCCCTAACCGGAACGAATACTGGAACATGTTTCACTTGCGTGCGATGATCGGCTGAACCGAGAAACGAAGGCTAGAGGTACTGCTATGCGTATCGCCTACACGCCGCAACAGGAACAGCTGCGTGCCGAGCTGCGTGACTATTTCACCCGCCTCATCACTCCCGAACGGCGGCAAGCGCTTTCGGCGCAGACCGGAGAGTACGGCGAGGGCAATGTCTACCGCGAGGTGGTCGAGGAGATGGGCCGCGACGGCTGGCTCGCCCTCGGCTGGCCCAAGGAGTACGGCGGCCAGGACCGCTCCACCATGGATCAGCTGATCTTCACCGACGAGGCCGCCATCGCCGGCGCGCCGGTGCCGTTCCTGACCATCAACTCGGTGGCGCCGACGATCATGCATTACGGCTCCGAGGAGCAGAAGAAGTTCTTCCTGCCCAAGATCGCCGCCGGTCAGCTGCACTTCGCCATCGGCTACTCGGAGCCGGGCGCCGGCACCGACCTGGCCTCGCTGCGCACCTCCGCGGTCCGCGACGGCGACGACTGGATCATCAACGGCCAGAAGATGTGGACCTCCCTCATCGCCTACGCCGACTACGTGTGGCTCGCCGCCCGCACCGACCCGAACGCCAAGAAGCACAAGGGCATCTCGATGTTCATCATGCCGACCACGGCAGAGGGCTTCTCCTGGACGCCGGTGCACACCATGGCCGGGCCCGACACCAGCGCCACCTACTACCAGGACGTGCGGGTCAAGCACTCCGACATGGTGGGCCCGGAGAACGGCGGCTGGGCGCTGGTCACCAACCAGCTCAACCACGAGCGCGTCGCGCTGACCTCGTCCGCGCCCCTGGCCCTGGCCGTCGCGCAGGTGACCGAGTGGGCGCGCAACACCAAGACCGCCAATGGCGCCCGGGTCATCGACGAGGAATGGGTGCAGATCAGCCTGGCCCGCATCCACGCCAAGGTCGAGTACCTGAAGCTGACCAACTGGGAGATCGCCTCGCGCGCCGACGCCGGCGGCGACGCCGCCCCGCGCCCGTGGGACGCCTCCGCCACCAAGGTGTACGGCACCGAACTGGCCACCGAGGCCTACCGCGCGCTGATGGAGATCCTCGGCCCGCAGGCCTACCTGCGCCAGGACTCGGCGGGCTCGCAGCTGCGTGGTCGCCTGGAGCGCATGCACCGCGCCTGCCTGATCCTCACCTTCGGCGGCGGCACCAACGAGGTGCAGCGCGACATCATCGCCATGACCGCCCTCAAGCAGCCCGCCGCCGCGCGCTAGCTGTGTCCGATAGCGATGCGAGCGAGCCCTCCGTGGTTACGCAAGCTGCCTCCTCCGGGCCTGACGCTCACATCGCGCGAAACCAAGGTAACCATCATGGATTTCACCCTCACCGAGGCGCAGCAGGATCTGGCCCGCCTCACCGCCGAGGTCACCGGCAAGCTGGTCACCGCCGACCGGCTGCGTGAGCTCGACCGCAACACCGACGCGTCGGGCAACCCGACCGTGCGCTTCGACGAATCGCTGTGGAGCTCGCTCGCCGAGACCGGCGTGCTGGCCGCGGCCCTGCCGGAGACGGTGGGCGGCAGCGACTTCGGCGTGCTGGAGCAGACCGCTATTCTGCGCGAGATCGGCAAGTCCGTCGCGCCCGTGCCCTACCTGTGGTCGATCGTGCTCGGCGCCGGCGCGCTCGCGCAGTTCGGCTCCACGGCCCAGCGCGAGCTGGCCGCGCAGGCCGCGCGGGGCGAGGTCATCCTCACCGCCGCGCTGAGCGAGGAGCGCAACTGGGAGCTCACCAGCCCCGTCACCACCGCGATGGCGGGCGACGGCTGGCAGCTGACCGGTCTCAAGACCACGGTGCCCTTCGCCCGCCAGG
This sequence comes from Nocardia sp. NPDC059236, assembly GCF_042754085.1. Classification (NCBI taxonomy): domain Bacteria; kingdom Bacillati; phylum Actinomycetota; class Actinomycetes; order Mycobacteriales; family Nocardiaceae; genus Nocardia; species Nocardia sp. NPDC059236. Next base: position 283,623 of record NZ_JBHZAF010000002.1, read on the forward strand.
CGGCACGAATCCTGGTGTCCGCCAGCGTCGACGGCTCCCCGGCCGTCTTCCTGGTCGACCCGTCGCACGCCTCGGTGCGCGTCGAGGACCAGATCGTCACCGACCGCTCCCCCGAGGCCGAGGTCGAATTCGCCGGCACCCCCGCCGAACTGGTCGGCACCGTCGACCAGGGTGCCGAGATCCTGACCTGGCTGCTGGAGCGCGCCTGGCTCGGCCTGGCCGCCACCCAGCTCGGCGTGGTCGAGAAGGGCCTGGAACTGGTCGCCGACTACGCCCGCGAGCGTGAGCAGTTCAATCGCAAGATCGGCAGCTTCCAGGCCGTGGCCCAGCGCCTGGCCGACGCCTACATCGACGTCCAGGGAGTCCGGCTCGCGGTGACGCAGGCGGCCTGGCGGCTGGCCGAGGGCCTGCCCGCCGCGGCCGAGGTCCACACCGCCAAGTTCTGGGCCGCCGACGCGGGCCACCGCGTCGCCCACACCGTGGTACACGTGCACGGTGGCGTCGGTATCGACCGCGACCACATCGTGAACCAGTACTTCACCGCCGCCAAGCACCACGAGTTCGCCCTCGGCGGCGCCACCGACCACCTGCGCGCACTCGGGTCGCTGCTGAGCGACGCTGCGCAGTAACAACTCTCGGAGACTCGGTACCCAACTCCCGGAGACTCGGCCGAACCCTGCACTGCGGCCGACGGCGAGGCGGTGGCTCCCATACCGGCCACCACCTCGCCGTTTTTCATTGTCCGGGAACGGTTTACGGCACCAGCGGACCGGCGAGCACCCGCTCCCCCGCCGCCCAGTTGCCCTGCCAGGCCAGCGCCGCATCCTTGGCGGGCTTGCGCTGCCACAGCGCCAGCAGCAGATCCGAAGCGGTGCCGGAGATTTCGGCGACCGGGGTGCCCGGGCCGTAGGTCCAGCTCTCACCGGTATCGGTGGCGCGGACCCTGATGGCCACCTCGGGCTCGTTCGCCAGCCCACGCTGAATCATGCGCGGCGCGAACAGTTCGAAGACCTCCGCGATGCCGTCGGCGGCCTGCGCCGGATCGAATTCCTCCGCGATGCCGAGCGCGTTCTTGCCGTCCCACACGTGCATGAGGGTCTCCTGGGCGCGGCGGCGCTGCCAGAACCCGACCGTGCGCGGCAGCAGCTTGGTGAAGGTCCAGGCCGGGGTCTCCGGGGTGACCGACACCGCCTCGAGCAGGGCCTGCACGGTCTCGTCGTACCAGGCCCGCAGCTCGACGGGATCCTTCGGAGCGGGTTCGCCCTGGTAGTCGCCGCGGCCCTCCCGGATACCGGTGACCACCCACAGATTGCCCTGGCCGACATGGTCGACCAGGTCGTAGAAGGTCCAATCCCCGCAGCTGGGAACCGGTGCGGCCAGATCGACCCCCGGCGTGATCAGCTCTCCGAGCTGGCTCAATTTCTCGCGCAAAATGGCCACGAAATCCATGCGGCCCACGCTAACCAGCGAAAACCCGGCCTGCCAGCCATATGCGGACGGTCGAACGCGAAATCCGGCCAAACATCAGGATTCGAATCCACGGACGGAGGAGATGCGCTCACCCACCGGATCGTGATGATCCGTCGACGGCTCCAGTTCGTACAGCAGGGCCTCGCCGCGCGCGTCGTGGCGGATGGCGCGGCCCAGCTCGGCCGCGGCCCGGTAGTGGGCCGGGGTGCGCAGCACGTGGCGGATCGCGCGGGCGATGCGCTGCGGGGTCGCGGTGCGCGGCACCGTGATTCCGGCATGGTGGGCGCGGACGCGCGCGGCATTGTCGGCATTGTCGCGGCCGTGCGGCAGGACCACGACCGGGAGGTCGGCGGCGAAGGACTTCATCAGGGTGCCGTGGCCGCCATGGGTGACGACCAGGCTGGCATGCCGCATGATTTCGCGGTGCCCGGCGGCGCGCAGGACCGTCACGTTCGGCGGGGCGCGCAGCTCGTCCGGGTCGACGGCGGGGCCGGTGGTGATGACGCCGCGCACCGGGAGCTGGCCGAGGGCGTCGGAAATGCGCTGCAGGCAATCGGTTTGGCGTTGAAAGGTGGTGGACAGCGCGACCAGGACGAGCGGGTCGCCGCCGTCGGTCTGCGTCCACGTGGCGCCCTCGACCCAATCCGGCTCGTCGAGGATCGGGCCGACCCAGCGCACCCCGTCGGGCCCCTGCCCCGGGAAGTCGAACGCCGCACTGGACAGCACCAGCTGCCGGCGCGCCAGCTGCGCCTGATCCTGATAGTGGGCCAGCCGCTCCAGCCCGAAATCCGCGCGCAGGACATTGAGCCTCGGGAGCAGTTCCTCGTCCCAGCGCCGCTGCACCAGCGAGCCCACCACCCGGTCGCGCAACCGGCCCAGTGGCCCGTGCGCCTTGCCGAAGCCGGAACCCGGCGGCGGGCCACCCTCCACCGGCAGCGGGTAGATGCCGGGAATGAGCACCGAGAAGGGCACCTCACAGGCCTGCGCCGCGACCATGGCCCCGAAGGCGAAGAAGGAAGCCAGCACCAGATCGGGTCGCTCGGCATCGATTTCGTCGGCGGTGTCGCGGGCGAATCCGGCCCCCGCGCGCGGGCGCAGCCGCGCGCCCGCGGCCGCCACCGGGCCGGTCAGGGATTCCTCCGCCAGCACGGTCACCCGATGGCCACGCCGCACCAGACGCCGCACCACACCCAGCTCCGGCGGAACCGTTCCGCCGCTTCCGGTGAGGGCAACCAGGTAGCTGTGAGTCATCGGGCACCTCCCCCGATCACTCTTCCACGACCGATGAGTTTTCCGCACCCGCTTCGTCCCCATCAGTACATCGAATGAGAGGGGTCGAACCACCATGCCGAGCAAGATGATCTTCATCAATCTGCCGGTCGCCGACCTGGACCGGTCCAAGCGCTTCTACGAGGCCGTGGGCTGGAAGGTGAACCAGGACTTCACCGACGGTAATGCCGCCTGCATCGTGGTCGACGACAACATCTGCGTCATGCTGCTGACCCACGACTTCTTCACCACCTTCAGCACCCGCCCCCTCGGCGACACCCGCGGCACCGTCAACAGCGTCTACGCCCTGGCCCTGTCCAGCCCCCACGAAGTGGACACCCTCGTCGAAGCGGCCCTGCAGGCCGGCGGCACCGAGGAACTCAACCCCGACCGCCGCGCCCAGGAAGCCGAGGTGGGCATGTACAGCCGCACCTTCCTCGACCTCGACGGCCACCAGTGGGAGCCCTTCCACATGGCCTACCCCGCCTGACCGCCGATCGGCAGCTTCCTGCCATCCGATGAAGTGTCGGTTCACCCGGGTGCGAACCAGGGTGAACCCATGGCTTTCAACGTTGCAGACCTGTTCGAGCACGCCGTCGACGCGGTCCCGGACCGGATCGCCCTGATCTGCGCCGACCGGCAATTCACCTATCGCGAACTGGACGAGCGGGCCAATCGGCTCGCCCATCACCTGGCCGCCCGCGGCATCGGCGCGGGCGATCACGTCGGCGTGTACGCACGCAATTCGGCCGAGGCGCTGGAAACGATGCTCTCGACCTACAAACTGCGGGCGGTGTCGGTGTGCGTCAACTACCGCTATGTGGCCGACGAGGTGCGCTACATCGTCGAGAACGCGGATCTGAAGGCCCTTGTCCACGAGGCGCAGTACGGTGCCATCGTCGCCGAGGTCCAGGCTGCGGTGCCGTCCGTGACCGAGGTGCTCGCGATCGGACCCGACTACGACGCGGCGCTGGCCGCGCAGTCCCCGGACCGCGATTTCGGTGCGCGCAGCGGCGAGGACCTGTACATCCTCTACACCGGCGGCACCACCGGCATGCCCAAGGGCGTGATGTGGCGGCACGAGGACGTCTGGCGGACGCTCGGCGGCGGCATCAACCATGTGACCGGCGAATATGTCTCGGACGAATGGGAATTGGCCGCCGCCGCGAAGTCCGCGCCGACCGGAATCGTCATGGCCCCGCTCTCGCCGCTCATCCACGGCGCCGCGCAGTGGGCGGCATTCATCGCCCTGAACTCCGGTGGCACCGTGGTTTTCGTGCCCCAGTTCGATGCGCACGAGGTCTGGCGGGTGGTGGAGCGGCACGGTGTCAATGTGCTCACCGTGGTCGGTGACGCCATGGCCAAACCGCTGCTAGAGGCGTATCACGAAGGGCACTACGAGGTTTCGTCCCTGTGGGCGTTCAGCAGCCACGCCGCGCTGTTCTCACACTCGCTCAAACAGCAGTACCTCGACACCTTCCCGAACCTGTTCATCACCGACGTGATCGGCTCCTCGGAGAGTGGCAGCACCGGATTGTCCGTGGTCACCAAGGATTCCGACCATACACAGGGCCCGCGGGTGAAGTTCAGCGCACAGGCCGTCCTGCTCGACGACGACGGCAACCTGGTCGAACCCCGGCCGGGCGCGGTAGGCCGGATGGCGCGGACCGGGCACGTGCCGCTCGGGTATTACAAGGATCCCGAGAAGACGCGGTCGATCTTCGCCGAGGTGGACGGCAAACGCTATGTGGCGCCGGGCGATTACGCGCGCTACGAGGCCGACGGCACCGTCACCCTGCTCGGGCGCGGCTCGGAGTGCATCAATACCGGCGGCGAGAAGGTGTTCCCGGAGGAGGTCGAGACCGCCCTCAAATCCCATCCGGAGGTCTTCGACGCCCTGGTGATCGGCATTCCGCACGACCGCTTCGGACAGGCCGTGGCAGCGGTGGTGCAGCCGCGCCCGGGAGCCGCGCTCGCGCTCGGTGAGCTCGACGCGCACCTGCGCACTAGAATCGCGGGATACAAAGCGCCCCGAGGGTATTGGCTGGTCGACCAGGTCATGCGGCAGCCCAGCGGCAAGGCGAACTATCCCGCCGCCAAGCGGTACGCGGCCGAGCACGCCGAGGGGATGCGTGCTCCCCGCTGACCGGGTGTGCAGTCAGCTCAACAGCCCGAGGTCACGCACCCGCACCCCGAGCTGGAATCGGGTGCTGACCTCGAAACGGGCCATCAGCTGCGCGACATAGCGGCGGTAGGTGCGCAGCGACACCCCCAGCGCCCGCGCCGCCGTCTCGTCCTTCGCCCCGGCATGCAGCTGCTCGACCACCGCCAGTGCCACCGCGTCCAGCCCGCGCTCCCCCAGCTCCAGGTGATCGCGGAGCTGCCGCGCGGAATGCCAGGTGCGGACGGCGAATTGGTGCACCACGCCGAGCAGCGCCGGTTCGGCCACCAGCAGGCCGCGCGGTTGTTGCCCGGGCGCGGCCGACCACAGCGCCGCCCGCTCGCGATCGACGACCAGCGCATTGCAGAAGTCGGTGTCGGTGACCCGGATCTGCGAGCCGACCGCGAACTGCCGCAACACCGACTGCCGTCCGCGCGCGCCCACATAGGCGGCCGACAACAGCAGCCGGACCTGCTTACCGGCGGCGTGCAGCTGCCGGAAAACCGTGTCCTCGGAACCGTATTCGGTCTCCGGGCGGACGGGGCGGGCGATGGCCATGACGGCCTCGTGGCGCACCCCCACCAGCATGCGGCGTAGATTCTCCGCCCACAGCTCGTCCGCGTGCAGCTCTACCGTCATCACGCACCTCTCGTGAGCACCTGTGGGAGAGCATATTTCGATTCCCGGTCGGCGGGTTCAGCGAACACACCGCCGTGGTCCGCGACCCGGGCACCGGCGAGATATCAGTGTTCCGGATGGACTGCATGCGCTGGGTGTCACCCAAAACGGGTGAGTCGCCGATCTTGACCGGTGGCGGCGCCGACCGTGAGGGTAGGGGAACCGGCTAGTTCGTGCGGAGCCTCCGATCAACGGCGATCAGCGACGGCCACCGATGTCCTCCGTCTTTCGACGGAGGTTGCGCGCCAAGCCGGTCCGCGGGCCGGAGTCCACCGTCGTCCGAGATGTGGACGGAGGGGGACCGGCCCGCGGAACACCACCGGAGCGCGGCGACGGACGGTGACGAGCCCGCCCTAGTTCGAGCCCAGCTCCATCGGCAGGCCGAACAGCGGGAAGAGCTTCTCGGTGTCGAGGAAGAACGTGAGACCCGAGATGCGGTCACCGTCGAGTTCGAGAGTGGTGATGGACCACGGGATCCAGCGGCCGGGCTCGTCACTCGGCTTGTAGTGGCCGAAGGCGGGTAGCCCGTTGGCGCCGGCCAGCGGGACCAGGCGGGAGTCGCGGCACGCGTGGCCGGTGCCGAGCATGAAGGCGGCCACGTTCCCGGGACCGGAGATCCACAGCGAGAACGGCGGCATGGACAGGGCCACATCGGCTTTCAGCAGGTCGGTGAGGGCGTCCATGTCGTAGGCCTCGAAGGCCTTGACGAAATCGTCGACGAGTTTGCGCTGCTGCTCGTTGCTCTCGTCGAAGGGGTCCGACACCGTGGCCGTCTCCTGCACCTTCGACATGGTGGCGCGGGCCCGCTGCAGGGCGCTGTTCACCGAGGCCGGGGAGACATTGAGCATGTCGGCGGTCTCGCCCGCCGAGAAGCGCAGCACCTCGCGCATGATCAGGATGGCGCGCTGGCTGGCCGGCAGATGCTGCACCGCCGCGACGAAGGCCAGGCGCAGCGTGTCCTTCGCGCTGGCGGCCTCGGCCGGATCGGCGCCGAAGGCGAGGGCGTTCGGAATCGGTTCCACCCACACGTAATCCGGCTCCGGCGGGGGCAGCTGCGAATCGGGGGTCGAGGGACCATTGAGATCCATGGGTCTGGCGCGGCGCTGCGGACCGTCCAGCATGTCCAGACAGACATTGGTGGTGATCTTGTACAGCCAGGACCGCAGACTGGACCGGCCCTCGAAGGAGTCGTAGGACTTCCACGCCCGCGTGAAGGTCTCCTGCACCGCGTCCTCGGCTTCGAACGAGGACCCGAGCATTCGATACGCGTAGGCGCACAGCTCCCGCCGATGCCCCTCGAAAGACCGCAGTACATCGTCGGAAACGGTGCCGCCCGCCTTCTCGCTCATGCCAGACAGCGTCGCACAGCCCACCGACAAGAAACACCCGCGAAAAGGCTGGTACCCGTCTGCGATCGCAGACGGGCACCGGCACACACCACGAGCTGAGCCGCGTTACTTGGTGTTCGAGGCCTGGGCGTGGTGGTCGGCCTCGCGGGCCTCGGTCTGCGCCTTGGCCCACTTGTAGTCCGGCTTGCCCGCGGGCGAGCGCTTGATCTCGTCCACGAACCACAGGCTGCGCGGCATCTTGTAGGAGGAGATCTCCTTGACCAGGGTCGGGCGCAACTCCTCCAGCGTCGGGCGGGCGCCGCCGCGGCACTGCACAACCGCGACCACCCGCTGGCCCCAGCGCTCGTCCGGCACGCCGACCACGAGCGCGTCGAAGATCTCCGGGTGCGCCTTGAGCGCGCCCTCGACCTCTTCGGGGTAGATCTTCTCGCCACCGGAGTTGATCGACACCGAGCCGCGGCCCAGCATGGTGACGGTGCCGTCCTCCTCCACGCGGGCGAAGTCGCCGGGGATGGAGTAGCGAACGCCGTTGAACACCTTGAAGGTTTCGGCGGTCTTGACCGGGTCGTTGTAGTAGCCGAGCGGGATGTTGCCGGTGCGCGCCAGCATGCCGACCTGACCGGAGCCGGGCGCGACCTCGTTGCCCTCCTCGTCGATCACCTTGGTGGAGCCGTCGATCTTCACCCGCGGGCCACCGGTGTGCGTGGCGCCCTTGGCCGCCACGGCCAGACCGCCGAAGCCGGTCTCCGAGGAGCCGATGGAGTCGGTGATGAGCGCGTTCGGGAAGTTCTCGATGAACTGGTCCTTCAGTGCGGGCGAGAACAGCGCCGCGGAGCTGGCGAGCACCCACAGGCTCGAATGCTGGTACGCCTCACCGGTTTCCGCATTGCCCTCGGCCAGCGCGTCCAGCATCGGACGGGCCATGGCATCGCCGGTAATGAAGATCATGTTGACGCCGTGCCGCTGAATCGCCTGCCACACACCGTGTCCGCTGAACTCCGGCAGCATGACGGCCTTGCCGCCGTCGAAAAGGCTGTGCAGGGTCGCGGTGAACGCGCCGCCGTGGATCAGCGGCGGAATCGGGTAGCGCACCATCGGCGAGTTGCCGCTCGCGCCGCCCTTGGACTGCTCCCACTCGTCCTGGATGAATTCACCGGTGTAGAAGTTGATGCCACCGCCGAGGACGCGCCACCAGTCCTCCTGCCGCCACATGACGCCCTTGGGCATGCCGGTGGTGCCGCCGGTGTAGATCATCATGATGTCGTCGGAGGAGCGCTCGCCGAAATCGCGCTCGCCGCGCGAGCCGGCCAGCGCCGCTTCGTATTCCACCGCGGTCGGGGGCAGCGGCAGGTCGGTGCCGTCCTCGACGGTGACGACCGCCTTGATCCTCGGCACGTTCGGCAGCACATTGGCCACCCTGTCGCTGTACCGCCGCTCGTGAATGACGGCGACCATATCCGAGTTCTCGAAGATGTACTGCAACTCGTTCTCGACGTAGCGGTAGTTCACGTTGATCATGACTGCCCGCGCCTTGAAGATGGCCACCATGGCCTCCACGGCCTCAATGGTGTTGCGCGAGTACACGCCGACCTTGTCACCCGGCTGCACACCCTGATCCTGCAGGTAGTGCGCCAGCCGGTTGGCTCGGTCCTCGAGCTCGGCGTAGGTCACCGAACGAGCGTCGTCAACCAGCGCGACACGTTCCGGCATGAGGTCGATGGTGTGCTCGACAAGGTCCGCAATGTTGTAGCTCACTGCTTCAAAATAGAACGTGTTCTTGTGTGTGACAAGCCACAGATTCGGCTTTGGTCCAGTGACCGGATGTGCCCCCTGTCACACCCTACGGCGACTTACGCTGAATTGGAACAGATGCGAAAGGGCGCGACCCGTTCACCGGGGCGCGCCCTTTCCAACCGGCCGCGAAGCGCCTCTTCGGGGCCGGATTTCTGGAACTAGTTCTACGACCGACTCAGTGCCCCCTGCGACCGACTCAGTGCCCCTGCGACTCGATCAGCGGACGCAGCGCCTCGAACTGCGCCACGTCGCGGACACCCACGAGCATCATGGTGACGCCGGCCTGCTCCCACACCTTCAGCTGCTCACGCACCTGCGCTTCGTTGCCGATGATGGTGGTGTCGAGAATCAGCTCGTCGGGCACGACCGCCGCGGCCTCCTCCTTGCGGCCGGTGCGGAACAGCCGGGTGATCTCGTCCACCTGCTCGCCATAGCCCATGCGCCGGTACACCTCGGCGTGGAAGTTGAGTTCCTCGGCGCCCATGCCGCCGATGTAGAGCGCCATGAACGGGCGCAGCCGATCGAGTTCGGCCCTGGGGTCATCGGTCAGGATCACCTGTGCGGTGGCGGCGATCTCGAAGTCCTCGCGCGAGCGCCGCGCGCCCGGGCGCGAGAAGCCCTCGTCGAGCCATTCGTTGTACATGTCGGCCAGCCGCGGCGTGTAGTAGATGGCCAGCCAGCCGTCCGCGATCTCCGCGGTCAGCGCCACGTTCTTGGGGCCCTCCGCGCCGAGCCAGATCGGCAGGTCCGCGCGCAGCGGGTGGGTGATGGGCTTGAGCGGCTTGCCGAATCCCGTTGCGCCCGATCCGGAGTAGGGCAGCGGGTAGTGCGGGCCCGCGCTGGTCACCTTGCCCTCGCGGGCCAGCACCTGCCGCACGATCGAGACGTACTCGCGGGTGCGGGCCAGCGGCTTGGCGAACGGCTGCCCGTACCAGCCCTCCACCACCTGCGGACCGGAGACGCCGAGCCCGAGGATGTGCCGGCCGCCGCTGAGGTGGTCGAGGGTCAGTGCGGCCATGGCGGTGGCGGTCGGGGTGCGCGCCGACATCTGCACGACGGAGGTGCCCAGCCGGACCCGACTGGTGTCCGAGCCGTACCACGCCAGGGGCGTGAAGGCGTCCGATCCCCAGGACTCCGCGGTGAAGATGGCGTCGAAGCCGGTCTCCTCCGCGGCCAGCACCAGTTCCCGGTGATTGGCGGGCGGCTGCGCGCCCCAATATCCCAGTTGCAGACCAAAGCGCATTTCCATGTCCTTCCTAGAACATCCGGGGCTGGTTGTCAGGGCCGCAGCCCGTACTCTTGCCACCATCACTAGAACCTGTTCTACTCGATCTCGTGACTCTGGGGAACACCGAAATACTGTCCGCACCGCTGCGGATGCAATTCGACTACACCCGCTCCACCGGTCCGATCATCGGTCGCTTCCTCACGGAACTGCGATCCGGCAAGGTCGTCGGGGTGCGGGGTTCCGATGGGCGCGTGATCGTGCCGCCCGCGGAATTCGATCCGGCCACCGGCGAGGCGCTGTCGGAGTTCGTCGGCGTGTCCGACGTCGGCACCGTCCAGACCTGGTCGTGGGTGGCCGAGCCGCTGCCCGGCCAGCCCTTCGACCGGCCCTTCGCCTACGCGCTGATCAAGCTGGACGGCGCGGACACCGCCATCCTGCACGCGGTGGATGTGGCCTCCCCGGCCGACATCGCCACCGGGATGCGGGTGCGCGCACGCTGGGCCGCCGAGCGCACCGGCGACATCCACGACATCGCGGCCTTCGAACCGGGTGAGACCTCCACGGCCCCCGTCGATTCCGCGAGCGACCTCGAACCGGTGACCGGCATCGTGACCCCGGTCGACTTCTCCATCAAGCACACCGCCGCCCCGCAGGAGGCCGTCTTCCTGAAGGCGCTCATGGAGGGCCGCCTGCTCGGCGCCCGCGCCCGGATGGACGGCAAGGTGTACTTCCCGCCGCGCGGCGCCGACCCGCGCGACGGCTCGCCGACCGACGACTACGTCGAGGTGTCCGACAAGGGCATCGTGACCACCTTCTGCATCGTGAACGTGCCGTTCATGGGCCAGCGCCTCAAGCCCCCGTACGTGGCGGCCTACGTGCTGCTCGACGGCGCCGACATCCCCTTCCTGCACCTGATGCTCGGCGTCGAGGCGAGCGAGGTCCGGATGGGTATGCGAGTGGAGGCGGTGTGGAAGCCGCGCGAGGAGTGGGGCCTGTCCATGGCCAATATCGACCACTTCCGGCCCACCGGCGAACCCGACGCCGACTACGACAGCTTCGCGCACCACCTGTAGAGAGGCGCTGAACCACCTTGAACCACAAGGCAACTGACATCGCGGTCGTGGGCTTCGCGCACGCGCCGCACGTGCCGGAGACCTTCGGCACCACCAATGGCGTCGAGATGCTGGCGCCCTGCTTCCAGGAGCTCTACGCCAAGCTCGGCATCGGGGTCTCCGACATCGGCTTCTGGTGCTCCGGTTCCTCGGATTACCTTGCCGGACGCGCCTTCTCGTTCATCTCGGCCATCGACTCCATCGGCGCGGTGCCGCCGATCAACGAGTCGCACGTGGAGATGGACGCGGCCTGGGCGCTGTACGAGGCGTGGGTGAAACTGCGCTCCGGACAGGCCGAGACGGCCCTGGTGTACGGCTTCGGCAAGGCCTCGGCCGGTACCCTGCGCCAGATCCTCACCCTGCAGACCGACCCGTACCTGGTCGCGCCGCTGTGGCCGGACTCGGTGTCCATCGCCGGCCTGCAGGCCCGCGCGGGCCTGGACGCGGGCCGCTGGACCGAGGCGGACATGGCCGCGGTGGCCGCGCGCAGCACCGGCTCCGACGCCGAAAAGCTGCTGGCCGCACCGAAGGTCGCCGATCCCTTCCGCGCCCATGACATCGCGCCCATCACCGACGGCGCGGCCGCCATCGTGCTGGCCGTGGGCGATCGCGCCCGCGAGCTGTGCGAGCGTCCGGCCTGGCTGACCGGAATGGCCCACTACATCGACACCCCGGTGCTGGGTGCGCGCGACCTGACGGTCTCGGCCTCGGCCAAGAAGGCGGCCGACGCCCTCACCGGCGGCGACGCGAGCGGCTTCGACATCGCCGAGCTGCACGCGCAGTTCAGCCACGAGGAGCTGATCCTGAAGCAGGCCATCGGCCTGAACGGCACCACCCGGATCAATCCGTCCGGCGGTCCGCTGTCGGGCAATCCGATGTTCGCCGCGGGCCTCGAGCGCATCGGCTTCGCCGCCACCGAAATCATCAACGGCACCGCGAATCGCGCACTGGCCCACGCCAGTTCGGGGCCCGCGCTGCAGCAGAACCTGGTTGCCACCCTGGAGGCACGATGACACTCCCCGCCGCGGTGCTCGGCACCGGACAGACCCATCACGTGACCAAACGGTCGGATGTATCCATGGGGGGCATGGTCCGCGAGGCCATCGACCGCGCCCTGGTGGACTCCGGCCTGACCATGGCCGATATCGACGCCGTGGTGGTCGGCAAGGCTCCCGACTTCTTCGAGGGCTCCATGATGCCGGAGCTGTTCCTCGCGGATGCCCTGGGCGCCACCGGAAAACCGCTGCTCCGGGTGCACACCGCCGGTTCGGTGGGCGGCTCGACCGCGATCGTCGCGGCCAACCAGGTGCAGGCCGGCGTGTACGGCAAGGTGCTGGCCATCGCGTGGGAGAAGCAGTCGGAGTCCAACGCCATGTGGGCGCTGTCGAATCCGGTGCCGTTCACCATGCCGGTCGGCGCGGGCGCGGGCGGCTACTTCGCCCCGCACGTGCGCGCCTACATCCGCCGCTCCAATGCCCCGCTGCACGTGGGCGCCATGGTCGCGGTGAAGGACCGCCGCAACGGCGCGCGTAATCCGTTCGCGCACCTGCACCAGCCCGACATCACCCTGGAATCCGTGATGTCCTCCCAAATGCTGTGGGACCCCATTCGTTTCGACGAGACCTGCCCGTCCTCGGACGGCGCCTGCGCCATCGTGATCGGTGACGAGGCGTCGGGCAAGGCCGTGGAGGCACAGGGCAAGAAGGTGGCCTGGGTGCACGGCACCGCCATGCGCACCGAGCCGCTCGCCTACGCCGGCCGCGACCAGGTCAACCCCAAGGCCGGTCAGGAAGCCGCCAAGGCGCTGTGGAAACAGGCCGGGATCACCAACCCGCTCGAGGAGATCGACGCGGCCGAGATCTATGTCCCCTTCTCGTGGTTCGAGCCCATGTGGCTGGAGAACCTGGGCTTCATGCCCGAGGGCGAGGGCTGGAAGCTCACCGACGCCGGGGAGACCGCCATCGGCGGGAAGCTGCCGGTCAACCCGTCCGGCGGCGTGCTCTCCTCCAACCCGATCGGCGCCTCCGGCATGATCCGCTTCGCCGAGGCCGCCAAGCAGGTCATGGGCCGGGCCGGCGACTACCAGGTGGAGAACGCGCGCAAGGCCTACGGCCACGCGTACGGCGGTGGCTCGCAGTACTTCTCGATGTGGGTCGTCGGGAGTGAGCAGCCGTGACCACCACGACCGAACACCCGGCCCGGGTAGCGGGCACGGCGTCGCAGGCCGCGGTGCGGGCGAAGAACAAGGAGGCCTGGGTGGCGCTGTTCGCCGCCGACGGGATCGTGGAGGACCCCATCGGGCCGTCCTTCTTCGATCCCGAGGGCGTCGGGCACCGCGGCGCGGAGGCCATCGCAGCCTTCTGGGACAAGGCGATTGCCCCCACCGAGTCGATCGAGTTCCTCTTCGACGACTCCTTCGCCTGCGGTCGTGAGGTGGCCTACACGGGCCGCATCCGCACCACCATGAGTGGTCATATCGTCGACGCGGAAGGCGTCTTCACCTACAAGGTCGACGAGGACGGGAAAATTCTTGCCTTGCGCGCCTTTTGGGAGACCGAGCGCGCCATGTCGACGATGAAGAAGGCCTAGGCCCTCGGTCGGCATACGAAAGACGAAGCGGGCGACTGGATTCATCCAGTCGCCCGCTTCCTTTTTCTCCGCCCCGAGGAGTGAGAGGGGGAACGGGGCGGATCAAATCATCTGCGGCTCAGTGCTTCACGGGGCAGGTCTTGTAGTCGACCTGGAATTCCTTGATGCCGTTGAGCCAGCCGGACTGCAGCCGTCGCGGATCTCCGAGCTTGGAGATGTCGGGCATGTGGTCGGCGATGGCATTGAAGATGATCTCGATCTCGAGCCGGGCCAGGTTCGCGCCGATGCAGAAGTGCGCGCCGGTGCCGCCGAAGGACAGGTGCGGGTTCGGATCACGCAGGATATTGAAGGTGTACGGATCCTCGAACACCTCCTCGTCGAAGTTGGCCGAGCGGTAGGACAGCACGACCCGCTGCCCCTTCTTGATCTGCACGCCACTGATTTCCACGTCCTCGAGCGCGGTGCGCTGGAACGAGCTGACCGGGGTGGCCCAGCGGATGATCTCGTCGGCGGCGGTCTTGGGCCGCTCCTTCTTGAAGAGCTCCCACTGGTCCGGGTTCTCCATGAACGCGATCATGCCGTGCGTGGTGGCATTGCGGGTGGTCTCGTTGCCCGCGACGGCCAGCATCATGACGAAGAAGCCGAATTCCTCCGGCAGCAGCGCCTCGCCGTCCATGTCGGCATTGATGAGCTGGGTGACGATGTCGTCGGCCGGGCAGGCCCGGCGGGCCTCGGCCATTTGGTACGAGTAGCCGAGGATCTCGGTGGAGGCGATCACCGGGTCGGCGTCGCTGTCCGGATCGTCGTAGCTGGTCATGTCGTTGGACCACTTGAACAGCTTCATGCGGTCTTCCTGCGGCACGCCGATCAGTTCGGCGATGGCCTGCAGCGGCAGCTCGGCGGCCACCTGCTCCACGAAGTCACCGGTGCCGGAGTCGGCGGCGGCCTTCACGATGGCCTCGGCCCGGGCCGTCAGCTCGGCCCGCAGGCCGTTGATGACGCGTGGGGTGAAGCCCTTGGAGATGATCTTGCGAAGCTTGGTGTGCTCCGGGGCGTCCTTGTTCAGCAGGACGAAGCGCTGCAGATCGATCTGCTCGCGCGTGATGTCGTCCTGGAACCGCGGGATGGCGGTGTTCTCATAGGTGGAGAACACGTCGTCGCGCCGCGAGACGGTCTTGACGTCGGCGTGCTTGCTGAGCACCCAGAAGCCGTCGTCGGTGAAGCCACCGACCTCCGGCGACTTGGGGTTCCACCAGATGGGGGCGCTGCGGCGCAGTTCGGCGAGTTCTTCGACCGGGACCCGGTGCGCCCACATTTCCGGGTCGGTGACATCGAATCCATCCGGCACATCGGGCCGGGCTGCAGTGTCGACCACCAGCAGTCTCCTTTGACCAACTGAAACACGTTCTACCGCTATTGAAGCACAGGAGGTAAAACAAGAGAAGGGACTAGGTATTGGTCCGGAACAGGCTTACGTTACTGGTTGTGAACTCGTTGCAGTTCTAATCCGGAAGGAAAGACATGGGTACTCCCGTCATCGTCGAGGCCGCCCGCACGCCCATCGGCAAGCGCAATGGCTGGCTGGCCGGCCTGCACGCCGCCGAGCTGCTGGGCGCGGCACAGCAGGGCGTGCTCGAGCGCGCGGAACTGAATCCGGCGCTGGTCGAACAGGTCGTCGGCGGCTGCGTCATGCAGGTCGGCGAGCAGGGCAACAACGTCACCCGCACCGCCTGGCTGCACGCCGGGCTGCCGTGGCAGACCGGTGCGGTCACCATCGACAACCAGTGCGGTTCGGCCCAGCAGGCCGCGGGCCTGGTGGCCGGGCTCATCTCCACCGGCGCCATCGAGGTCGGCATGGCCTGCGGCATCGAGTCCATGAGCCATGTTCCGTTGGGCGCCAACGTCGGAACGCACGCCGGCCCGCGCCGTCCCGCGTCCTGGAACATCGACATGCCCAACCAGTTCGAGGCCGCCGAGCGAATCGCCAAGCGGCGCGGCATCACTCGCGACGATGTCGAGGAGCTGGGTGAGCGCTCGCAGCGACTGGCCGCGCAGGCGTGGGCGGAGGGCCGCTTCGATCGCGAGGTGCTGACCATCAAGAACGCGCCGCAGGTCGACAAGGAGGGCAACCTCACCGGCGAGTTCGCCGACATCAGCCGCGACCAGGGTCTGCGCGAGACCACCCGCGAGGGCCTGGCGAAGCTGAAGCCGGTGCTGGAGGGCGGAATTCACACCGCCGGTACCTCCTCGCAGATCTCCGACGGCGCGGCCGCGGTGCTGCTCATGGACGAAAAGGCCGCGCAGCGTGAGGGATTGCGCCCGCGCGCCCGCATCGTGGCGCAGTGCCTGGTGGGCGGCGAGCCCGAATTCCACCTGGATGGTCCGGTGCAGGCGTGCGAGCGACTGCTCGAGCGCAGCGGCATGAGCATCTCCGACATCGACTTGTTCGAGATCAACGAGGCTTTCGCGTCCGTGGTGCTGTCGTGGGCCTCGGTGCACAAGCCGGATTTCGATCGCGTCAACGTCAATGGCGGCGCCATCGCGCTCGGCCACCCGGTCGGCAGCACCGGATCCCGCTTGATCACAACGGCTTTGCACGAGCTGGAGCGCTCGGACAAGACCACCGCCATGGTCCTGATGTGCTGCGGCGGCGCCCTCGCGACGGGCACGATCATCGAACGGATCTAGTCCCTCAATGATTTTCGGCCAGGTTGAACGTTCATCCTGCTGGCCGCAAAACGTGGCGTACGCCACATGATCAGCGGCACAGGCAGGAAGATGAGACGTCAGCTATCTTATGGCTACCCGCGGCCCGTCCGGGAAGAGCCTCGCGACGGGCCAGAACCGGGGTTCTTAAGCGCTCAGCAAGAACCGTAGGGTTAGCCCGCAAACGCCCAAGCCACAGCGGGTGAAGCGGATGACCGCCTAGAAGCTTCAAGGAAATCGCGAATCAGGCGTAGGTTTTCAGTTACTGAGCCGCTAATATCAATGATACGTATCCGAGATAACGACTGTTAGTACAGCGAAGGGAATTGGGCGGCTCACAATGGCTGATTTCGCGGCGCGGCTGAACAAGCTGTTCGAAACCGTGCATCCCCCGGGGCGTAAGCCGCACACGAACGCAGAGGTGGCGGCAGCCTTGACGGCATCCGGCCATCCGATCTCGAAACCGTATCTGTCGCAGTTGCGGTCGGGACAGCGCACGAACCCGTCGGATGAGACGGTGGCAGCGTTGGCAAAGTTCTTCAAGGTCAAGCCGGACTACTTCTTCAACGACATCTACGCGGCGAAGATCGATCACGATCTCGAGCTGCTGTCCCAGCTGCAGGGCTATGGACTCCGTCGTCTGTCGAGTAGGGCGTTCGACCTGTCCGAAGAATCTCAGAACCTCCTCACCTCTATGGCGGAGAAGTTGCGGGCAAGCGAAGGACTGCCCGAAATTCCTCCGGACGGCACGGAATAGGCACTGCCACAGAGCAACACAGTGCGGCTAGCTCGGAGGCCGCACTGTGTTGGTTTGTTACAGGGCTTGCTCCGGACTCGACATGAACGGGTCACCGGCACTGCTTGCAGGGCAGTGCCGGTGACCCGCCGGACCATTCGGTTCGAGTGCAGGATGTTGCACCGGTCTCAGCGTGCTGAGGCCATGTGGCGTAGACCCCTGCACTGGTGCAGTATGCACAAACCTGGCATAACGCCGACTGGGCGAGTCCGGTCGGTCTAATGAGTTGTTTTGTGCACTATGTCGTTTTGTGCACTGTGGATGTTTCGGCCCCAATGCATCATCCGCGACAAGCAAGAGTGACAACATCTACTGACAAGCAAAGTCCCGTACTGCGCACGACGGGTTCGATGAGACGAAACCTCGGATACGAAGTCTCATCGTGCAGGGCCCGCCGGAATGCCACGCCCTTGGCAATCGCGCGCGGTACGGGACTTGCGCATTTGCGACAAGATCGCAATTGAGTCGGTGATCTCCGCGTGATCAAGTTCGGAGCCGCGGAGGGGTGGTAATGCGCGGATCCGCCGAATAGTAATGGAAAAGTAATGACTACCGTTGCGCGGAGCCCTGAATCGTGCTCGGCGACGCGGCCGCCGTCGCGTCGTAGGCGCGGGCGATGGCCTGCACCCAGCCACGCGGACTGACCCCCGCCGGCGGCGAGATCCAGCGACCGTCGATCACCACCTCGCCGAACGGATTCCGCGACCACGCGGCCACCCGCTGCGCGCGCTCGGCCACCGAGACCGGCGGCGCCCCCGCCGCGGCCAGCTCCACCCCGCCACCGGACTGCAGATAGAGCGCGTCCATGATCTGCGCGACCTGATCGGAAGCCTTGAGCTGAGTGCCCGATCCGGTCTGCTCGTGCGCCACCACTTCCGGGAAGCGCGCGATCAGCACCCGGTGCAGGGTGTGAATCTGCTTGAGCAGCACCCGGGCTCGCCACCACAGCTCGATCACGATCCACACCGCGCCGATGGCGATGAGCATGGCCGCGATCTGCCACATCGGCCAGAACCAGCCCTCGTCGCCGGGCTTCGGCATCGGCTCGTCGCGCGCCTCGCGGCGAATCGACATCGCCGCCAGCACACCGACCACCGCGGTACCGGTGGTGTAGAGCGCGATACCGCGGCCCAGCGTGGTCCAATCCAGGTTGCGCACACCGGTAATCACGATGAACACGCACTCCAGCAGCACGATCACCCAGCCGAAGGTCAGCGACCAGAGCAGCGTGAGAATCATGGCGATCGCGCCGCCGGCGTAGATCATCATGCCGATCTGACGCAGATTTCGTCGCGACACCACCGGCCACGCCGCGGCCGCCACCACCGAGGTGGCGGTGGCGAACATGATCCACGCCGCGGTGACCACCCGGTCGCCCAGCCACTGGCCGTGCACACCACCCGGTGCCAAATGGTCAACGGCCAGAGCGATTTCCGGCACGCCGACGGTCACCGCCAGCGCCACCGCGGCCACCGCGATCACGATCGCGACCCGCGCGGTGGTCGCCGGTTTCACCAGCACGCGCCCGACGCGTGCACCCGAGGCCATCCACACCAGCATGGCCGTCACCCAGAAGGTCATGCCGCATCCCCTGACTCGGTCATCCCAACGCCTCATCGAATCGAAGGACCGAGACGCCCGCGCCCCGGCTGTTGAACACGCGCAGGCGGGTCATGAGCATGCTCGCGAAAGTCTCCGCCTCCCACTCGCATTGCTCGTCGTCGCCGAGATCGATGGCCTTCTGATGCGCGCGCTGGCTGAGCATGTAGGCGATGAGATCGTCGCTGGCCTCCAGCACCACCTCGGTCGCCGCCTCGCCCGGATGGTCGAAGACGATGTGCCCCAGCTCGTGCGCCAGGGTGTGCTCACGACTGGGTAGCGACTGCGCCAGCACGATCACATCCCGGTCCGGATAGCTGCGGCGCTGGCCGCACACGCCCGGGCCCAGTTGGGCACTGGCGATCTCGATGATCCGCCGCCGCTCCGCCGAGATGGCGAGCACCACCTCGTCCAGGTCGGTGGCGTCGAAATCGGCGGCCACCGCGCACACCGCGTCCACCGCGGCGGCCACCCGGCGGTAGGACCCGATGCTATGAGCCTTGCTCCCGGTCATCGCGGTCCCCTCATACCCTCGGTCCGAAGAAAGCAGCGCGCGCGGCATCGACGCGCGCCTGGGCCGCGGACGCGCTCTGGAAGCTCACCGCGCCCGAGCCGGTGCCCACCAGCGCCATGGCGATCAGCCCGCCGATCACCGACAGTGGCTTCCACGGCGGCAGCGGGGTGTTGTTCGAGGTCGGCTTCACATCCGGATTCGGCTGGGCCAGAACGGGAGCGGGCGCCGGCGCGGGGAACGGCGGCGCGGCAGGTGCGACCTCCGGCTCGGGCAGCGCGGCCGCCGGGGCTACGACGGCGGGCAACTGCGGCACCGCCGGGGGCTGCGGAATCTCCAGCGGCACCGGCGGCACCGCGGGCGCGGCGGGCGGCGGGATCAGCAACAGCAGCAGTGGCGAAGCGCAAACCGCCGCGGAACCGAGCCCCGCGGAACCGATTCCGGCGGAACCGACCGCGGCCGAACCGGTGCACAGCGCGGCCAGCCCGGCCGAACCCGTTGCGGCCGAGCCCACCGCAGCCGAACCTGTTGCGGCCGAACCCGTGCCGAGCAGCAGGCCCAGCAGCGCGGAACCGGTCCCCACGCCCGCGGAGCCGACGCCCGCCGAACCCAGGCCGAGCACACCCGCGGTGCCGAGACCGGCGGAACCGACTGCGGCGGAACCGGTTCCGAGCGCGGCCGAACCGGTGGCCGCCCCGGCCGAGCCGGTACCGGCGACGGCCGAACCCAATTCCGCACCGGCGGAACCGGTTACGGCAGACCCGGTGCCCAGGGCCGCGGAGCCGGTTCCGCCCAGCACGGTGCCCAGTCCGGCCGAACCGACCGCGGCCGAGCCGACGCCGGCGGAACCGGCACCGGCCGAGCCGGTTCCGAGCGCGAGCAGCATGGACAGCAGATCCTGCGGCCCGGCCACCGGGGTGACGGGCTGCGGACGAGTGGCATCGATTGCCTGAGGTTGCGTGACAGCGGGCGCCTGCGATTGCGAACCGCCGGGCGCGGGCAGGGTCGGATCCTGGCCCGCGGGTACGGGATCGAGCGGGATGCCCCCCGGATGCGCATCGGCAACCGCGGGCGCGAGCAGCGCCGAACCGGTGACAGCAGCGATCACTGCCACCAGGCGCATTGCACGATCGACGATCATGCGACAGCCATCCCCTCATCAGATACCGCGCGCTTGGCTTCCTCCGCACCAGGGGTACGGAATCCCGATCCGCACCAGGCAGTTCGGGACAGGTCTCGAGCTCACACTGTCGCCCCGATTGCCGGACCGTTGCGGAACGCGGCCATCGTACCGGTCACGACGGCAATCCGCGCAAGTCCCCGATTGCATTAGGGGGGCTCACAAACCGTACGCCTGCGCGACACCCCATGTACCCAATATCACCAGCGGCCCAGGCCAATTGGCCCGGGCCAGGTTCTTCGGGCCGAACCTCACCGTCGAAGCAGGGCGACCGTGAGGTCTGAAACCTCGCACTAAAGCTGACAAATCAGGCAAAAGGCAGCTAACTCGCAGGTGCCCCGGCCGACCCGACACGGATCCGCACAAAGGCGCCCCGACGTTGCGTGGTGGGTCGATAAACGCGCGAAGCCGCCCCCGGGCGAGAGGTTCCGGGGACGGCTCGGCGCGCGCCGGATGGGCGCGCGCAAGGATCCGAGGGTTGGCCGGATCCGGGTGCGCGGTCGGGCTGTGGTGGCCGCGCACGTTCGGGGACGCGTCAGGCGGTGGTGCTGACGCGGTAGGTGTTGAGGCTGTCGATGCGCTCGATGGCCTCGGTGATGATGCGGTCGATGAGGTCCTGCACCGTGGGCAGGTCGTCGATGATGCCCGCGGCCTGGCCGGAGGCGAGCACGCCCGCGTGGGTGTTGCCCTCCACCAGACCGGCTTTCAACAGCATCGGGGTGTTGGCGGCCATGATGACCTGGGACCAGGTGAGGCCCTTCTGCTTCCGCATGCCGATGCCGTCCTTGATCATGGTCGACCACTTCATGCCGGTCATGCTCTTGAACTTGACGGCATTCGAGACGGCGGCGGTGAGTCCGCGCAGGCCGCTCGAATGCTCCAGCTTGTCCACCAGTTCGGTGTTCAGCACGCGGTGCGGCATGCCGTCGACCTTCTTGGAGACGACGGTGTCCTGCAGTCCGCGCTTGAGGTACTCCTGCTTGACCGAGTCCGGGACGCTCGAGTCCTGGGTGAGCAGGAAGCGGGTGCCCATGGCGACGCCGGCCGCGCCGTAGGACAGCGCGGCGGCCAGGCCGCGGCCGTCGAAGAAACCGCCACCGGCGACCACCGGGATGTCGACGGCGTCGAGGACGGACGGCAGCAGCAGTGTGGTCGCGACGGAACCGGTGTGGCCACCGCCCTCACCGCCCTGCACGATCACCGCGTCAGCGCCCCAGGAGGCGACCTTGACCGCATGCTTGGCCGCGCCGATGGACGGCATGACGACCACGCCGTTGTCCTTGAGCTTGGCGATGAGCTCCTTCTTGGGAGCCAGCGCGAAGGAGGCCACCTTCACGCCGTCGCGGATCATCATGTCGATGCGGTCGGGCGCGTCCGACAGGTCGGCGCGAATGTTCACGCCGAAGGGCTTGTCGGTCTTGGCCTTCGTCTTGGCGATGGCCACCTCGAGTTCGTCGAGGGTCATGGTCGCCGAGGCGAGGATGCCGAGGCCGCCGGCGTTCGCGGTGGCCGCGACCAGGCCCGGACCGGCGACCCAGCCCATGCCGGTCTGCACGATCGGGTGCTCGATGCCGACCAGTTCGGTCAGCGGCGTCTTGAGCCGTTGCGCGGTCATGCCGTCACTTCCTTCTCACGGAAGCCCTTGGGGTCCAGCACGGTCCGGATGATGGTGAGCTCTTCCTCGGTGGGCAAACGGGTCTCGCCCGCGTCGGCCAGCCCGGCGATCTCGAAGGAGGTGTTCTCCGCGACCTCGTCGGCGGTCACACCCGGGTGCAGCGACAGCGCGCGCAGGGTGTGGTCCGGGCCGTTGAAGTCGAACACGCCCAGGTTCGAGACCACCCGGTGCAGGTGGTGGAAGCGGTAGGCCGGGTTCTCGGAATCGACCTGGTCGTAACCGATTCCGGAGACGATGTCGACCTGGTCGACGAACACCCGCTTGTTGTGCTTGGGCACGAAGTAGCTGGTGGCGTGGTTGATGGTGTTGCCCGGCGCGCCGCGCACACCGAACATCTGCCGGGTCGGCTGCTGCAGCGGACCGAACGCGGACAGGTTCTGGTTGCCGTACCTGTCGATCTGGTTGGCGCCCATGACCACATGGCGGCGACCGGAATTCACCACATCGAAGACCTTCGAGAACGGAATCCAGCCCTCGATGGGCGCCTTGCCGCCGATCGGCGGGATCTCGGCGAAGAACAGCGCCTCACCGTCGGACAGCAGCAGGTCCGGCTCGAAGGTGAGCCGCGCCAGCCGCGCGCCGATGGTGGTGACGGTGGACATGGGCGAGGCCATGATCTCGCCCGCGCCCCGGAAGATCTCGGCGGCGGCAACGACGCAGATCTCGGCCCGAGTAACGGTGGTGGTGTCGGTCATTACTTCTGCTCCTCGGCGAAAGCCTTGACGGCGGCCTGATATTCGGCCTCGGACACGTCCAGGTAGCGAGCCTTGAACTCGGCCCACGACTCGGGCGTCTTGGCGGCCTCGACGTAGTGGCGCTGGAACTTCTCGTCGCGGCCGTAGCTGCCGGAGAAGGTGAAGTGCGCGCCGCCGGGGGCCTCGACCACCCCGTCGACCATCATGCGGTTGAGGATGAGAGCCTGCGTCGGAACGGCTTTCACCAGTTCCTCGGTCTCGACGAGCCGGTCCACCGACAGGTAGCGCTTCTCGGCGGAGAGCATGTACAGGTCGTCCATGTACGGGTCGACGCCGGTGTAGGCGGCATTGCCGTGCTTGTCACCCAGGTCCAGGTGCACGAAGGCGGCGTCCAGGTTCAGAGCGGGCATGGCGACGAGGGTTTCGCGGCGGCCGTCTGCATCGGCGTACGGGGACTGGACGGTCTCGAGCTCGCCCTCCCAGAAATCGATGACGGCAGAACCCAATCCGGCGCGGATGGGCAGGAACGGCAGGCGGGCCGCGGCGGCCTGCAGACCGCACTTGACCATGCCCTCGTCCATCTCGCGCACGGTGATCGCACCCTCGGTGCGGGCCTTGGCGAACCACGGGTCGTAGAACGGCGCGGAGTCCAGGGACACGAAGCCGTAGTAGGCCTTGCGCACCTTGCCCGCCGAGCACAGCAGGCCCAGATCCGGGCCGCCGTAGGTGACGACGGTCAGATCGGTGATGTCCGAACGCAGCAGGGCGCGCACGAAGGCCATCGGCTTGCGCCGGGAACCCCAGCCGCCGATGCCGATGGTCATGCCGCTGCGAAGCTCACCGACGACCTCGTCGAGGCTCATTCGCTTGTCGCGCATAGTGTTTCGCCCCTTCTACTTTGCTTTTTTCTGAGCGGCCAGGTCGTCGTCGAAGCGCGCCCGGATCTCGTCGGCCACACCTGCGAGGTTGAGCTCCATGGTGAAGCCCTGCTCGAAGCGGTAGGAGCGGTGCACGTCCTGCACGTCGATGCCGTTGAGCGCCTTCTTGGCGGCGCGGATGACGCGGCCGTCCTTGTTGGCGATGTTCTTGGCGACCTCCATGGCGGCGGCGTCGAGTTCGGCGCGCGGCACCACCTTGAAGACCGAGCCGTAGTGGTGCAGCTGCTGCGCGGTGAGGGTGCCCGCGGTGTAGAACATGGTCCGCATCAGGTGCTGGGGGACCAGTCGCGCCAGGTGGGTGGCCGCACCGAGCGCGCCGCGGTCGACCTCGGGGAGGCCGAAGGTCGCGTCGTCGGAGGCGACGATGACGTCGGAGTTGCCGACCAGGCCGATGCCACCGCCGAGGCAGAAGCCGTTCACGGCGGTGACGACCGGAACCTCGCAGTCGTAGATCGCCGCGAAGGCGGCGAAGCAGCCGTGGTTGGCGCGGATCAGGGCGGTGTGCCCGGTGTCCGCGTTCATCTCCTTGATATCCACGCCCGCGTTGAAGCCGCGGCCCTCGGCGCGCAGCACGACGACCCGGGTCTCCGGGTTGCGGCCGGCCTGGGTGACGGCGTCGGCCAGGGCGAACCAGCCGTCGGAAGGCAGCGCGTTGACCGGCGGGTAGTCGACAGTGACGACTTCGACGCCCTCGGTTTCGGTGTGACGGTTGATCCCCATCGAATGTCCCATCGTTGGCAAAACAAGCAAGTGCTTGGTAGGTTATCACGGTGGGAATCGAAGTAAACCTGTCCGGCTCGGTCGTCTTGGTCACCGGCGGCGTGCGCGGCGTCGGCGCCGGCATCAGCCGGGTATTCCTGGACGCGGGCGCGACCGTGGTGGCCTGCGCGCGACGGCCCGGCGACACCCCCGTCGAGAGCAATGGCCGCGGCATCGACTTCCTGCCGTGCGATGTGCGCGACCCGGACTCGGTGCGCGGACTGATCGAGGCCATCGTCGCGAAGTACGGGCGGCTCGACACCGTGGTGAACAATGCCGGTGGTGCGCCCTTCGCCCTGGCCGCCGACGCCAGCGCCAACTTCCACGCCAAGATCGTGCAGCTGAATCTGCTGGCGCCGCTGCTGGTTTCGCAGGTGGCCAACGAGGTCATGCAGAAGCAGGAGACGGGCGGATCGATCGTGATGATCTCCAGCGTCTCCGGGCATCGGCCCTCCCCCGGCACCGCGGCCTACGGTGCGGCCAAAGCCGGTGTGGACAGCCTGGTTTCGTCGCTCGCGGTGGAGTGGGCTCCGAAGGTGCGGATGAACTCCGTCATCTGCGGCCTGGTCAACACCGAGTCCTCGCACCTGCACTACGGCGACGAGGAGGGCATCGCCTCGGTGAGCCGAACGGTTCCCATGCAGCGCATGGCGACGCCCGAGGACATCGGTCGCACCGCCGCGTTCCTGGCCTCGCCCCTGGCCGCGTACGTCACCGGCAGCGCGCTGCTGGTGCACGGCGGCGGCGAGAAGCCCGCCTTCCTCGAAGCATCCACCGCAGACGTCCCCGCCGTCTCGGGCCACTAGACCGATCGAACACGAAGAGGTAATCGATATGACCGACAACAAGATCTGCGACGGCCGCGTCGTCATCGTGACCGGCGCCGGTCGTGGCATCGGCCGTGCCCACGCCCTCGCCTTCGCCGCCGCCGGCGCGAAGGTGGTCGTGAACGACCTCGGCGCCGAGCTCGACGGCGCGCCCAGCCCGGACTCCCCGGCCGCGCAGGTCGTCGAGGAGATCAAGGCCCTCGGTGGCGAGGCCATCGTGAACGGCGACGACATCTCCGACTGGGAGGGCGCGCGCCGCCTGATCCAGACCGCCGTCGACACCTTCGGCCGCCTGGACGTGCTGGTCAACAATGCCGGCATCGTCCGCGACCGGATGCTGGTCAACCTCGCCGAGGACGAGTGGGACGCGGTCATCAAGGTGCACCTCAAGGGCCACTTCGCGCCCATGCGGCACGCCGCCGAGTACTGGCGCAACGAGGCCAAGGCCGGCCGCACCCCCGAGGCCCGCATCATCAACACCAGCTCCGGCGCGGGCCTGCTCGGCTCGGTCGGCCAGGGCAACTACTCCGCCGCGAAGTCCGGCATCGCGGGCCTGACCCTCACCGCGTCGGCCGAATTCGCGCGCTACGGCATCACCGTCAACGCCATCGCCCCGGCGGCCCGCACCCGCATGACCGAGACGGTCTTCGCCGACATGATGGCCGCCCCCGAGGACGGCTTCGACGCCATGGCCCCGGAAAACGTCTCGCCGCTGGTGGTCTGGCTGGGCAGCGCCGATTCCGCCGGTGTCACCGGCCGCATGTTCGAGGTCGAGGGCGGCAAGGTGACCGTCGCCGACGGCTGGCGCCACGGTGTCTCCATCGACCGCGGCGCCCGCTGGGAGCCGGCCGAGCTGGGCCCGGTCGTGCGCGACCTGCTGTCCAAGGCCACCACCCCGGAGCCGGTCTACGGCGCGTAACCTCCCCCGCCTCTCCGGGCCTCTGCTCCGGCCCAACGCTGCGCTGTGCCCGCTACTTCTTGTGGATGCCGGAGACCAGGGCGAAGACGGTGTCCAGGATCGGGGTCGGGGTGAGTGAGGTGGCCACCACCTGGATCTTTCCGGCGAGGCCCGGGATGTAGCGGGCCCTGGGGCGCTTCGCGGTGAGAGCCTTTTCGATCTCGTTGACGACCGAGTCGACGGGGGCGGCGATCTTCGGGACCTGCTGGGACATCTTGCGCAGGCCCGTGAGGTGGGCGCTGTAGAGCTCGCGCTGGGCATCGGTGAGGTGGGCGGTCGTGGTGTCGACCATGTCGGTCGCGCCGAACCAGAGGTCGGTGGCGATCGGGCCGGGCTCGATCAGGGACGTGTGGATTCCCCAGGGGCGCAGCTCCACCCGGAGGGCGTCGACCAGGCCCTCGAGGGCGAACTTGGAGGAGTTGTAGGCGCCGGTCCCGGGGGTGGAGATGCGGCCGGACAGCGAGGAGATGAAGACCACGCGGCCGCGGGTGGCGCGCAGGCGCGGTAGGACGGCCTGGGTGACCGCGACCGCACCGAAGACATTGACCTCGAACTGGTTTCGGAGGGCGTCCAGATCGAGGAGCTCGACCGGACCGTCGGCGACGATGCCCGCATTGTTGACCACGGCCGTCAGGTCGGCGGGCAGCACCTCGTCGAGGGCGGCGATGTGGTCGGGATTCGTGACATCGAGGACGACCGGAGTGATGCGGGAGTCCGCCTCGACCAGCGCCTCACCGTCGGAGAGCTTGCGGACGCCTGCGTAGACCTGCCAGTTCTGCTGCGCCAGACGCAGGCAGACGGCCTTGCCGATGCCGCGCGCCGCGCCGGTAACCAACACAGAGTTCATGGAGGTCAGCCTAATTCGGGCCGGCCGAAAGCGGCGTCCGGGAATTGCGGATGCCGTCCGGGGACGGGGGTGCCACCATGTGGCGATGGGGAATGTCCTGATTGTCGGAGACCTGCACGGGAACACCGCGCATGCGCTGGCATTGATACGGGTCGCGGCGCGGAATGACTGCGCGCGGGTGTTCGCCGTGGGGGACTTCGGGGCGTGGGAGCACATGCACTCGGGGCGGCGGTACTTCGACGTGGTGAACAGGGCGGCCAAGCGCGCCGGGGTCACCGTGTACTTCCTGGACGGGAACCACGACAAGAGCTCGCTGCTGCACGAGCTCTACGACGAGCATCCCGACGACGAGGGATTCCTGGTGTGCCGCAAGCACCTCCGGTACGCCCCGCGCGGGCACCGCTGGACCTGGGAGGGCACCAGCTTCGCCGCCTTCGGCGGGGCCCGCTCCACCGACAAGGGCTGGCGGCTGGCGCGGGAGGCCCGCAAGGCCGAGCAGGTCGCCAAGCGGCGCGGCTACGGCTCCTCGAAGCGGCCGGAGACCGCGGGCATGCTGTGGTTTCCGGAGGAGGAGATGACCGACGCCGAGCTGACCGGCCTGCTCGATGCCGACAGCTCACCGGTGGACGTACTGCTCACCCACGACAAACCGCGCGCCTCGCAGCCGAAGTGGAATCGCAAGGACAAGGACGAGTGCTATCCCAACCAGGACCGCATCCAGCGGGTGGTGCGGGCGCTGCGGCCCAGCGTGCTGTTCCACGGCCACCTGCACGTCCGCTACACCGACACCATCGCCTCCGGTGACGGGCAGTGGACCCGGATCGAGGGACTGGCCTGCGACCCGGAAGCCTCGCAGTACCTGGAGTATTCGTCCGAACACTCCAGGTACGTGCTGCAGCTGCCCTACGCCGGAGAGCAGGCGGACGGACCGGCCGCGGCCGAACCCCGTTCGCTACCTGCCTGATTCGTCGTAGGAGGAGGTGCCCTCGTCGAGCAGCGGCTCCTCCCCCTTGAAGTGCGCGGGCGCGAAGACGCGCAGCACGTGGTAGCCGGTGATGACGACCAGGGTGCCAAGGGCGATGCCGCTCAGGGTGAAGTTGCTGGTGAACTTCATGCTCACATTGCCGATGCCGATGATCAGGCCCGCGGCGGCGGGCACCAGGTTCAGCGGATTGCGGAGATCGACCCGGGCATTGGTCCAGATCTGCGCGCCCAGCAGGCCGATCATGCCGTACAGGATGACGGTGATCCCGCCCAGCACGCCGCCCGGAATGGCCGCGACGATGGCGCCGAACTTGGGGCACAGGCCGAACAGCAGCGCGAAGAACGCGGCGGCCCAGTAGGCGGCCGTGGAGTACACCCGGGTGGCGGCCATGACGCCGATGTTCTCCGAATAGGTGGTGTTGGGCGGGCCGCCGACCGCGGTGGACAGCATGGAGGCCGCGCCGTCGGCGGCGATGGCGGTGCCGAGCCTGTCGTCCAGGTTGGCGCCGGTCATCTCGCCGACCGCCTTCACGTGCCCGGCGTTCTCGGCGACCAGCGCGATCACCACCGGCAGCGCCACCAGCACCGCCGACCACTGGAAGGACGGAGCGTGGAAGCTGGGCAGGCCGAGCCAATCCGCCTTGGCCACACCGGACAGATCCAGCCGCCAGTGATCGGTGACCTTGCCACTGCCGTCGGCCGAATGGATCTGCCCGAACACCCGGTCCTGCACCCACGAGAGCCCGTACCCGAACACCAGGCCCAGGAAGATCGCGATGCGCGCGAAGAATCCGCGCAGGCCCACCACGGCCAGCCCGGTGAACAGCATGACCAGCAGCGCGGTCCACTGATCCTGCGGCCAGTAGGTCGAGGCGGTGACCGGGGCCAGGTTGAAGCCGATGAGCATGACCACCGCGCCGGTCACCACCGGTGGCATGGCGGCGTGAATGATGCGCGCGCCGAACCGCTGTACGGCCAGGCCGATCAGGAACAGCGCGGCGCCCACCACCAGGCAGGCGCCGGTAACCGTCGCGCTACTACCGCCCTGCGCCCGGATCACCGCGGCCACACCCACGAACGACAGCGAGCAGCCCAGATAGCTGGGCACCCGGCCGCGGGTGGCGAGCAGGAACAGCACGGTCGCGACGCCCGACATCATGATGGCGAGGTTGGGATCGAGCCCCATCAGCACGGGCGCAACGAAACTCGCGCCGAACATGGCCACCACGTGTTGCGCGCCCAGCCCGAAGGTGCGCGGCCATGACAGCCGCTCGTCCGGCCGCACCACCGCCCCCGGCGCGGGCGAGCGCCCGTCGCCGTGCACCTTCCAGCGGACACCCAGATCCATGAACCGCCCGCTTTCTCCCGAAGGCCCGAAACAAGTCCGCGGCCATCCTAATCCGAGCAAACCCCCAGCTCGCGCCGCGCTCCCCGCCTGGCCCGCCGAGCCCGGCCGGTGCGGTGCGAGCCCGCCGGGCCGGCCCGGCGGGCCGTCTTCACAGCTCTGGGCAACGTCCCGCAACCCGCCGGGCGCGCGGGTACGCCGATCGGTTCAGAGCAGGCCGTATCGGTGCCGGACGGCGGCGGGCAGGGCGTACGGGTTCGGGGCATCCACTTGCGACGCGGCCGAGTCATCGTGCGGCGCAGCAGTTTTCGACAACTCCGGGACCGGTCGCATCAACAGACGCCAGGCGGTCGCCACCGCGGGATCTGCGGTGAGTTCACCGCGCAGGCGATCGGCGCATTCGAGCGCGTGCGCGAGCGCCTGTTCGTGAGCATGCGAAATCGCCTGTGCCATCCGCGAATCCGGTAGCTCGAGGGCCTTGATGCGGCCGTCCGGTGCGACCACGATCCGCACCCCGTCCACGTCGGCGCGAGCCCGCACGCCGTCGATGGCGTCCTGTACCCGCCGGGCCTTGCGGGCTATCTCCTCGAACCGGCCCTGCACCGATCTCGACATGCACGCAGTGTAGGAATCCCGGCCGAAATGCCGTGGCATCCCGGCAACTTCGCGCACCCTGCGGAGGTCAGGGCTGGACGCGGATCTGCTGCATCATGTCGTGGTCGGCATGGTCGAGGTTGTGGCAGTGCCACACGTAGCCGTGGATCTCCGGGGTATCCGCCATCCCGCCCGCCATGCCGGCACCGGTGGGCGCCATGGCCTCCGCGCCGGGCGGCACGGGAACCACCGCATCGGGATCGAAGCCGAGCTCCTCGACCGACGGCCACTTCACCAGGATCCGGGTGATGGTGTCGGTCGGGCACTCGATGGTGTCCTTCCACCCGGCTTCCCAGGGCGGCGGCCCCTGCTGGGGCCCGATGGCGAACCCGTCGGCCGAGGGCGCCCAGCGGGTACCGAACGCCGGCGGGTAGTTGGCGAAGAAGTAGGCCGAGGTGAGCATGGGCTGGCGGCCGATCACCCGCATCCGGGCCAGGTGCAGGTGGATGGGGTGGTCGAACGGGGTCGTGTTGACGATGTCCCACTGTTCCACCGTCCCGGCCCGTGCCGTATCGATGTCCGAGCTCAGGAAGGGCAGATTGTTCAGCGACATCATGGTCGGGAAGACCGCCGCGGCCCGGGAATCGTCATTGAGGCCGAGTAGCGTCACCGTGCGCACCGAGCCCGGCCGGTAGGTGGGCTCCAGCGGGTCGGGCAGGCCGGGGCCGCCCCGCAGCAGTCGCGGGATGTCGTGGGCCGGACCGTCGCCCGCGCCGGTGAAGCGCATGATGGGCCGCAGCTCGGGGGCCATGAACACGGCATTGCCGAAATCGTTTTCGGCGGTATTGATCAGGTCGACGGTCTCGCCGTCGCCGAGGCCGCCGAAATCGACGAGCAGGTCCACCCGTTCACCGGGGCTCACCCGGATCGACGGTGTCGGCACCGGCCGGTCCAGCAGGCCCAGATCCCCGCCGATCGCGAAGAACAGCATGCCGTTGGAGAACTCGAAGATGTAGGGCCGCGAGTTGGAGCCGTTGAGCAGCCGGAACCGGTAGACGGTGCGCCGTACCTCGAGCCGCGGCCACACCACGCCGTTCACGCAGCACACGTCCCCCAGCTGCCCGGATTGGTTGTAGCCCTGCGGAATATAGGTGGCCACCATGGGTTGCAGGCTGCCGTCGGCATTGAAGGTCCGGTCCTGCACGATGAGCGGGATCTCGAACTCGCCGCTGGGCAGGCCGATCGGGTTGCCGTCGCGGCCGGTGTCGAATTCGTCCCGCAGGTAATATATTCCGGCCAGCCCGGCCTGGATGTTCAACCTGGTGATCCCCATGGCGTGGTCGTGGTACCAGAGGGTCGCGGCCTCCTGCCGGTTGCCGTACGCGAAGCTGGGCCCGCCGCCATTGCGCCAACCGATGAGCGGATGTCCGTCGGAGTCGGGCGAATTCGCGCCGCCGTGCAGGTGCACGGTGAAGCGCGGATCGGTGCGATCCAGCTCGGTGACGCCGTGCATGGTCAGGTCCACATGCTGGGCCAGCACATGGGTGCCCAGCTCATTGCGAAAACCGATACGCGCCACCTGATCCCGATGCGCCTCCAGGTTCGGCCCGAGCACCGGCTGCCCGAAGCCCCAGCTGCGGGTCTCCGGCAGTTCCCGGTGATAGCGGTGAGTTCCCGAGATGGCCGCCAACTCCCCTGCGGCCCGCCGTGTTTCGGGAATGGGCAGGTCGTCGACGAACGGCTGCAGCGCGGGCGAATGGTAGTTGAACGGCGTGAACGTCGGCGGGGGCAGCGGGGGCAGCGGCACGGGCGGCGGGGGCAGGGGGACCGGATCGGCGGCCGCAGCGGCCATGTAGCCCATGCCCGCTAAACCGAAGGCCCCCAGGAGGAAAACTCTTCTCGGCAGGTACTCGTCCATCACAGTCCCCACCCCGGACAACTTCGCTTTCAACCGGCCTGTCGTTCGACGATAGCGAACATTGCAAGGCCCCGGATACGAAAGCGGCACACCGAAACTCGGTGTGCCGCTTCCGAAACGCCGTATCTGGACTAGCCCAGGCGCTCGATGATGGTGACGTTGGCGGTGCCGCCGCCCTCACAGATGGTGAGCAGACCATAGCGGCCGTTCACCCGCTCCAGCTCGTTGAGCAGGGAGGCGAACAGCTTGGCGCCGGTCGCGCCCAGCGGGTGGCCCAGCGCGATGGCGCCGCCGTTGACATTGACCTTGTCGGGGTTGGCGCCGGTCTCCTTGATCCAGGCCAGCACCACCGAGGCGAAGGCCTCGTTGATCTCGATGACGTCCATGTCGTCGATGGTCAGACCGGTCTTCTCCAGCGCCCACCTGGTGGCCGGGATGGGCGCGGTCAGCATGTAGATCGGGTCCGCGCCGCGCGCGCTCACGTGGTGGATGCGCGCCCGCGGGGTGAGCCCGTACTCCTGGACCGCCCAGTCCGAGGCCAGCAGGGTGGCGCTGGAGCCGTCGGAGATCTGGCTGGCCAGGGCCGCGGTGATGCGGCTGCCCTCGGCGAGCGGCTGCAGCCCGGCCATCTTCTCCAGGGTGGTCTCGCGCGGGCACTCGTCGATCCAGAAGTCGCCCACCGGCACGATCTCGCGGTCGAACTTGCCGTCCACGATGGCCTTGCGGGCGCGCTCGTTGCTGCGCAGCGCCCACTCCTCCATGTCGCGGCGGGAGATGTCCCACTTCTCGGCGATCATGGTGGCCGAATTGAACTGCGACACTTCACCGGTGCCGTAGCGGTGGTCCCAGCCCTGCGCGCCGACGAACGGCGAGTCGAAGCCGTAGGCCTGCCCGGCCAGCATGGCCGCGGAGATCGGGATGGCGCTCATGTTCTGCACGCCGCCGGCCACGATCACCTCGGCGGTGCCGGACATGATGGCCTGGGCGCCGAAGGTGATGGCCTGCTGCGAGGAACCGCACTGCCGGTCCACGGTCACGCCCGGCACCGACTCGGGGTAGCCCGCGGCCAGCCACGAGGTGCGCGCGATGTTTCCGGCCTGCGGGCCGATGGTGTCGCAGCAGCCGAACACCACGTCGTCCACCGCGGCCGGGTCCAGGTTGGTGCGCTCGATGAGCCCCTTGATGGCGGTGGCGCCCAGATCGGCCGGGTGCACGGCGGCCAGCGAGCCGCCCCGCTTGCCGACCGGCGTGCGCACGGCGTCGATCACATACGCCTCACGCATCGGCGAATACTGACGGCGGGACGGTGCTGACATGGGGAACTCCTACTGGCTGCTGCTGCGGTGAAGTTGTCGCTGAGAGTTGGTTATGTGCGCTTCTCGGGGCTGGTGAGCCCGTCGAGCACGATGGTCAGGTACTGCTTGGCGAGGTTGTCGACGGTGATCCGGCCGCCGGGCTGGTACCAGCGCACCGACACCCAGACGGTGTCGCGCAGGAACCGGTAGGCCAGTTCGATGTCCATCTCGGGCCGGAAGCTGCCGTCGGCGACGCCGTTGGTCAGCACCTGGTGCCAGAGCTCACGGAACTCGCTGTTGTATTCCGCGATGTAGTCGAATCGCGGTGTGCCGCTGAGTCGTTTGGCCTCGGCCTGGTAGATGGCGACGGCCGCGTGGAACCGGTCGAAGGATTCGTAGGAAGCGGTGACCAGAGCTTCCAGCGTGTCGCGGGCGGGGACGCCGGCCGCCACGATTTCGCGGTAGCGACCGAAGAGGTCGTCGAGGAACCCGCGCAGGATTTCGTCCACCATGGCTTCTTTGGAATCGAAGTGGTGGTAGAGACTCCCGGATAGAATCCCCGCCGCGTCGGCAATGTCACGAACCGTGGTAGCGCGCAGGCCCCGTTCCGCGAACAGATTCGCGGCCAGGCCGAGCAGCTCGGTGCGACGTGCTGATTTGGAGGGGTCAGGTTGGGTCACCCCGTCAATATACAACCAAGCATTTGCTTGGTCCACCTGCCTCCCGCTCAGCGCATCGAATACCGCAGCGGCGACGAGACCGACAGGTCGGCCAGCAGGCGATCGCAGATGAGCACGGGTGACACCCCCGCCCGCGCCATCCGCGCCACCAGCGCCAACCGCCGTTCGGGACTGTCCCATT
Source organism: Nocardia sp. NPDC059236 (assembly GCF_042754085.1). Classification (NCBI taxonomy): domain Bacteria; kingdom Bacillati; phylum Actinomycetota; class Actinomycetes; order Mycobacteriales; family Nocardiaceae; genus Nocardia; species Nocardia sp. NPDC059236. The sequence continues at coordinate 317,761 of NZ_JBHZAF010000002.1, forward strand.
CGACGGTCAGCGGCTCCCGGCCCGGCCCGGCGTCCACGGTGGCCATGACCCGCGGCGGTATGCCGTCGCGACCGGGTTCCTCGATGAGCTTGAGGACCATCCCCCGCTGCCAGGCCCGATAGGTCTCCATATCGGCGCCCACCACCAATTTGTCTGTGGCAGCACATAATCCCTGCGCGATACCGTCGGTGAAGGCGGCATGGTCGTAGCGCAGGCGGCGGCAGTTGCGCACCACCTCCAGCAGATCGGCCCGGACCTCGCAGAGCAGGGCCGTCCTTTTCCGGCGACGCTGATCCGCCTCGCTGTCCGAAAACCCGATCCGGGACAGGCCGATGCGGCGGGCGCGCTCGCGATCGCGCACCATGTCCCGCCGCAACGCGCCACGCGGGTCGCGTGTCACGTCGGTTTCGTCCACGGCGTGTTCTTCCAGGATCTGCGCCGCCCGCATGGCGGTGGCGCACTCGGAGTCGTGATCCAGTAATTCCGCACCCAAAGTCAGTGCGGCCAGAACGACATTGTCGAGTCTTCGGCGCGCTAGAACGACCTCACGCACCAGCTCGAGTTCCAATTCCTCATGGGCGTGTGCTGGGGCTGCTTGTTGTCGGCGATCCGGACCCATGGGTCGTGCCCTTCGACTAGCGGTACCGGCCTAAACCAGGATTGCACAACCACACCCTCGACGCGCCAGCCATTTTTCGGTGCCATATTGCCCTCCGCTCCGCTCCGGGCGTGTTCGCGGCGCTGAAGGTCTCGTTCTTCCCTCCTCCGCTCCTCCGCTTCGCTCCCCCGCTCCAAGGCGGAGGTCTATCAAGCCGCAGTCCAGAACGAGACGCGCCGCGAACCAATCGACGGAGCATTCAAGAATTGGCAAAAACATCCGGCCCGCCTGTTTTCAGGCGGGCCGGAGAATTTTCCGAGCGAATCAGATATTGGTCAGGCGCGCTGGCTGGAAATGGAGACCACCTCGCCGGTCAGGTAGGTGGTGTAGTCGCTGGCGAGCATGGCGATGGTGGCGGCCACCTCCCACGGCTCGGCGGCGCGGCCGAAGGCCTCGCCCGCGGCCAGGCGGTCGAGCAGGTCGGCCGAGGTGACCTTGTCCAGGAAGGCGTGGCGGGCGATGGAGGGGGCCACCGCATTGATGCGCACGCCGAACTCGGCGGCCTCGACCGCGCTGCAGCGGGTCAGCGCCATGACGCCGGCCTTGGCGGCGGCGTAGTGGGCCTGGCCGTGCTGGGCGCGCCAGCCCAGGACCGAGGCATTGTTGACGATGACGCCGCCGTGGCCGGCCTCGCGGAAGTACTTGAGCACCGCCCGAGTTGCGCGGAAAGTCCCGTTCAGCGTGATGTCGAGGACCTTGTCCCACTGCTCGTCGGTCATGTCCACGACCGGCACCTCACCACCGAGGCCCGCATTGTTGACCATGATGTCGATCCGGCCCAGCGCCGCGACGGCACCGGCGACCAGCGCATCCACCTGCTCGGTCGAGCTGACGTCACAGGGCACGGAAGCGATTCGGCGGTCGGGGAATTCGGCCTGCAGCGCCTGCTCGGTCTCCTTCAGGCGACGCTCGTGCCAGTCGGAGATCACCACGTCCGCGCCCTCGGAGAGCAGGCGGCGCGCGGTGGCCGAACCGATGCCGGTGCCCGCGGCGGCGGTCACCACCGCGATCTTGCCCGCGAGCAGATTGTGGCCGGGGGTGATTTCGGGAGCGGTGGACAGGTCGACGGTATTCAATTGACGTTCGCTTCGCTCACTCACGGTCGAGCCTCTCGGGGAAGTCCGAGCACGCGCTCGGAGATGATATTGCGCTGCACTTCGTTCGAACCGCCGTAGATGGTGTCCGCACGGGTGAAGAGGAACATGCGCTGCCAGGCATTGAGGTCATCGCCCGGGCCGTCGGCGATCAGGCCGGGCGCGCCGAGCACGTCCATGGCCAATTCGCCCAGGCCGCGATGCCAGTTGGCCCACAGCAGCTTGGTCACCGAGGCCTGCCCGGCGGCGGTGCGGGCATCCACGGAGGCTCCGTCGTGGCCGGACTCCAGGGTGCGCAGCACGTGCGCGCGCAGCACCCGCAGGCCGACCCACGCCTTGTCGAAACGGTCTGCCAGGACCGGGTTCTCGATCGCCCCGTTCTCCCGGGCCACGGCCTCGAGGTCGGCGAGTTCGCGCGCGTAGCGGATCTGCTGGCCGACGGTGGAGATGCCGCGCTCGAAGGTGAGCGTGCCCATGGCGACCTTCCAGCCGTCGCCGGGCTGCCCGACCACCAGATCGGCGGCGGTGCGGGCATTGTCGAAGAAGACCTCGTTGAATTCCGCGGTCCCGGTGAGCTGGATGATGGGCCGCACCTCGACGCCCGGCTGCTTCATGGGGACGAGCAGGTAGGACAGACCGTGGTGGCGGGTCGAGCCCTTCTCGGTGCGGGCGACCACGAAGCACCAGTCGGACAGGTGCGCCAGCGAGGTCCAGATCTTCTGGCCGTTGATCACCCATTCGTCGCCCTCGAGCTGGGCGGAGGTGGTGACGGCGGCCAGGTCCGAGCCCGCGCCCGGCTCCGAATAGCCCTGGCACCACAGCTCGGTGACATTGCGGATGCCCGGCAGGAAGCGCTTCTTCTGCTCCTCGGTGCCGAAGGCGATGACCGTGGGTCCGAGCAGTTCCTCGCCGAGGTGCGAAACCCGGCTCGGGGCATCGGCTTTGGCGTATTCCTCATGGAAGATGACCTGCTGGCGCAGGGTGGCGTCGCGGCCGCCCCACTCCTTGGGCCAGCCCAGGCAGGTCAGGCCGGCGGCGGCGAGGGCGCGATCCCATTCGAGCCGCTCCTCGAAGGCCTCGTGCTCGCGCCCGGGACCACCCAGACCGCGCAGCTCGCGGAACTGGCCGTTCAGGTTCTCGGCCAGCCATTCGCGCACCTCAGCACGGAATTCGGCGTCCTCGGGGGGCTCAATCCCGCTGGCCGGTTCGGGGGTCTGGATCATGCTCACGTCGGTAGAGTAACCTACCAAGCACTTGCTTTGTTAGACCCATTCCCGGACAGCGAGGAAGCCCTGTGACATCTCCTCCGCAGACCACACCGCTCGCCCTGCACGCGGCCGCGCACGTCTACGGTGACGCGCCCGCTGTCGGCGACGGTGCCGTGCGACTGAGCTGGTCGCAACTGCTGGACTCGGTGCGTGAGACCGCGCGTGCGCTGATGGCGCGCGGCATTCAGCGCGGCGACCGCATCGGCATCTGGGCGCCCAACACGCATCACTGGGTGACCGCGGTGCTGGCGAGCCACTACGTGGGTGCGGCGATCGTTCCGCTCAATACCCGGTACGTGGCCGCCGAGGCGGCGGATGTGCTGTCGCGGGTGCATGCCAAGGCGCTGTTCATCACGGGCGAATTCCTGGGGCGCGACCGGCTGACCGAACTGCGGACCGCCGCACCGGAACTGGGCATCGAGACCACCATCGTGATCCCCGTCGAGGGCGAGGCCCCCGTCGAGGACGCCATCGTCTGGTCGGAACTGGGCAAGGTGGCCGAGGCGGTGAGTCTCGAGCAGGTCGTCGCCCGCGCGGAATCGGTATCGCCGAACGATCTTTCGGACATCCTGTTCACCTCCGGCACCACCGGGCGCAGCAAGGGCGTGCTCATCGCGCATCACCAGGTGCTGAGCAGCGCCCGGGCCTGGGCCGACTGCGCGACGCTGAACAACACCGACCGCTATCTGATCGTGCCGCCGTTCTTCCACAGCTTCGGGTACAAGGCGGGCATCATCACCAGCCTGGTCACCGGGGCGACCATGATTCCGCAGGCCGTGTTCGACGTGCGGGAGACCATGCGGCTCATCCAGGGCGAGCGCATCACCGTGCTGACCGGTCCGCCGACCATCCACCAGACCATCCTCGGCCACCCGGAGCGCGACGGGGCGGACCTGTCCAGCCTGCGCGTCGCGGTCACCGGCGCGGCCACCGTGCCGGTCGTGCTCATCGAAAGAATGCGCAGCGAGCTCGATTTCGAGGTGGTGCTGACCGCGTACGGGCAGACCGAATCCGGCGGGTTCGGCACCATGTGCCGGCCCGAGGACTCCAGCGAGACCATCGCCAATACCTGCGGGCGCACCATCGACGGCTTCGAGATGAAGCTCGCCGACAATGGCGAACTGCTGCTGCGCAGCGACCAGGTGATGCGCGGCTACCTCGACGATCCGCAGGCCACGGCCGCGACCATCGACGCCGACGGCTGGCTGCACACCGGTGACGTCGCCGTCATCGACGACCGCGGCTACATGAAGGTCACCGACCGGCTCAAGGACATGTACATCTCCGGCGGCTTCAATGTGTATCCCGCCGAGGTGGAACAGACCATGGCCCGGCTCGAGGGTGTCGCCGAGACCGCGGTCATCGGCGTGCCGGACGAGCGCATGGGCGAGGTCGGCAAGGTGTTCGTGGTGCGCCGGTCCGGCTCGGAGCTGACCGCCGACGACGTGCAGGCCTACGCCAAGGCGCAGCTGGCCAACTTCAAGGTGCCCAAGTACGTGGAATTCCGCGACGAGCTGCCCTACAACGCCGCCGGAAAGGTTCTCAAGCGGCAATTACGTGAGGAGACCGCGTGAGCGAGTCAAGCCCGGAGGCGGTAGCGGAGCGTAACCACGTGGGCGCTCGATCACGCGCAAAGGAGACAGTGTGAGCCAGGAACTGGGTGCCATCCCGGACGAGGGCGAAGTCGTCCGCTACGAGAAGCGGGGGCCGATCGCGGTCGTCACGCTGAACCGGCCGGACTACCGCAATGCGCAGAACTCGGTCATGACCTACGCGCTCGATGCCGCCTTCGTGCGGGCCGTCGAGGATCCGGAGGTCAAGGTGATCGTGCTGGGCGGCGCCGGAAAGCATTTCAGCGCGGGCCACGACATCGGCACGCCGGGCCGCGACCACCACATCAAGTACGAGAACAAGGCCGCGCTGTGGTGGGACCACACCGATCGCCCGGGCGGCGATCAGCGCTTCGCCCGTGAGTCCGAGGTCTACCTGGGCATGTGCCGCCGCTGGCGGGAGATCCCCAAGCCGACCATCGCCATGGTGCAGGGCGCGTGCATCGCCGGTGCGCTCATGCTGGCCTGGTCCTGCGACATGATCGTGGCCTCCGAGGACGCATTCTTCTCCGATCCGGTTGTCCGCATGGGCATTCCAGGCGTCGAGTACTTCGCGCACCCGTGGGTGCTGGGGCCGCGCCGCGCCAAGGAGATCCTGTTCACCGGCGAACGCTTCACCGCCGCACAGGCTTACGAGTGGGGCATGGTCAATCGTGTCGTCCCGCGCTCGGATCTGGAGACCGAGACCTTCGCGCTGGCCGACAAGATCGCGGAGATGCCGCAGTTCGGGCTGGCGCTGACCAAGAAGGCCGTCAACCAGTGTGAGGACCTCATGGGCATGCGGGCCGGCATGGACTCGGTGTTCGGGCTGCACCACTTCGCGCACGCCCACAATGCCGAGGTCGGCGCGGACTCGCTGGGCGGGATGAACGCCAAGTCCATGAAGGCCGCCGCGACCGACGCTGCCGGCCGCGAAACAGAATCCGCCAACAACGACGGGGCGAAATAAGTGGATCTCGAATTCGACGCCAAGACAGAGGAGTTCCGCGCCGAGGTGCGCGAGTTCCTGGCGGCCAATGTGCCCGCCACTCCCCTGCCCTCCATGGACACCGAGGAGGGCTTCGAGGCGCACCGCGCGTGGGAGGCCAAGCTCGCCGAGGCCCGCCTGTCGTGTGTGGCCTGGCCCGCCGAGTACGGCGGCCGCGACGCCTCGCTGACCGAGTGGGTCATCTTCGAGGAGGAGTACTACGCCGCGGGCGCGCCGGGCCGCGTCTCGCAGAACGGCATCTTCCTGCTCGCGCCGACCCTGTTCGAGCACGGCTCGCCGGACCAGCTGGCCCGCATCCTGCCGAGAATGGCGCGCGCCGACGACATCTGGGCGCAGGCGTGGTCCGAGCCGGAGGCCGGCTCCGACCTGGCGGGCATCCGCTCCACCGCCAAGCGCACCGAGGGCGGCTGGCTGCTCAACGGCCAGAAGACCTGGAGTTCGCGAGCCTCGTTCGCGGACTGGGGTTTCGGCCTGTTCCGCAGCGACCCGGAGGCCGAGCGCCACCGCGGCCTGACCTATCTGATGTTCCCGCTCACCGCGGAAGGCATTACGGTGCGGCCGATTCCGCAGCTGGACGGCGAGCCGGGCTTCGCGGAGATCTTCCTGGACAACGTGTTCGTGCCGGATGCGGACGTGATCGGCGAGCCGAACAACGGCTGGAAGGTCGCCATGGCCACCTCCAGCAATGAGCGCGGCCTGTCGCTGCGTTCGCCGGGCCGGTTCAATGCCACCGCCAACAAGCTCATCGAGCTGTGGCGCGGTGCGGCCGCCGAGTCCGACACCGCCCTCGCCGACCGCGTGGTCGACGCCTGGGTGGGCGCGGAGGCGTACCGCCTCAACACCTGGGCCACCGTGACCCGGCTGGCCGAGGGCGGTCAGCTCGGCGCGGAATCCTCGGTGAACAAGGTCTTCTGGTCGGATCTGGACATCGCCATGCACGAGACCGCGCTCGATCTGCACGGCGCGGCCGCGGAACAGGAATCGGCCTGGACCGATGGCTACCTGTTCTCGCTGGCGGGCCCGATCTACGCCGGCACCAACGAGATCCAGCGCAATATCATCGCCGAACGCCTGCTCGGCCTGCCGCGATAGCCACCCGGAGGACGACGACATGCGATTCGCATTGACCGCAGAACAGAACGATTTCGCCGCCAGCCTGCGCAAGATGGGCGAGGCCGCCAAGACTCCCGGCGTCGTCCGGGCGTGGGGCGCGGGCGATTCCACCGCCGGGCGCGCACTCATCGGCCAGCTGGCCGAGGCGGGCGCGCTGGGCCTGACCGTCACCGAGGAGAACGGCGGCTTCGGCGCGGGCCCGGTCGAGATGATCGTGGCCTTCACCGAGATCGGCCGGGCCGCGGTGCCGGGCCCGCTGGTGGAGACCGCCGCCGCGATTCCCGCACTGCTGCAGGCGCTTCCGGACTCGGCGCTCGCCGCCGAACGGCTGCCCGAGCTGGCCGAGGGCGCGAAGCTGGGCACCCTCGCGGTGACCGCCACGGCCGGCGCGAATGCGGGCCGGGCCGAGGGCGCGGCCACCGCGCTGGATGCCGACATCGCCGACCTGGTGCTGATCGCCGAGGGCGACCGCATCGCGCTGGCCACCGCCGGTGCACTGGTGACGTCGGTGGACGCCGCCCGCCGCCTGTTCACCGTGGCCGCCGTCGAGACCCTGGCCGAGGGCGAAGGCGTCGGCGCCGCCATCGATCTCGCCTTCGACACCGCCGCCCTGGCCGCCGCCGCGCAGCTGCTCGGCGCGGGCCGGGCGCTGCTGGACACCAGCGTCGAGTACGTCAAGCAGCGGCAGCAGTTCGGCACCCCGATCGGGCGCTACCAGGCCATCAAGCACCACGTGGCCAATGCCCACATCGGGCTGGACATGGCGCAGCCGCTGCTCTACCGGGCGGCCCTGACCCTGGAGTCCGGCGCGGACGCACAGACCCGCGGCCGCGACATCTCCGCGGCCAAGCTGGCCTGCGGCGAGGCCGCCTACCAGGCCGCCCGCATCGCGCTGCAGGTGCACGGCGCCATCGGCTACACCGCCGAATGCGATCTGTCGCTGTGGCTGACCAAGGTCACCGCGCTGCGCTCGGCCTGGGGCACCCCGGCCGAACACCGCGCCCGGATCGCCGCCGCGCTCCGCGCCGGAAACGTCGCATGAGCACCCCGGCGGCCGGGGCGCCGGGCACGCCCGGCCGCCGGGCGACACACTCGAATCACTTCTACGACATGGGAGCGAAGGCATGAGCCTCACCGCCGAACAGCAGGAACTCGCGACCACCGTGCGCGCGGTGCTGGCCAAGCACGGGGACAGCGCGGCCATGCGGCGCGGGCTGGAGAGCGAGCGCGGCTACGACGAGCAGCTGTGGAAGCTGTTGTGCGAGCATGTCGGTGTCGCCGCGCTGGCGATTCCGGAGGAGTTCGGCGGCGTCGGGGTCGGTCTGGTCGAGTCCCTGCTGGTGGTCGAGGAGCTCGGGCGCACGCTGTCCGCGCCGCCCATGCTCGGCTCGGCCGTGCTGGGTGTGCAGGCGCTGCTGCTGGCCGGGAACGCCGAGGCCAATGAGCGGCTGCTGCCGGAGGTCGCCGAGGGTGTCCGCACGCTGGCGCTGTGCTGGGCCGGGCCGCGCGGCTGGGACTCGTTCGGGGTCACCGCCGAGGGCGAAAAGCTCTCGGGCTCCGCGCATTACGTGCTGGACGGCGTGCACGCCGACACCCTGCTGGTGCTGACCGCCGCGGGCCTGTTCGAGGTGGACGGCACGGCCGCGGGCGTCACCCGCACCGCGGTCGTCACCCAGGATCCGACCCGCAAGCTGGCGCGCATCGACTTCGATTCGGTCGAGGCCCGTCCGCTGGGCGTGCTGAATGTCGCCCGGCTGCGTGAAATCGCCTGGGCGGCAGTGGTTGCCGAGCAGCTCGGCGCGGCCGAGCAGTGCCTCGACATGACCGTCGAGTACTCCAAGTCCCGGGTGCAGTTCGGTCGCCCGATCGGCAGCTTCCAGGCGCTCAAGCACCGCATGGCCGATATGTACGTGCTGGTCGAGTCGACCCGTTCCATCGCGTACCTGGCCATCGCGGGCCTGGCCGAAGGTGCGGTCGAGGCCGTCGACGTGCAGTCCGCCCGCCTGCATGCCATCGACACCTTCAACTCGGTGGTGTCCGAGACCGTCCAGATGCACGGCGGTATCGCGATCACCTGGGAGCACGACGCGCACCTGTTCTTCAAGCGCGCCCACGCCGACGCCCAGCTCTTCGGCACTCCCGCCCGTCCGCTGGCCCGTCCGGCCTAGCGGAAACCTTTCCGGAAACGGCCCGTGCGCAGTTCGCTGCGCACGGGCCGTTTGCGTTGTGCCGTATCTCACGCGACAAATATCGTTAGCCTATGCAATTAGATAGTTAGCTTATGCAACAATCGACGGGTGCAGCTGAGACAGGCAACCGAGCTCACCCCGGAGGACACCGGGGACAGGCTGGTCGACATCGTCGTCGCCACCTCACGGCTCAACCGCCTGGCCGGAGTACTCGGCGGCATCGATCTTCCGCACGCCGTCATGCGGGCCCTCGGGACCCTCGACGAGTACGGCCCCCTGCGGATCAGCGAGTTCGCTCGCCTCGACCGATGCTCGCAACCGGCAGCAACGGCGCTGATCGGACGGCTGACCGACGCCGGTCTCGCCACGCGGACCAAGGATCCCGACGACTCCAGAGCCGTGGTCGTCGAACTCACGCCCGCGGGACGAGACCGGCTGGCCGCCGCCCGGGACCACCTCGGAAACTCCCTCGCCGCACGCCTTCCCGACCTCGATCCGGCCCTGCTCACCCGCCTGAGCCGAGACCTGAACGACCTCGCCGAGGCCTTCAAGGCCGCCGGAGCCTGAATCCGGCACCTCGCAACTCGACCGAAAGCAGCTGCGACTCACCATCATTCGTAGATGAGGACTCTCCAGTGACCACCAGCCCGATCACCCGGCCCGCCTTCCCCGCGGCCGTCGGCCCCGACAACGCCGCTATGTCGACAACCAGCGCCGCCACCTCGAAACCCAAGCAGCCCAAATCGGTGTGGGCCGTCGCCTTCGCCTCGGTCATCGCCTTCATGGGCATCGGGCTGGTGGATCCGATCCTCAAGCCGATCGGCGAGCAGCTGCACGCCTCACCGTCCCAGGTGACACTGCTGTTCACCAGCTACATGCTGGTCACGGGCGTGGCCATGCTCATCACCGGTGTCATCTCCAGCCGCGTCGGGGCCAAGAGGACCCTGCTGGCCGGCCTGGCCATCATCGTCGTGTTCGCCGCTCTCGCAGGCAGTTCCAGCACGGTCGGGCAGATCGTGGGCTTCCGCGCCGGCTGGGGTCTGGGCAATGCGCTGTTCATCGCCACCGCGCTGGCCACCATCGTGGGTGCGGCCACCGGCGGCGTCGCCCGCGCCATCATCCTCTACGAGGCGGCGCTGGGCATCGGCATCGCGTCGGGTCCGCTGGTGGGCGGCTTCCTCGGCCACTTCACCTGGCGCGCACCGTTCTTCGGCGTCTCGGTCCTGATGGCGGTCGCGTTCATCGCCCTGGTGGTGCTGCTGCCGGAGTCGCCGAAGCCCGCGCAGCCGACCTCGATCGTCGCGCCGTTCAAGGCCCTCACCTACCCGGGCCTGCTGCTGGTGAGCGTGACCGCGCTGCTCTACAACTACGGCTTCTTCACCCTGCTCGCGTACACCCCGTTCCCTCTGAACATGGGCACCTATTCGATCGGATTCATCTTCTTCGGCTGGGGTCTGCTGCTCGCCCTGTCCTCGGTGGTGTTCGCCCCGAAACTGCAGCGCGCCTTCGGAACCGTGCCCATGATGGCGCTCGCGCTCGCCCTGTTCGCGGCGGATCTCGCGGTCATGGCCGTGTTCACCGACCACAAGCCGGTTCTCATCGTCGGCACCGTCCTGGCGGGCCTGTTCCTCGGCGTCAACAACACCCTGATCACCGAGGCCGTCATGGAGGCCGCCCCCGTCGAACGCTCCACCGCCTCGGCCGCCTACAGCTTCGTCCGCTTCGCCGGCGGCGCGGCCGCCCCCTACCTGGCAGGCAAACTCGGCGAACACCAGGCGTCCCTCCCCTTCTGGGTCGGCGCCGCCTGCACCGCCGCCGCGGTCGCCGTCCTGTTCTCCGGCCGAAAGCTCCTGTCCCACATGGACGATCACGCCCCCGCGACCCACAGCCAGGCGGAGGCCCAGGCCATCACCTTCGGCGAAGACTGATCCGTCCACGCCGCGGACCGCATCCCAAGGGGTGCGGTCCGTTCACATATCCGCACGTCGCCACCCCTGACGATTACTTTCGACGGTCCGGGTCGTCTGAATATCGACATCGCTACGTCCCGGGGAGCTGCCATGCCGTCGACCGTGTCCGGTGATCTCGATCGCGAGGAATTCCTGCGCGCCGCCGAGGCGTATCGCGGCGAGCTGATCGCGCACTGCTATCGGATGGTCGGCTCGGTGCACGAGGCCGAGGACCTGGTACAGGAAACATATCTGCGAGCCTGGCGGGGTTGGGAGGCATTCGAGGGGCGAGCGTCGACGCGGAACTGGCTGTATCGGATCGCCACCAACCTGTGCCTGACCGCGGTCACGAACAAGCAGCGCCGGGTACTGCCATCCGGATTGGGGCCCGCCGCGGCGGGATCCGGAGCCAAACTGGAACAGCTGTGGCTGGAACCGTTCCCCGAGCGCTGGCCGGATACGGACCCGGCCGAGATCGTCGCCGGTCGGTCGAGTCTGCGGCTGGCGCTCGTGGCAAGCCTGCAGCATCTGCCGCCACGGCAGCGGGCCGTGTTCATCCTGCGGGAGGTGCTGGCCTACCCGGCCGCGGAGGTCGCCGACATGCTCGGCATGAGTCTCGCGGCGACCAAGAGCGCACTACAGCGGGCCCGCGCCAAACTCGACGAGGTGTCCCCGCGAGCGGACGCGGTGATCGAACCGGATTCCCCGCACGCGCGGGCCCTGCTGGAGCGCTATCTCACCGCGTTCGAGAACGCGGACGTGGCCGGGCTCACCGAGCTGCTGCGCGACGACGCCATTCTCGAATCCACCGCGACGGGCCGCTGGCTGGCGGGCAAGACGCACTGCATCGAGCGGCTGCTGATCTGGGCGCGCTCCGGGGAGTACCGGCTGTATCCGGTGATCGCGAACGGGCAGCCCGCCATGGTCGCCTACCGGGGCGAGCACGCGGACCCGGCGCTCACCGCGTTCGGCGTGGTGGTGCTGGCCGTCGACGACCGGCACGTCACCCACGTGACCGCCTTCATCGACCCGGGCATGGTGCGCCACTTCGGGTTTCCCGAGGTCGATCCGGGGCACTGAGGGCGGCGATTCCTTTCGCGGGCCGGCGTGGTCTCTATCCCGAACACCCTGCGCACCTTCGCATCCGCATTCATTCAGAAGTGAGGTAGACCCATGTTCCTGCTCACCGGAGTCACCGGCGCGGCCGGTTCCATCGTCCTGCGCGAGTTCGTGAAACAGCAGGTCCCGGTTCGCGTGCTGGTGCGCGACCCCGCCAAGGCCGTGCAGCTCGCCGCGGCGGAACCGACAATAGAGGTCGTGGTCGGCGACATGCTGCACGCCGACACTCTCGGACCCGCCATGGAGGACGTCGACCGGGCGCTGATGATCTCCTCCCCGCGCGACCGCATGCTGGAAACCCAGTGCCGATTCATCGACGCCGCCAAACAATTCGGGGTGCGGCACATCGTGAAATTCGGCGGCAAGGAATCCGGAACCACCTTCGATCTCACGGCTTTTCGCGGCACCCGCTGGCATTTGGAGATCGAGGCCTATCTGGAGGCTTCCGGCCTCGAATGGACGCATTTGCGCCCCAGCCAGTTCATGCAGATGTACCTGCCGGAGGCGCTGACCGGAGTCGACAGTGCCCGCCACGCGCTGGTCATGCCGATCGGTGCGAGCAGACTGGCCCCGGTCGACATCCAGGACATCGCCGAAGTCTGCGTCGCCATGATGCGGGCCGAGGGCATCGAAGGCCAGGCGTTCGACATGACCGGCCCCGAGGCCCTGACCTCCATCGAGATCGTCGAACAGCTTTCCGCAGCAACGGGAACCACGTTCACCTACGAGCTCGTGACCCGCCGGCGCAAACGCGAGCTGCACGCCGAGCAGGGTCTACCCGGCCCGGTCATCGACCTGCTCGACGAGCTCTACGCCGGCCGCGCCGGATCCCCCGAAGCCCATATCGACGTGTCCACCCACGAACGCTTCGGCGTCACCCCAACCACCTTCGCCGAATTCGCCCGCCGCAACGCCCCGGCATTCACCGCCTGACCCGGGCAAACCCGATGCGGGCCGTGCCATTCCGGTTCGGTCCGCGTTCGGTTCGACCCCGTACGATCCCGCTCATGAACCAACCGATGCCGCCGCAACAGCCATACCAGCAGCAGTACCCGCAGCAAGGCCAACAGCCGTATCCCCCGCAGGGCCAGGCCCCCTACCCGCAGCAGGGCCAGCCGCAACCGCAGCAGCAGCCTGGCCCGCAGTTCCCGATCCTGGTCTCCACCATGAACGATGTCCCCGGCCAGGAAATCGTCAAGGTGATCGGCGAGGTCGCGGGCCTGACCGTCCGCAGCCGCGGCCTGGGCGCCAACTTCGCAGCCGGCTTCCGTGCCCTGGGCGGCGGCGAAATCCACGAATACACCCAGCTGCTGTACCAGTCGCGACACGAGGCCATCATGCGAATGTGCCAACATGCCATGGCCTATGGCGCGAACGCGGTGATCGCCATGCGCTTCGACTGCAACGAAATCGCCAACACCATGAGCGAGGTCGCCGCCTACGGCACCGCGGTCGTCGTCAAACCCACGCAGTAAACACCGGGCTCGACAGCTATCCCTCCTTGCCGAGAATCTCAGTTATCGAGCTCGCGGTGAGCGAACGATCGAACCAGGCATCGAGAGATCCACGGTCATCAACTGCCTCCATGTCTGTGCGGCCGGGGTATTGCCCAGACCGAGCTCGCCGGAGCCGGCCGGGACCGTGGCGGAACCGTCTGGGTAACTTCGGAAAAGCCGGTGCATCGCTTCATGTTTCGAGCTGACCATGAGCACGACGGTAGGTCGGTTATCGAAAGATTGTTCGATAACCGGTCATCTCGACGGGAATCGCCCGATTCGTTGTGGGAATCGGTGTGGCGCAGGGGATTCGGGTCAGTGGTGGAGGATTTCGACGTTGCGGACCGGCTTCTTGCGGCCGAATTTGGCGCGCAGGGGGTAGATCGCCATGACTGCCAGGAGGCTGATGGTGGAGGCGATGAGCTGGTTGCGCTGGTCGGGGTTGCGGGCCATGGCTACGAAGACGGCGAAGAGGGCGATGATGACGGCCCAGCTGATGTAGGGGTAGCCCCACATGCGGTAGGTGAGGGCGGAGGGGTCCTCGCGGCGGAGGCGGGCGCGAAGTCGCAACTGGGAGAACATGATCGCCACGTAGACGAAGGCCAGGACGACGCCGATGGAGTTCACCAGGAAGGTGAAGACCTGGTCGGGTGAGACGTAGGAGGCGATGACCGCACCCCAGGCGGCGACGGTGCCGAGCAGGACGGCCCGGGCGGGGACGCCGCGCTTGTTCAGCTTCACCAGGGAGGCGGGGGCGTCGCCGTCGCGGGTGAGGACGTAGAGCATGCGGGAGGAGACGTAGATGGCCGAGTTCAGCACCGACAGCACCGCGGTCAGGATGACGACCTGCATGATGGTGCCGGCGGCCGGAATCCCGATGTGCTCGAGCGCGCTCACGAACGGGCTCGTCAGTACCTTGGCGTCGTTCCACGGCAGGATGGTCACCACCAGGAAGATCGAGGCCACATAGAACAGGCCGACCCGCCACAGCACATTGTTGGTGGCGCGGGCCACCGCCGGGCCCGGCTCCTTGGATTCCGCGGCCGCCACCGTCACGATCTCGGTGCCACCGAACGCGAACATCACCACCACGATGGCGGAGAAGACGCCGCCGATCCCGTTGGGCGCGAAGCCGCCGTGCCCGGTCAGGTTGGCGAAACCCGCGTCCGAGCCCGGCCACAGCCCGAACACCCAGGCCAGTCCGATGGCCAGGAAGGCCACGATCGCCACCACCTTGATGGAGGCGAACCAGAACTCGAACTCGCCGAACGACTTCACCGACACCAGGTTGACCACGGTCATGACGATCAGCAGCCCGGCGGACAGGACCCACTGGTCGAGGTCGATCCAGTTGCCGAGAATGGCCGCGCCGGCCACCGCCTCGGCCCCGACCAGGATCACGTAGAGGTACCAGTACAGCCAGCCGACGGTGAATCCGGCGAACGGTCCCATGGCCATCCGCGCGTACTCGCCCATGGATCCGGCGACCGGGCGGGCCACCACCATTTCGCCGAGCGCCCGCAGTACGCACAGCACGACGAGTCCGGCGCCCGCGTAGGACAGGATGGCGGCGGGCCCGGCGGTCTGGATGACCGAGCCGCTGCCCACGAACAGGCCCGCACCGATCGCGCCGCCGATGGCGATCATCGTCATGTGCCGGCGCCGGAGTCCGGTGCGCAGTCCCTGCTGCTCGCCGCCCGGTTCCGTCAGCTGGGCACTGCCGGGTTCCGGCTTCAGGGCACTGCCGGGCTCCGGCTTCAGGGCACTGCCGGGCTCCGGCTTCTGGACACTGCCGGTTTCCGACATCAGACCGCCACCTTCTTGTGTTGCTCGAGTGTTGCCCGAACACCATATCGGCCCTGGTCAGGCAGGGAAAATCGCCGGTCGGGCCACGGTTTCCCGGGCTGTCGCCGGTACGCGAATCCTGCTCCCCGACAGCGGTTTACCCACCGGCGTACCGTCAGGAGGTATGACCGAGACACAGCGTGGCCGGGTACGCGTCGAACCGAGCGCCAAGCGGGTACGCGCCTACCTGGGCGGTCACCTGGCCGCCGATACCGTCAATCCGACGCTGGTATGGGAGGGACCCCACTACCCCACCTACTATCTGCCGGTCGCCGACCTGCGGGTGAAGCTGGAACCCAATGGCAAGACCCGCCACTCCCCCAGCCGCGGGGACGGCACCGAATTCGATGTGATCGCCGACGACGTCACCGCGGCGGGCGCGGCCGTCCGGCACCTGGACTCCCCGATTCCGGAACTGCGCGACCTGGTGAAGCTGGACTTCCAGGCCATGGACGAGTGGTTCGAGGAGGACGAGCCCATCTACGTCCACCCCCGCGACCCGTACACCCGGGTGGACATCCTCGCCAGCTCCCGCCACATCCGGGTCGAACTGGACGGCCAGACCCTGGCCGATTCGCACTCCCCGCGCATCCTGTTCGAGACCGGGCTGCCCGCCCGCTACTACCTGCCGCTCACCGATATCCGCATGGACCTGCTGCGGCCGTCGTCAACCAGGACGTCGTGCCCGTACAAGGGCCACGCCGAGTACTGGAACATCCAGCTGGGCGAGACCAGCCACCCGGACCTGGTGTGGATCTACCGCACCCCGCTGCCGGAGAGCCAGAAGATCGCCGGGCTGGCCTCGTTCTACAACGAGAAGGTCGACATCTGGGTGGACGGCGAGATGGTGCCGCGCCCCAAGACGCCGTTCAGCTGAAACCCTCAGTCCCCCAGGATCTCCGACACCAGCCGGGGCAGCGCCGCCCCGATCGGGTCGCGCACGATCTCGGCGGCGTAGTCGTCGTAGGGGGTCGGCTCGTTGTTCACGATGACCAGGTCGGCCCCCGCGTCCACCGCCACCGCGCACATGGACGCGGCGGGCTCGACCTGGAGTGAACTGCCCACGGCCAGAAAGATTTCGGCATTCTCGGCGATCTGCACCGCCGCGCGAATGGCGGCGGTGTCGAGCTGCTGGCCGAACATGACGGTGGCCGCCTTCAGGATGCCGCCGCAGTCCGGGCACGCCGGATCCGGCTCGCCCGCGGCCACCCGTTCCAGGGTGGCGGCCATGGAATCGGTGAAATCGCAGTCGATGCAGACGACTTCGAACATATTGCCGTGGATCTCCACCACGCTGTCCGACCCGGCCCGGTGGTGCAGCCGGTCGATGTTCTGCGTGATGATGCCGACCTCCCGCCCCGAGGCAGCCAGCCGCACCAGGGCCTGATGTGCCGCATTGGGTGTCGCCCGCCAGGCCGGATTGTCCCGCCGCGCCAGCCAGGCCCGGGTGCGTAGCTCCGGATCCGCCACATAGTTCTGATACGTCGACAGCAGCTCCGCGATCGGATCCTCGGTCCAAACCCCGCGCGGCCCACGGAAATCCGGTATTCCGGAGTCGGTCGAAATCCCCGCGCCGGTCAAGACGCCGATCGGTCCCCTGCGTGCACGCCAGTCCGTCACACTGCTCAGCCTATGCCGACCCCACCCAGCCCGCCGCCTGTCCACCGTCTGCCGCGTGACGAGCCGGTCCCGCGTTCAGACCGCCAGAACAGCGGGTTCATCGTCGACGCGGCGGTATTGCCCGGGGGCCGAGCCGTACTGGCGTTTGAAGGCCTTGGCGAAGGCGAATTCGCTCTGGTAGCCGACCTTCCTCGCCACGCCGGCCAGCGGGGTGTCGGTCTCGCGCAGCAGCCGCGCCGCGGTGAGCATGCGCCAGCGGGTCAGATAGGACAGCGGCGGCTCGCCGACCGTGGCGAGGAAGCGGCGAGCGAGGGTGGCGCGACTGACCCCGGCGACGGCGCTCAGCTCCGGGACCGTCCAAGCCCGTTCCGGCGCAGCGTGAATCGCGCGCAGCGCATCGGATACGGCGGGGTCGCCGAAGGCGCCGGCCCAGCCGGTCGGCGCAGTGGACTGTTCGTCGAACCAGGCGCGCAGCATGAACAGCAGCAGGGTGTCGAGCAGCGCGGGGATGGCGGCATCGGTGCCGGGTCGCGGTTCGGCGATCTCGGCGGCGAGCAGATCGACGGCGGACCGCAGGGCCGGGTGGCGACCGGGACGGGCCGGGAGGTGGATGAATTCCGGCAGGTCGTCGAGCAGCGGGTGGCTGCGGTGCCGCCCGAGCTCGTACGCACCGCACACCAGCGCCGTCCGCGCACCCGGACCCGCGATCTCGCGCGGCTCGCCCGGCACGGCGACCTCGGTGATCGGCGTCCCCAGCGCGTCGACCAGATCATGGTTCTCGCCGCGCGGCATGAACAGCACATCGCCGGCCCCCAGCGCGACCGGCTCCCCGTCGGGCGGCAGCACCCAGCACGAACCCTGAAGCACCACATGGAATCCCGCGCCGGGCACCTTCGGATAGCGACGGCCCCACGGCGCGTGCCGGGTGAAGAGTCCCGAGGCCGGGTTGCCGGTGCGGATGGCGGCTACGGTCTCGCTGAGGATGTCCACATCGGCACCATACCGCTCACTTCATGAGCGTTTCGAGCATCGTTCTGAGTAATTCAGCCATTCATGTGCTCACTTCACGCGAATAACTTCATCCACATGACGACACAAGAAACCACGCAGACCCCCACCATCGCCGTGTACGGCGCGAATGGCCACACCGGCGGCTACATCCTGTCCGAGCTGGATCGCCGCGGCCTGACCCCGATCCTGGTGGGCCGCAATGCCGATCGGCTACGCGCCGCTGCCGACGCGGCCGGGCTGCCGCAAGCCGAGATCCGGATCGCAGTGGCCGACGATCACGCCGCCCTGGTCGCGGCGTTCACCGGTGCGGATGTGGTGATCAGCAGCCTGCCCGCCTACGTGGACCTCGGCGAGCCCATCCTGGCCGCCGCCCTCGACGCGGGTACGCATTATGTCGACATTTCGGGCGAGCAGCTGTTCCTCCGCCGGGTCCTCGACGAGTACGGCCCGCGCGCCGAGCGTGCCGGGGTGACGGTCCTCTCCTCGGTGACCGACAGCAATCTCCCCGCCGATCTGCTCGCGGATCTACTCGCCGCGCGTCTCGCCGGACCGGTCGGCTTCGTGATCAGCCACCACAGCCGCAGCGGCGGGGACGGCTCTCGCGGCAGCGCGAAAACACTACTGGCCAGCCTGGATTGGTTCCGCGCGGGCGGCTGGCACTATGCCGACGGCGAGTTCCGCACCGGCCCGGCGGATCCGGCGCCCATGCTGTACCCCGGCGATATCAAGCCGACCGAGGTGGCCAAGTTCGCCTTCCCCGCCGTGCTCACCATCCCGCGCCACACCGACGCCGCCGCCGTCACCGGCGCCGTCGACAGCGTGTTCCGGGCGAACATCACCGGCCTGACCGCCGAACTGGTCGCCGGCCTGCCGGAAAAGCCGAGTGCGGCTTCGGATCTGCGCTACGACATGATCGTGGACGCCACCGCCGCGGACGGCCGGACACGGCGCGGCGTGGTCAGCGGGGTCGATTCCTACCGGGATTCGGGCCTGATGGCGGTCGAAGCGGCCGTGCGGCTCGCCGGCGGCGCCGTGCAGCCGGGTGTGCTCACGCCCTCGGAGGCCTTCGACGCCGCGGACTTCCTGGATTCGCTCGCGCCCCGCGGCATCACCTGGACGATCACCGGGGCATGAGACGGCCGTCGACGACGCCTGGCCGAACGCGCTCGCAGTAAAGGGAATTCGGTCGAGCCCCGCAATACAGTGGGGACCATGAGCGACGACCGTCCGAAGCTGGCCGCTGAACTGGATATGGTGCCGCATCCCGAGGGCGGCTGGTATCGGGAAACCTGGCGCAGCGGAGTGGAATTCGAGCCGGAAGGCTACCCGGGCCCGCGCGCGACCGGCACGGCCATCTATTTTCTGCTGCTACCCGGCGAGAAGTCCGCGCCGCACACGGTGACGTCGGACGAGATCTGGTTCTGGCATCGGGGTGGTCCCCTGCTGCTGAACATCGGGGGTGAGGAGATCGTCCTCGGACCCGATGTCGAACAGGGGCAACGCCCCCAGGCGGTGGTTCCCGGCGGAATCAGCCAGGCCGCCCGTCCGGCAGGTGACGACTACGTGCTGGTGAGTTGTGTCGTCTCCCCCGGATTCGATTTCGCCGACTTCCGGCTCGACTGAACCGCGAACCTACACGAAGCAAGGAAATCGGTGGTTCGACGACTCTCAGTCGTCGATCCCGAGCAGACCCTCCGCGACCGCGTGGTCGATGGTCTTCTCCAGGTTCGGGCAGGAGTCCGGTTTACCGGTGGTCGGCCCGGCCTCGGCCAGCTTGCGGAAGACCGGGCAGTGCGCGGCCGGATCGACCGTCCACTGCACCGTCTTCTGATTGTGGCTGTGCTTGCGCACGAGCACCTCGGTGCCGCAGGTCTGGCACGCGATCGGTGTCAGCCCAGACTCCATGTAGTGCTCTTTGTCGAGGACCGTCTGGGCGCGCACCTGTGCTCGCTGTTCCGGACGGTCCGCGAAATCGGGTGCCTTCGCCCAGCCGGTCATCAGACGTTCGCCTCCTGCGCGGCGGCCTCGTCGGCCTCCCGCTTCTTCCGCAGGTTCTCCTCGACCTCGAGACCCCAGGCCTCGTTGGCCTTGGAGGTGTCGATCTCGAATTCGAAGCGCTGCACCGACTTCGGGTCGATGTCGGCGACATCGACGTAGAACTGGTCGTACCAGCGACGCAGCTGGTAGACCGGCCCGTCCTCCTCGGTCAGCAGCGGGTTGTCGATCTTGGACTTGTGCTTCCAGATCTCGACGTCCTGCAGGAAGCCCTCGCTGACGCCCTCGGTCATCTTGGCCGCGAACATCTGCGCCTGCTCCTCGGGCAGCCCCTTCGGCTTCTCCAGCGAGACGCCCCACTGCAGCATGAAGGAGTTCTGCGTGACCGGGTAGTGGCAGTTGATGAGGACCGTCTTGACCTCGAAGCCGCTGTAGATATTGAGCAGCGGGTTGATCATGTACGACGGCCCGAAGTACGACGCCTCGGACTTGAGCAGCACGTCGATGCCGGCCTTGGCCGCGTTGCCGATATCCGGCCGGGCCTTGGTCTCCAGGTACTGGGTGGCGACGTGACCCTCGAGCACGTTCTTGAAGAACGTGGGGAAGGCGTAGTGGATATAGAAGAAGTGCGCCATATCCACGATGTTGTCGATGATCTCGCGGCAGTTGGAGCCCTCGATCAGCAGCGAGTGCCAGGTCCAGTCGGTCCAGCCCTCGTTGAGCGTCTCCGAGGAGCTGCCGTCGGCATTGGTGTAGGGACCCTCGATGTACGGGATGGTCACCTCGTCCGGCGGCGGGTTGCCCTCGTGGTCGTGCCAGACGAACAGCTGGCCGTTGCGCTCGAGCGTGATCCACGCGCGGGTGCGGGCCAGCGGGGGCACGCGCCGCGCGTAGGGGATGCCGGTGCACTTGCCGTCGCCGCCCCAGCGCCAGTCGTGGAACGGGCACGCGATGGAGTCGCCCTTGACCTCACCCATGGAGAGGTCGCCGCCCAGGTGACGACAGTAGGAGTCCAGTACCTTCAGTTCGTTCTGGCTGTTCATGAAAACGACCAGCTTGGTACCGAATACGTTGACCGCATGCGGCTTGCCGTCACGGAAGTCCTTGGCAAGGCCGAGGCAGTGCCAACCCCGGGCGTAGCGGGTGGGCATCGAGCCCACGTCGATCTCGCGGACCTTCCCGCGGGGCCCTTGGGCGCTTGTCGCCATCGTTGATCCTCCTATGGATGTACTAGAACACGTTACAAAATCGACTCGCGGTTGGCCAGCGATAGGTCCCACTACCTGGATAGGGGCGCTCTGAGCTGCGCTTGTACTGCGTTCTCGACAGGAATAAGAACGTGTTCTACTCTCAGGGGCAAACGAAGACCGCTTCCCGTAACACCAGGCAGGAGCAACTGGCGAGATGACGCAAGAAGTAGTTGAGCGGGTCGAGGCGCTGCTGCCGACCCTGCGTGAGCGCGCCCAGGAGACCGAGGATCTGCGCCGCCTTCCCGACCAGACCGTCAAGGATCTGCAGGCGACCGGCTTCTTCAAGCTCGTGCAGCCCAAGCAGTGGGGCGGCTACGCCTGCGACCCGGTGATCTTCTACGACACCGTCCGCAAGATCGCCAGCGCGTGCGGCTCCACCGGCTGGTGCGCCGGCATCCTCGGTATCCACAACTGGCACCTGGCGCTGTTCGACCAGCGCGCGCAGGAAGAGGTGTGGGGCAACGACACCGAGGTCCGGATCTCCTCCTCCTACGCCCCGATGGGCGCGGGCGTGGTGACCGAGGACGGCGAGGGCTACATCGTCAATGGTTCTTGGGCCTGGTCCTCCGGCTCCGACCACGCCGACTGGGTGTTCGTCGGCGGACCGGTCATCAAGAACGGCAAGCCGGTCGACTTCGGCTCGTTCCTGATTCCCCGGAGCGAGTACAAGATCAACGACGTGTGGCACGTGGTCGGCCTGCGCGGCACCGGCTCCAACACCGTCGTGGTCGAGAACGTGTACGTGCCCCGGCACCGCTTCCTCAGCATGCGAACCATGGGCGAACTGAAATCGCCTGGCCTGGAGCAGAATACCGACCCGCTGTACAAGATGCCGTGGGGCAGCATCCACCCCGCGACCATCACCGCGCCGATCATCGGCATGGGCTACGGCGCCTACGAGGCCCACGTCGAGCACCAGGGCAAGCGCGTCCGCGCCGCCTTCGCGGGTGAGAACACCAAGGACGACCCGTTCGCAAAGGTCCGGATCGCCGAGGCCGCCAGCGACATCGACGCCGCCTGGCGTCAGCTGTCGGGCAATATCGCCGACGAGTACGCGTGCATCGTGGCGGGCAAGGACGTTCCGTTCGAGATGCGCGCCGCCGCCCGCCGTGACCAGGTGCGCGCCACCGGCCGCGTGATCGCCTCCGTCGACCGCCTGTTCGAGGCCGCCGGCGCCACCGCGCTGGTGGAAGGCACTCCGCTGCAGCGCTTCTGGCGTGACGCCCACGCCGGCCGCGTGCACGCCTCGCAGGACCCGGAGCGCGCCTACGTCATGTACGGCACCCACGCCTTCGGTCTCCCGGTCACCGACGGAATGGTGTAATCCCCATGACCGCAGTGGGAGAAATCACCTACGAGTCCACCTCGCGCTTCGCGCAGGTGCGGCCGGACCTGAAGCTGCACTACCACGAGGCCGGGGTTGGCAACGGCCCCACCATCGTGCTGCTGCACGGCGGCGGCCCGGGCGCGTCCTCGTGGTCCAACTTCGCCAAGAACATTCCGGTGCTGGCCAAGGACTTTCACGTCCTCGCGGTCGACCAGCCGGGCTTCGGCCAGTCCGACAAGCCGACCGAGCACCCGCAGTACTTCGTGCACTCGGCGTCGGCGCTGAAGGACCTGCTCGACACCCTCGGCATCACCGAACGCGTACACCTGCTGGGCAATTCGCTCGGCGGCGGCGCGGCCACCCGCTTCGCGCTGGACTACCCGGACCGCGCCGGCAAGCTGGTGCTGATGGGCCCGGGCGGCCTGTCCACCAACCTGTTCGCGCCGGACCCCACCGAGGGCGTGAAGCTGCTGTCCAAGTTCAACTTCGAACCCACGAAGGAGAACCTGGAGGCGTTCCTGCGGATCATGGTCTTCGACCAGAAGCTGATCACGCCGGAACTCGTCGAGGAGCGCTTCGCGTCGGCCTCGCAGCCGGAGTCGCTGGCCGCCACCCGCGCCATGGGCAAGTCCTTCGCCGGACCCGATTTCGCCAAGGGCATGATCTGGCGCGACGCGTTCAAGCTGCGGCAGCCGGTGCTCATGATCTGGGGCCGCGAGGATCGGGTCAACCCGATCGACGGCGCCCTGGTCGCCTTGAAGATGGTGCCGCGCGTGCAGTTGCATGTCTTCGGCGGTTGTGGACACTGGGCGCAGCTGGAGAAGTTCGACGAATTCAACCGCCTGGCAACCGACTTCCTGCTCGGCGTCAAGGAGAAGTGAGCATGAGTATCAAGGCGCTCGGCTACATGCGCATCGAGGCCACCGATATGGCGGCCTGGCGCGAGTACGGCCTCAAGGTGCTCGGCATGATGGAGGGCGACGGGCTCAACCCCGACGCGCTCTACCTGCGCATGGACGATTTCGCCGCACGCCTGGTGATCGTCCCCGGTGAGCAGGACCGGCTGCTGGTCTCGGGCTGGGAGGTCACCGACGCCCGCGGGCTGCAGCAGCTGCGCGAGACCCTGTCCAAGGCCGGGGTCGCCTTCACCGAGGGCACCAAGGAGGAGCTCGGCGAGCGCCGGGTCGAGGGCATGATCCGGTTCCAGGATCCGGCCGGCAACACCCTCGAGGCGTTCTACGGCGCGCAGTACCTGGGCCGCCGCTTCGTGAGCCCCTACGGCCACAAGTTCGTCACCGCCGAGCAGGGCCTGGGCCACGTGGTCCTCACCTGCACGGACGATGCTGCGGCACAGGCGTTCTACCAGGACGTGCTGGGCTTCCGGCTGCGCGACTCCATGCGGCTGCCTCCGCAGCTGGTGGGCCGTCCCGCCGACGGCGACCCGGCCTGGCTGCGCTTCTACGGCTGCAACCCGCGCCACCACGCGCTGGCGTTCCTGCCGCTGCCGAACCCGACGGGCATCGTGCACCTCATGGTCGAGGTGGAGAACTCCGACGACGTCGGCCTCTGCCTGGACCGCGCCAACCGCAAGAAGGTGAAGATGTCGGCCACCCTCGGGCGGCACATCAACGACAAAATGCTCTCGTTCTACATGAAGACGCCGGGCGGGTTCGACATCGAATTCGGCTGTGAGGGACTGGAAGTCGACGACCACTCGTGGATCGCGCGGGAATCCACCGCGGTCAGCCTGTGGGGCCACGACTTCAGCGTCGGATTCAAGTAGCGAGACGAACAGGGGCGGCCAATGACCACCGACGCCAATCCCGTCATCGACGGGCGTCAGTTCCGGAACGTGCTGGGGCAGTTCTGTACCGGCATCACCGTCATCACCACCTTCGACGGCGTCGACGGCGCGCGGGCCCCCATCGGCTTCGCGTGCCAGTCGTTCGCCGCCCTGTCCCTCGATCCGCCGCTGGTGCTCTTCTGCCCCACCAAGGAGTCCCGCTCCTGGGCGGCGATCGAACGCAACGGCAGCTTCGCCGTGAACATGCTCGCCGAGGAGCAACAGCCGGTGTGCGCCCGCTTCGGCTCCCGCGAACCCGACAAGTTCGCCGGAATCGACTGGCACACCTCGGAACTGGACCTCCCGGTGCTGGACGGCGCGTTGGCCACGATCCAGTGCACTGTGGACAACGTGCTCGACGGCGGCGATCACTACATCGTGATCGGCCGGGTCCGGGCCCTGTCGGAGTCCACCGACTCCGGCAGGCCGCTGCTCTTCTACCGGGGCCAGTACACGGCCATCGAACCGGAGAAGACGACGCCCGCGCCCTGGCGCGCGGACCTCGAACACTTCCTCACGACCACCACTCTCGATACGTGGTTGTGAAGATGACCAACTCTCGGTAGCTCTCAGGGGCTTCACCCCTCAACCCAACTACCCAGACAATGCGAAGGGCCCCTTGTAGATTCATCCACAGGGGCCCTTCCACATGTGTACAAGTCAGGCGGCGGCGCGGGCTTGGCGACGATATTGGCCTGGGGCCAGGCCATATTCGCGTTTGAACGCCTTCCCGAACGCGAACTCCGAGCTGTATCCCGCTCGGGCCGCGACCTTTTCGATGGCCAGCTCGTCCTCGCGCAACAGGCGGGCCGCCGTGGTGAGCCGCCAGCGGGTCAGGTACGCCAGCGGCGGTTCGCCGACCATGGCATTGAACTTGCGGGCGAACGCGGCGCGGGACAGGCCCGCATGGTCGGCGAGGGACTGCACGGTCCAGGGCGCGGCCGGATCGCCGTGCATGGCTTCGAGGGCCGGGGCGACGGCCGGATCACGCAGCGCCGCAGCCCATCCCACCGCCTCGGATTGCGGCTGCTCCTCGATCCAGGCGCGCAGGATGTACAGCAGCAGCGAGTCGATCAGCGCCGGCACGATGCCGTGCGACCCGATGCGCGGATTGTCGAGCTCCGCGCCGAGCAGCTGGATCGCGGCATTCAACTCCGGGTGCCGGCCGTGGCGGGCGGGCAGATGGATCACCTCCGGGAGTTGCCGTAGCAACGGATGCGGCCGCTGCCCGTCGAGGTGATAGTTGCCGCAGAGCAGACTGGTGGCCGGGCCGTCCCCGCCGATCTGCAACGCGCCCACCGGCGGACGCTGCGTGTACTGCTCGGGCCGGGGAACCTCCGGAGGGGTGTCCGGGTGGTCGGCGAGAATATGCCCCGCCCCGTCCCGGACGAAGACCACATCACCGGGCCCGAGCGCGATCGGCCGGGCACTGCTGTCCGAGGGATAGAACCAGCAGGTCCCGTGCAGCACCACATGGAATCCCGCACCCGCCGTCGGCGGCAGCTGCAGCGCCCACGGCACCCGCCCATCCGTCCGCACCGAGTTCGGCGCACCGGTCCGCATCGAAGTCAGGGCCTCACTCAGCACATCCATGACCGATCTCCTTCACCTCGAACCCGTGCCCTGCAACCCGGATCCCGCCCCGATTATTCGCCCCGCCCCTCACTCGACGGTCAGCACCACTTTGCCGACCGTCTGCCCCGACGCCACGATCTCGTGCGCCTTCCCCGCCTCCTCCAGCGGCAGCGTCTCGGCAATGGTCGGCCGCAGCTTCCCCGCGTCGACCAGCTCCGCGATCTGCTCCAGCGCCCAGTAATCCGGTTCCACAGAAACACCCGCGAACCGGCGCCCGGCTTCCTTCACAGCCCGCTCCAGCTCCGGGTTCACATGCTCGAGAATGGTCACCAGCACCCCACCCGGCTTCAACACCTGAAGCGACCGTGCACCATCGGCGACAGAGTCGAAGACAATGTCGACATCCTTCACGACCGCGGTGAAATCGGTTGTCCGGTAATCGATCACCTCATCGGCGCCGAGGCTCTTCACATAGTCGTGCTTCCCGGCACTGGCCAGCGCGATCACATACGCACCCCGCGCCTTCGCAATCTGCACCGCCAGATGCCCGACCCCACCGGCCGCCCGGTGAACCAGCACCCGATCCCCCTCCCCGACCCCCGCCTTGTCCACCAGCCCCTGCCACGCGGTCAGCGCCGCCAGCGGCAG
Source organism: Nocardia sp. NPDC059236 (assembly GCF_042754085.1). NCBI lineage: Bacteria > Bacillati > Actinomycetota > Actinomycetes > Mycobacteriales > Nocardiaceae > Nocardia > Nocardia sp. NPDC059236. Next base: position 344,359 of record NZ_JBHZAF010000002.1, read on the forward strand.
CGCCGCAGCCTCAACATGACTCAGCGACTTCGGCTTCCGAGCCACCTGCCGCGAGGGCGTAGCCACATACTCCGCGTAACCCGTTGCGGCCCTGGGGAAGAACGGCATCCCATAAACCTCTTCCCCAATCTCATACCGCGCCCCCGGCCCAGCCGCCTCCACCACCCCGGAGATATCCCACCCAACCCCGAACGGCGGCTCCCCCAGCAACGGGAACGCCCCCGACCGCACCGCCACATCAACAGGATTGACCGCACTGGCCTTCACCCGAACCAGCACCTCCCCCGAAAGCAACTCCGGCTTCTCGACCTCCACAACCTCCAGCACCTCAGGCCCACCGAAGCTCTTCTGAACCACCGCACGCATCGCTCTGTCCTCCAACGCTTTTCCCCGGCCCGTTCATCGAACCGAACGAGGACAACGCTAGGCGGAAGCTGCAAGACCCTGAATGGCCTCAGATCTCTCATTTTTATCCAATCGTATCCATTGGAAGACGTAGAGCCAGTTGATGCCAGACCAATCCGAATACCAGCGGATCGGGAACGCAGGCCCTCTAAGGTTGTGCCATGTCCCGCCTGGACCGTGCCGCCGGGATGCCCACTGCCGAAATCCTCGACGACTACCCAGACCTCGAACCCGACGACCTCCTTGCGGTCCTCGAGTATGAAGCCACCCTGCGCAGATCGAGGTGACGAGGGAACCGCTGGATCAGGGAGTTCCCAGTCGACGATGAGGCTGGCCGGTTATGGCTGCGATGCAATCGAAGTCGCGGTCGCGGTGCAGCAAGGTCAGACCCCTGAGTTCGGCGGTAGCCGCGACGACGAGGTCGACCGGTCCCGCGCTGCGGCGCTGCCCTCGACTGGTCAACTCGCCCTGCACTTCCCATGCCCGCCGGTAGGCACGATCGTCGACCGGCTCCCAGCCGAACAGAATGCGAATCTGCTCGATCAGCGACTCGCGATCGGCAATCGAACGCGCACTGTAAAAGAACTCGAGTTCGGTGATCGGGCAGATCGCGATCAGCCCTGCGGCGGCGACGCGCTGCCACACCACCCCGTCCGGCTCCTGACGCAGCAGCGGGACCAGAGCGCTCGTGTCGATGAGGAACTGCGCCCCGTTCACCGGCGATAGTTCCGCTTGTCTTCGAATATCTCCACATCGATCGCGCCATCGGCGACCAGTTCCTGTAGCCGCGTCAGCGCGACCGCACGGCGGCGGATCTCGAGAATTTCCCGAAGGGCCGCATTCACGGTGTCTTTCTTCGTCGTTGTCCCAAGGGCCTTCGACGCGTCGGCTACCAGCTGATCGTCAAGGTCGATCACCGTCCGAGCCATGAGCCACCTCCAGATATACAAGCCTGAATCGATGACATCAGGTTAGATACATCAAGGGCGGGCAGATCGGCAGAAGACGCTGGTCAGCTTACTGATCGGTCATTGAACCGGTGCCGAAAACGCCGCTGGGCCGCAACCGGAGTCGGTTGCGGCCCAGCGAAGGGGTGGGGTCAGGCGTTGGCGGCCGACTTTTCCTTTTCGCGCTGGAGTTCCAGAGCGATGTCGATGAGCTGGTCTTCCTGGCCGCCCACCAGCTTGCGCTGGCCGGCGCGGACGAGCATTTCGGCGGCGGAGACGCCGTAGCGCTCGGCCTGGCGCTCGGCGTGGCGCAGGAACGACGAGTAGACGCCGGCGTAGCCCATCATGAGGGCCTGGCGATCGAGGAGGCATTCGCTCGGCATGGCCGGGCGGACGACATCCTCGGCGGCATCGGTGACGGCGAAGAAGTCGACGCCGGTCTTGATGCCGAGCTTGTCGCAGACGCCGATGAAGGCCTCGACGGGGAGGTTGCCCGCGCCCGCGCCGAAACGGCGTGCGCTGCCGTCGATCTGGGTGGCGCCGGCGCGCACGGCGTAGACCGAGTTGGCGACGGCCAGGCCCAGGTTCTCGTGGCCGTGGAAGCCGACCTGCGCGTCATTGCCGAGCTCGGCGACCAGGGCGGAGACGCGGTCGGTGACCTGCTCCAGCACCAGCGCACCGGCGGAGTCGACGACGTACACGCACTGGCAGCCCGCGTCGGCCATGATGCGGGCCTGCTTGGCGAGGTTCTCCGGGGTGGTGGAGTGCGCCATCATCAGGAAGCCGACGGTCTCGAGGCCGAGGTCGCGGGCCATGTTGAAGTGCTGGATCGAGACGTCGGCCTCGGTGCAGTGGGTGGCGATGCGGCAGATGCTCGCGCCATTGTCCTGCGAGATCTTGATGTCTTCCTTGACGCCGACGCCCGGCAGCATGAGGAAGGCGATCTTGGCCTGCTTGGCGGTCTCCGCGGCAGCCTTGATCAGTTCCTGCTCAGGGGTTTTCGAGAAACCGTAGTTGAACGAGGAACCGCCCAGGCCGTCACCGTGGGTGACCTCGAGGACCGGCACGCCCGCCGCGTCGAGGGAGGCGACGATGTCGCGCACTTCCTGCACGGTGAACTGGTGCCGCTTGTGGTGCGAGCCGTCACGCAGGCTGGTGTCGGTGACCCGGATGTCCAGATCCGCCGAGAACGGCTTCGCCACCGCGAGCGGTGAATTGGATTCAGCGTTCGAATTGCTCACTGTCGGAACTCCTTACACCCGAGCCGAGATGATCTGGTCGGCCAGCACATTGCCCACCTGAGTGGCGGCGGCCGTCATGATGTCGAGGTTGCCCGAGTACGGCGGCAGGAAGTCGCCCGCGCCCTCGACCTCGACGAAGATCGAAACCTTTGCCATGCCACCGGAAACCAGCGACGGCTCGTCGAACTGCGGCTCGTTGAGCAGCCGGTAGCCGGGCACGTACTCCTGGATGGACTTCTCCATCCGGTGCACCGACTCGGTGATGGCGTCGCGGTCGGCGTCCTCGGGGATGGCGCAGAAGATGGTGTCGCGCATGATCATCGGCGGCTCGGCCGGGTTCAGGATGATGATCGCCTTGCCACGCTTCGCCCCACCGATGGTCTCGACACCGGCGGAGGTGGTCTTGGTGAACTCGTCGATGTTCGCGCGAGTGCCGGGACCGGCGGACACGGAGGACACCGACGCCACGATCTCGGCGTACTCGACGGGAACCACGCGAGAAACCGCGTGCACCATCGGAATGGTCGCCTGTCCACCGCAGGTGATCATGTTGACGTTCATCTCGTCGCGCAGCGAGTCGAGGTTGACCGGCGGAATCACGGCCGGGCCCACGGCGGCGGGGGTGAGGTCGATGGCGCGGATGCCGGCCTCGGCGTACTTGGGCGCGTAGGCCCGGTGCACGTACGCGGAGGTGGCCTCGAACAGCAGGTCCGGCTTCTCCGGCAGCGCCAGCAGCCAATCCGCGCCCTCGGCGGAGGTCTCCAGGCCCAGGCCGCGGGCGCGCTTGAGGCCCTCGGACTCCGGGTCGATGCCGATCATCCAGCGCGGCTCGATCTTCTCCGAACGCAGCAGCTTGTACAGCAGATCGGTGCTGATATTGCCGGACCCGACGATCGCGGCGGTGACTTTGCTTGCAGTCACGGCTTTCTCCTACTCGGTGAGGTCAGTGTCTGTGCGACGCGGCCTGATCGGCTCAGGTCTACGCGAAACCCAGATGGACGGAACCGAGTCCGGCGAACTCGGCGATGAACTCGTCGCCCGGGCGGGCGTCGATGGCGCGGGTGCAGGAGCCGGGCAGCACGATGTCGCCCGCCTTCAAACGCACGCCGAACGAGGCGACCTTGCGCGCCAGCCACGCCACCGCGATGGTCGGATCACCCAGCACGGCGTCGGAGCGGCCCTCGGCGATGACCTCGCCATTGCGGGTCAGCACGGCGTCGATGTTCTTGATATCCAGCTGATCCGGTGAGACCCGCTGCTTGCCCAGCACGTAGCCGGCGGAGGACGCATTGTCGGCGATGGTGTCGCAGAGCGCGATCTTCCAGTCCTTGATGCGGGTGTCGATGAGCTCGATGGAGGGCGCGTAGGCGACGGTGGCCTTGCGCACGTCCTCCTCGGTGCAGTCCTCGCCGGGCAGGTCGGCGCCCAGGATGAAGCCGACCTCGACCTCGACGCGCGGGTACAGGTACTTGGAGGTGTCGACCGGAACGTCTTCGAAGACTTCCATCTCCGCGAGCAGGTGCCCGTAGTCGGGTTCGTCCACGCCCATCATCTGCTGCATGGCCTTGGAGGACAGGCCCACCTTGTGGCCCACGACCTTGGCGCCGCCGTCGAAGCGCTGCCGCATATTGATGAGCTGGATCTCGTAGGCATCGACCACGTCGATCTCGGGATGCCGCACGGCCAGCGGATCGATCGGAACCCGGGTCCGCTCGGCCGCCGCGAGCTCGTCGGCCAGTTCCTTACGTAGCGCGTCGGTCAGCACGCTGTGTTCCTTCCATCGGGGGTACCGGCCGGTGGCCATCCAGTAACGAGACTAGAAACTGAAACGAGTTTTTGTGAATAACGTCGCTTCAGCAGTCCCATCTGCCAGACCAACATAGACCAAACCAGGATCGATTCTATAACGTGTTCTACATGACTGATCGGGATTACGACGTGGTGGTGGTCGGCAGCGGTGCCGCCGGTATGTCCGCCGCCCTCACCGCTGCGCACCACGGTCTGCGCACGGTGCTCATCGAAAAGGCCGCTCATTACGGCGGTTCTACCGCGCGATCGGGCGGTGGCGTCTGGATTCCCGGAAACAAGGTGCTGAAGGCCGCGGGCCGTGGGAACGACCTCGACGAGGCGCGCACCTACCTGTACAGCATCATCGGCGACGTGGTGCCCAAGGAGAAGATCGACACCTACATCGATCGCGGCGCCGAAGCCTTCGACTACGTGCTCGACCACTCCGCCCTGAAGATGACCTGGGTACCCGGCTACTCCGACTACTACCCGGAGGCACCGGGCGGCAAGGCGGACGGCCGCAGCTGCGAGCCCAAGCCGTTCAACCTCAAAGTCCTGGGCCAGGAGCGCTTCAAGCTGGAGCCGGCCTACAGCAAGGCGCCGCTGAACGTCGTCGTCATGCAGGCGGACTACAAGAAGCTCAACCTGATTCGCCGGCACCCGGTCGGCATCGCGCGCGTGCTGCGCGTCGGCACCCGCTGGGCGTGGGGCAAGGTCACCGGCAAGGCGCTGGTCGGCATGGGCCAGGCCATCATCGCCGGCCTGCGCAAGGGCCTGCTGGACGCGAATGTGCCGGTGCTGCTGAACACCCCGCTCACCGGACTGGTCATCGACAACGGCGTGGTCACCGGCGTCGACGCCGAGGAGAACGGGCAGGCCGTCCGGTTCAACGCCAAGTACGGCGTCATCCTGGCCAGCGGCGGTTTCGAGCACAACGCCGACATGCGGCACAAGTACCAGCGCGAGCCCATCACCACCGAGTGGACCACGGGCGCGGCCGCCAATACCGGCGACGGCATCCGGGCCGGCATCGCGGCGGGCGCGGACATCGACTTCATGGACGACGCCTGGTGGGGTCCGACCACCTTCCGCGGTGAAGGAAAGCCCTGGTTCTGCCTCGCGGAGCGGAATCTGCCCGGCAGCATCATGATCAATACGCAAGGTCAGCGATTCGGTAATGAGTCCGCTCCTTACGTCGAGGCTGTGCACACCATGTACGGCGGCGAATACGGGCAGGGTGAGGGTCCGGGCGAGAACGTGCCGTGCTGGCTGGTGTTCGATCAGCGCTACCGGTCCCGGTACATCTTCGCCGGATTGCAGCCTGGCCAGCGGATTCCGTCCCGCTGGATGGAAAACGACCTGATCGTCGTCGCGCCCACGGTGGCCGAACTGGCCGAGAAGATCGGCGTCCCCGCCGACCAGCTGGCCGCCACCATCGAGCGCTTCAACGGCTTCGCCGCGACCGGCAAGGACCTCGACTACAACCGCGGCGACAGCGCCTACGACCGGTACTACGGCGACCAGACCATCAAGCCGAACCCGTGCCTGAACAAGCTCGAGGTCGGCCCGTTCTACGCGGTGAAGATGGTCCCCGGCGACCTCGGCACCAAGGGCGGCTTGGTCACCGACAACGATGCCCGCGTGCTGCGCGAGGACGGGACCGCCATCGAGGGCCTGTACGCCGCCGGCAACACCTCGTCCCCGGTCATGGGCCACACCTACGCCGGTCCCGGCGCGACCATCGGCCCCGCCATCACCTTCGGCTACCTGGCCGCCCTCGATATCGCCGCCAAGGCGAAGAACGGCACGCCGGTGGCCGAGACGGTGTCGTCCCAAGAAGCGTCCTGAACCGTCCCAACCCGGTTCAGGATCGGGTTGGGCGCGAGTCGGGTCACGTCGAGTCCGCGCCCAACCCACCCCGCATGCCCCGCCGTACCGCTCTATCCCGGCGGGGGCGCGGACAACTGAACAGCCCGTGCCCGCCGCCGCGAACGCTCTTTCCCGCGGCGGGCCGGGAACCAGACTTTCGAGCGCGACCCGGTCAGCGGGGCGGCGGCTTGCGGGGAGGCGAGCCGCGCCGGACCATCGGACGCGAGTGACGAGGAGAACCTTTCATGCCCATCGATTTGAGTGTCGCGCTCGGCGCGCAGATCCCCGCGCGCGAATTCAGCTGGTCCGCCAGTGATGTGCAGACCTACAACCTGGCGCTCGGCGCGGGCAACCGCTGGACCGACGCCGCCGAGCTGCGCTACGTCGACGATCGCGAGCCGCAGGTGCTGCCGTCGTTCGCGACCGTCGCGCCGTCCTTCCACGAGACCGAGCCGCCGAAGGTGAAGTTCGACGGCATCGACATCGATCTGGCGAAGGTCGTGCACGGCAGCCAGGAGATCATCGTGCACCGCCCGATCCCGGCCTCCGGCAAGGGCAGCATCTCCGGCCGCATCAGCGAGATCTGGGACAAGGGCTCCAATGCCGTCATCTGGCGTGAGGACACCGCCGTCGGCTCCGACGGCGAACCCCTGTGGACGTCGCGCTCCTCCATCTTCGCCAAGGGCGAGGGCGGCTTCGGCGGCGACCGCGGCCCCAGCGCGAAGACCGAACTTCCGGACCGGGCACCGGATTTCGAGGTCCTCACTCCCACTCTCCCGCAGCAGGCGCTGCTCTACCGCATGTGCGGCGACCGCAACCCGCTGCACTCGGACCCCGAATTCGCCCGCAATGCCGGCTTCCCCAACCCGATCCTGCACGGCCTGTGCACCTACGGCCTGGTCCTGAAGACCGCGACCGACACGGTCCTCGCCTCGGATGTGTCCCGCGTCAAGGGTTTCCGCGCCCGCTTCGCCGGCGTCATGTACCCCGGTGAGACCCTGCGCTCCCGAATCTGGCAGCAGGACGGCGAACTCGTCATCGCGGTCACCGTCGTCGAGCGCGACGACGCCCCCGTTCTCGCGGACGTGGTCCTCACCCACTCGTAACCCGAACAGAGCTTCAAGATCAGGGAGCTCTCACTGCGGAAATCGGACAGATTTCCTCGGTGGGAGCTCCCTGATCTTGTTGGGCAGTGGGTGTTCGGAGTCCAGGCTCTGGAGCTGGGGCGGTAGGCGTACCGGAGGGCGGCTACCAGGTCCTCGCGGGTGCGGGCGGGGCAGTCGGCGAGGAGTTCGAGACCCGGTGGGTGACACGGCAATCCGGCCATAAGCCGCATACCGGATATTGAGATGGCCGCAAACCTTCAGCGCGACAGCGGGATCGGCGACAGCTGAGTTGTTCAAAGCGGCCGAAATTCGATTGAACCTGACCCAAGACGCGCTGGAGGCGTAACGTCTTCAGGCATACGGTGAATATCTAGCTAACCAACTGAATATCTAGCTGACTACTACCGATAGACATGGAGAAGGTGAACAAATGGCCGCCTGGCAAGTGTTCACGGCCACTCTCGCAACGCTCGTGATCATGGCTGTCACCATCATGAGCCTGCACCACCCCCATCACGATCCGGACCGGCTCTCCGTAGAACGCATCCGCGATCGAATCAACAAGGAACGCAGCGTATTAGCGCTGGCAACTCCCGACACATCCGCCTGGTCGCACCTCGCTCCGGATCACCCGCTGGGCGTCCAGGAAGCCCATCGCACCATGCAGCAGCACCGCCGCTGCCCGGTTGCGGAGTGCGCGCGCAAAGCCGCGGCGTTCCGGGCGCTCATCGACGCCGGCCGCATCAAGCCGACCCGCATGCCCCCCGCCCTCCAGTAGTCGCCGCGGCGGCCGCCCCGCTCAGAGTCCGGACAGGTATCCGGGCGGGACGGCGGCCACCAGCCAGACCCCATTGGTGCTGACCCGGAATTCGTGCCCGTCGCGGTGCATCGCGCCGGCAGCCACGGTCAGTACCACGGGTCTGCCACGTCGTGCCCCGACCTTGACGGCGGTCTCGGTATCCGCCGACAGGTGAACGTCGTGGCGGCGCATGGGCTTCAGCCCCTCGGCGCGAATTCCGGGCAGGGCCGCGGCAACGGTGCCGTGGTAGAGAGCCACGGGCGGTACGGTCGCCCGATACTCCAGGTCAACGTCGACACTGTGCCCCTGACTCGCGCGGATCCGGGTCCCCGTCGCATCGAATTCGAAGCGGCGCTTGTTGTTCCGCGCCACCACCTCGTCCAGTTCGGGACGCGAGAGCGCCCGCCCGTGCCGGCCCAACGCCGACAGCAGCGTGGCGACGTCCACCCACCCGGCCGGGTCCAGCGCGATGCCGATGGCCTCGGGGGCATGCCGTAGGTGCCTCGACAACCGTTTCGAGGCCTTGATCATCTGTTGTTCGTCCATGGCGCGAGTGAACCAGCCCCACAGCCGGATTCGAAGCGATTTTCGGCTCAGCCGCCGGGCGTGTTCTCGGCTCGGCCGACGGTCCGGTCGTCCGTCAGTCCGCGAACCAGCATGGCGTACAACGCGATCACGGTGAACGGCGCCAGGATCGGCACCCAGGTGAGTCCGGTGGGCAGCACGGTCGCGGCCCCCGCCGCCACCGTGAACACCAGTGCGCCCGCCACCGACGGAATCGTCGTCGGCACCACGCCCACCGGAGCCGACACGGTCGCCGTGTTCAGCAGGTACGTGGTCGCGACCAGCCCGATGCCGCCCGCCACCAGCGCCCCGGTCCCGACCCAGGCCAGCGCCGCCATGGCCGCGAGCACGGCCAGCACCGCGCACACCCGCCAGCGCCAGCCGGCCACCGCCAGGATGATCACCGCTATCGCGGCCCACGGCAGCACGATGGCCACCGCGCCCGCCAGCAGCAGCCCGGACAGCACGGCGAGGAACTTGGTCATCGGCGAACCCTCACGGTGCGGCGGTGTTCGGGCAGCAGGCGCATGACCTGATCGAGGCGGGTGTCCTCGGGCCAGGGCACGATGTCGACGCCGACGGTGCCCATATCGCGGTACATGGAGGTGCGTTCCAGCTGCCACATGCGCGCGAGGGTGGAGTCCAGGCCATCGCCGAACGGCGTTCCGCGCAGCACGTCGACCACCACCACGACGTGGCCGCGCTTGCGCAGATCGATGAGGGCCAGGGCGAATTGGGTGTCGAGCAGCGTGGAGAAGGCGACGATGACCGCCCCGATGGGCACCGCGGCGTGCGGCGCCAGCGTGCCCTCGGTGAGGATGTGCTCGTCACCGACATCCAGCACGGCATCCACGATGCGATAGAACTGGCGGCGGCCGATATCCGGTCGCAGCCAGCGTGGAGTGCGGCCCAGGCACACGACCGCCGTGCGGTCGCCCGCCTGCAGCGCGGACTGGGCCACCTGGGCGGCGCCGCGCACCGACAGCTCCAGCGAGTCCGACGCGGGCCCGGGCGCCTGCATCGACGTGTCCACCAGCACAACCACATCCGCGGCCCGGTTGGTGAAGCGCTCGGTCACGAACAGCTGCCCGCGCCGCGCACTCACCGGCCAGTTCACGGTGCGCAGCTGATCCCCCGGCGTGTACGCGCGGATATCCGCGTACTCCACGCCCGGCCCGGCCCGCCGGGTGAGATGGGTGCCCATCCGTTCGGGAAGTTCGGTGCGCGGCAGGCGCATCCGCTGCGGATCGGTGATCGGATAGACGTACACCTCGCCCGCACGCAAGCGCACCGAGGCCACCGCCAGCCCGGCCGGGCTCAGCGCGGTCACCCGCATCGGCACCGGATATCGGCCCCAGCGCGGGGCCGACAGCGCCAGCCGCAGCCCGGCGGGCGCGGTCCCGGAGTCCACCGTCTCCTCGACATGGATCTCCATGCTCTGCAAGGGTTCCGGATGCAGCCGCAGCAGCGCGTGCCCGCGTTCCACGAACGCCGCGGCGGTCAGCACCACCTCTTCGGTCTCGAAGCAGCGCAGCACCCCCGCCCCGTCCACCTGGATGCGGGTGCGGGACTGCTGCAGCGGCGCGGTGGCCAGCACCCCGAGCATGGGCGCGGCGAACACCACCAGCTGCCACTTGCCCAGTACCAGCGCCAGCACCAGGGCGGGCACGGACACCGCGGCGAGCATGAACACCAACGGTGCGGGCCGCCAGCGCAATTCGGCCTCGACCGCCGTACTCGTGTCGCGATGCTTCATACGCGCCTCAGGCCTGGGTGGCGCGTGGGACCGGCAGGCGGCGCAGCAGTTCGGAGATCACGTCCTCGCCGCGGATGCGGCGGACCCACATCTCGGGGCGCAGCGTGATGCGATGGGCCATGGCCGGCACGGCGAGCGCCTTCACGTCCTCGGGGACCACGTAGTCGCGGCCGTGCAGCAGGGCCCGGGCGCGGGCCATCTGCACCAGGTCGAGTTCGGCGCGGGGGCTCGCGCCGACCTCCACCTGCGGATGCCCGCGGGTGGCCGAGGCGAGGGAGACGACGTAGCCCACCACATCCGGGTGCACCGTCACGAATTCCACCGACTGCCGCATCTCCAGCAGGCCGTCGGCATCCGCCACCTGCCCGATCTGGGCGGGTTGCGAGCCGCGTTCCAGGCGGCGGCGGATCATGTTCATCTCGTCGGTCTCCGACAGGTAGCCCAGCCGCAGCTGCATGGCGAAGCGGTCGAGCTGGGCCTCGGGCAGCGGGTAGGTGCCCTCGTACTCGATCGGGTTGTCGGTGGCGAAGACGACGAAAGGCTGTGGCAGCGGGAAGGTTTCGCCGTCGATGGAGACCTGCCCCTCGGCCATGGCCTCCAGCAGGGCGGCCTGGGTCTTGGGCGGGGTGCGGTTGACCTCGTCGGCCAGCAGCATATTGGTGAAGACCGGACCGCGCCGGAAACTGAAACGGCCCGAATGCATGTCGTAGATCGTCGACCCGATGAGGTCGGCGGGCAACAGGTCCGGGGTGAACTGCACGCGGGTGAAGTTCAGCCCGAGCGCGGTCGCGAAGGAGCGCGCGATGAGGGTCTTGCCCAGTCCGGGCAGGTCCTCGATCAGGATGTGGCCCCCGGACAGCACCGCGATCATGATCAGCTGCAGTTCGTCCCGTTTGCCGACCACGACCCGGGATACTTCACGCAGCACCGCGTCGGTGCGCTTGATGGTCACGTCCATCGGTGATGTCATCGCATGTCTCGCATCTCATCTCACATGTTCTGCAGTCGGCGCAGGATTTCGTCCAGGGCCTCGCGGCCGGGAGCCCGATTGACCTGATCGCGCAGCGCCGAGTTCGCCGGGTCCACCCAGCGCCACAGCTCGGGCCCGAACTGCAGCTGTCCCGCCACTTCCAGCGCCCGCCGGTTCTTGGCCATCCGGTGCCCGCTGGTCAGTTCGAATTCCTTGGCCAGCAGCGGCCGCAGGTGCCGATCCCACTCCGCGCGCGAGCCCTCGGAGCGGTCCGCCAGCATCTGGGCGCGCGCCTGCCAGCGGTGCAGCATCTCGACGGGACCGTTGTCGATATCGTTGTCGTCCGGTTCGGGCGGGGCGAGCCGGCGCGACCGCTCCACCAGCGACCACACCAGCAGTCCCAGCGCCGCAGCCACCGGAACGGCGGTGAGGGCGACCAGATGCTCGCGCTGATCGCCGAGAGCGAGCAGTTCGAACAGCAGGGCCAGCGCCACCGCACCCACCACGATCGCACTCCGATTCATGGCCGGACCCCCGTTCGGCCCCTCGGGATCCGCACTGCCACACCGTCTTTCATGCCGCCTGCCCCTGTAGATCGGCCAGCACGATGCGCAGCAGCTGCTCGGCGCGCATCCGCTGCCACTCCAGCATGGAGTGCGGGCTGAACCGCGCCTCCTCGAACAGGGCCACCAGTTCCCGCGCCGACGCGTCGTGCAGGAAGCCACGGTCGAAGGCTCGCGCCAGCACCTCGGACGGGGTGTCGGAGGCCAGCGGGGCGACCTCCCGCGCCGTCGCCAGACCGCGTTCCATGGCGACGTAGCAGGCGATGATGGCGGTGCGCGGGTCCTGCCCCGGCGCGATCATGGCCGCCAGGCCCATCTCGGCGACCTTGGCCAGTGAGACCGCCTCGGTGGCCGTGGGCTGTGGCAGGGGCGTGCGCTCCAGCGAGGGCCGGCGGTTCGAGCCCACCGCCACCACGACCAGGCCGGTCATGGCGATCAGCACCAGCACGCCGGCGGTGATGCCGACCAGCAGCAGCGCGGTGCCGGTGAGCGTGGGCTCGGGGACCGCCTCCTCCGGCGGTGCCACGGTCTCCTGTGGCTGCGGGGCGGTCCCAGTGGCGGACACGCTCGGCGGCGTCCCCACCTGGGTCTGCCGCGCCGGCGTCACCAGGTACACCGACAGCACCGCCGTCACGATCAGCGTGATGGCCGCGATCCCGACCAGCAGCAGGAGCCCGAGCCGGCGCAGGCCCGGCACGCGCACCGCGGACTCGCGGTCGGGTTCGGGCATGGCCAGCGGGAGGCGATGCTGGCTGTTGATCACACCCGCCACCAGAATCACCATCGAGACCAGCAGCAGCACCGGCATCAAGGCCAGTGACACCGCCGACGACGGATGTGGCGCGGCGGGTCCTCCGGTTCCCGGAATGTACCCGCGCAGTGCGACGACAGCCAGCATCACGAGCCCGATCAATGCGATCGCGCGTGCTGCCACCGTCCCCACCCCAGTCACGAATACTCCTAACCAGAGTCCAGCGGAATCAGGCACATAGTTACATGCCGAGCGGTCCGTCAGGACCAAAATCGTGAAGCTGGAGTCACATACCCGCCGCGCATAAATCCCCCACCTGCGCGGCATCCCGTGCCAGACCCGAAAACCCAGGTCATCCCGGTCGAGGCCGACCCTGCCGCCGCAACCCCACTTATCACCATCCGTGCACGATCCGGGCGACCCGGAGCGCAGATCAAGATCGCACGGCAGCGAGGGAGGCAGGCCGGTCTCGCGAGGCAGGAGAGCCGCTCGGCGCATTCGAGGCCGGAAGGCACCGGGCCGCACGCCGTGGCGCAGCAGCCCGGCGACGCGGGGAGACCGCGTGCCGGGCTGAGGGTCGACGGTCTGGGACCGTAGCGATCAGGCGGTGCGGCGGACGCGGGCGCGCAGGCGGGTCAGTGGCGAGGGCTGAGCCAGAGCGCTGGCCGGTTCGGCGATCGGCTCCCGGACAGCCGGTGCCGGATAGACGGTGCCGGCGGGCGCGCCGACGCGGCCGGCCACGGTGCGCGGCTCGACCAGGCGGCCGAGGGCGCGGAAGTCCCAGCCCGCCGCCAGCCAGGGCTCGGGGTCGAGGGTATTGCGGGCGTCGATGATGACCCGGCCGCGGGCGACCGTGCGCAGGAAACCCGGATCCAGTTCCCGAAATTCGCGCCACTCGGTCAGGTGCAGGACCACATCCGCCTCGTGCAGGGCGGCCGCCGGGGTGGCGGCGAACACCAGCTGCGGGGCGACGGCACGCGCCGGACCCGTTGCGGCGGGGTCGAATACGGTCACCTCGACGCCGGCCGCGCGCAGCTGCTGCGCGACATCGAGGGCGGGTGAATCGCGGACGTCGTCGGAGAGCGGCTTGAACGCCGCACCCAGCACCCCGACCCGGCCGCGCGGATGGTGACCGCCCAGCAGCTCCAGGGTCTCCCGCACCACGCGCTCGCGGCGACGCAGGTTGACCGCGTCGATGTCGCGCAGGAAGTCGACCGACTCCCCCGCACCGAGCTCGGTGGCGCGGGCGATCAGGGCGCGCACGTCCTTCGGCAGGCAGCCGCCGCCGTAGCCGAGGCCCGCGCCCAGGAACTTGCGGCCGATCCGGTCGTCGTGGCCCAGCGCATCGGCCAGCAGGGTCACGTCCGCGCCGGTGAGGTCGCACAGCTCGGCCATGGCATTGATGAACGAGATCTTGGTCGCCAGAAAGGCATTCGCGGAGACCTTGATCAGCTCGGCGGTCGGCAGGTTGGTGATCACCACCGGCGAGCCCGCGGCGATGGGCGTGGCGTACACCTGTCGCAGCGCCCACTCCGCGTCCGGCGTGGTGACACCGAAGACCAGCCGGTTCGGGTGCAGCGTGTCGTAGACCGCGTGCCCCTCGCGCAGGAACTCCGGGTTCCAGGCCAGATCGACCGAAATCCCTTCCGGCGCAAGCTCGGCGATGCGCGCGGTGAGCGCCTCGGCGGTGCCCACCGGCACCGTGGACTTGCCGACGATCAGGCAGTTGCGGGTCAGGTGCGGCACCAGCCCGTCCAGCGCGGTGTAGAGCTGCGACAGGTCGGCGGCCCCGTTCACCCCGGGCGGCGTTCCGACACAGAGGAAGTGGACGTCGGCGAACTCGGCGGCCTCGACCAGCGAGGTGCCGAAGCGCAGCCGCCCGCCCGACACGTGCCCGGCCAGCAGTTCCGGCAGTCCGGGCTCGTGGAAGGGCACCCGCCCGGCGGACAGCGCCGCGGCCTTGGCCGGGTTGTTGTCCACCCCGAGCACGTCGAAGCCGAGTTCGGCCATGCCCGCGGCATGGGTGGCGCCCAGGTATCCGGTGCCGATAACGGAGATGCGGAGCATCAGGATGCCTCCTTGGTGGCCGGGAACTCGCCCCGCGTGGAATCGGCCTGCAGAGTCGAATCCGCCTGCAGGCGTTCCGCGATCACCTCGCGGTAGTGACGGATGAGCAGATCGTTGACGGCCGTCCAGGACCGGTCGCGCACACTGCGCACCGCGGTCTGCGCGGTCTGCTCGTGCAGTCGCGGGTCCTCGACCAGGCGGCGCACCAGTTCGGTCATCGCCTCGGCGTCGCCGGGTGGATAGAGGAAACCCGCGCCGGGCGTGACCACGTCGATCGGGCCGCCCGACTTGGGCGCGACCACCGGCACACCGGAGGCCAGCGCCTCCTGCGCTGCCTGGCAATAGGTTTCGTGGCGGCCGGTGTGCACGAACACATCCAGCGACGCATAGGCCGCCGCGAGTTCCTCACCGTGCAGCACGCCGAGGAACTCCGCGTCCGGCAACAGCTTCCGCAGCCGCTTCTCCTCGGGGCCGCCGCCCACCACGACCAGCCGGACGCCCGGCAGCGGCCGCAGTGCGGCGAGCAGCTCGAGCTCCTTCTCCGGCGCGAGGCGCCCGATATAGCCGACCAGCGCTTCGCCATTGGGGGCCAGGCGCTTTCGCAGTTCCGCCGACCGCCGGAACGGGCCGAACTGCTGCAGGTCGACCCCGCGCGGCCAGCGGCCCAGTCCCGGAATGCCCATCAGCTCCAGCTGGCGCAGGCTGGCGGTGGAGGGCGCGAGGGTGCGGTCCACCCGCAGGTGGATGCGCCGGGTCAGCGCGGTCATGGCGCGGACGCCGCCGGGCAGGTCATAGCGCAGCGCGAAACCCACCAGATCGGTCTGATAGATGGCGACGGTCGGAATCCCGAGCTCGTTCGCGACCTTGGCCGCCTGATAGCCGAGCGTCGCCGGCGAGGCGATATGCACGACATCGGGCCGGAATTCGCGCATGATCTTGCGCAGCCGGCGGCGGGTCTCCAGCCCGATCCGGAAATCCCGGTAGAAGGGCAGCCGGGCTCCGCGCACCACGTGCACGCGGAACCCGGCGTACTTGCCGGGACCGGTCGGGGCCACCAGCGTGGCCTCGTGACCCTTGGCGGCCAGGTGATCCAGTACCCGGCGCACGGAGTTGGTGACGCCGTTGACCTGGGGAAGAAAGGACTCGGCGACGACCAGCACCCGCAGGCGGGCGCTTTTCCGGATATGGGGACTACTCGGTATGCTCGGGTTCCGCGGCGCGGAATCCCTTGCCTGCTCGCGGATTCGCATCGTTCCCCTCCGGTTCGGTGCTGCTCCTGACGCCACGGTAGGAAGCGGCCCGCAACGCCAGACCCCCTCCGCGTTGACGGCACGTGAACCGTGCACGTCGATCAAGTCGGCCAGTTCACCGGGGCTTCGCCGAACGGCTATCGAGACTCGAGGTTTGCCGGTTCGCGCAGCTCCGCGAGCCGGCTCAGGGTGCGGTAGAGATCGGGGACGCGCTCGATCGCCACCCTCGCCCCATTGCCGGCACCGCCCAGCTCCGCCAGCGGCACGTCGGCGAAGATCGACAGTTCCAGGTCGGCGTCGTAGAGCACGTCGACCAGGTTCACGAAGCGCATCACCCAGTCCGGCGGGACCGTCCCCATGGGCGGCACCGCGCACACCACCCAGCGGCGGACCTCACGGGTGAGCTCCAGGAAATCGGCC
Source organism: Nocardia sp. NPDC059236 (assembly GCF_042754085.1). Taxonomy (NCBI): domain Bacteria; kingdom Bacillati; phylum Actinomycetota; class Actinomycetes; order Mycobacteriales; family Nocardiaceae; genus Nocardia; species Nocardia sp. NPDC059236. Next base: position 360,855 of record NZ_JBHZAF010000002.1, read on the forward strand.
GCCGACACCGGGATACCGCACAGCTCCGCGAAATCGACAGTGAGCTCCCCGTTTTCCAGCGCGCGGGCGTGCAGCCGCCGATGCGCGACGGGCAGATCGACCGCGCCGATCATCGGGCAGGCCCCGACCACGTAGTGCCCGGCGGCGAAGCCGGTGTGCCGGCCCCCGAGCATGCGGTAGTCCTGCGGACCGTCTACCGCCACCACGTCCAGGTGCTCGAGGATCCGCTCGATGGTCGGCACGAACATGCCGTGCATGAGGGGGTTGGGCAGCAGGTCCCGCGGCGGATAGTTCGAAGTCACCACGAGGGTGACGCGCCGGGCGAACAGCGTGTCCAGCAGTCGTGTCACGAGCCGGGCATCGCCCGAATCGTGCACATGGAATTCGTCGAAGCAGATCAGATCCGCGTCGCCGAGCAGCGCGTCCACCGAGGCGTCGATATTCCCGTACTCGTGGATTCCGGCATTCAACTGCGCGAAGAAGGCGTGAAAGTGGTAGCGCCGCTTGCGATTCGAGGGCACCGATGCGAAGAAGCGGTTCATGAGCATGGTCTTGCCGCGCCCCGGACCGCCGTACAGGTACAGCCCGCGCGGCCGCCGCCACCTCCGGCCCACCCGCGCGGCAATGGCGGCCAGCTGCGCGGCGGCGTGGCGCTGGTCGGCATCGAGCACGATCTCCGGCGTTTCCATGACAACCTCCCCGCTTCCTCTACTTCTGTAGAGCTTCCTCTATAGTTGTAGAGGATCACGGAGCCGCAGAGGAGCAAAGGTGACCACCTCCACACCCGACCGGCGCACCCTCATCGTGGACAGCGCCATCGATCTCATTGCCACCCAAGGACTCCGGGCGCTCACCCACCGCGCCCTGGACACCGCGCTGGAACTCCCCGCAGGATCGACGTCCTACTACTTCCGCACCAAACGAGCCCTCCTGGAGGGCATCGTGGACCGCATCACCACCCGCTCCCGCACCGACTTCGCGACCGGGCAAGCGGACCTGGCGGCACCGACGGGAGCACCCGGAACCCTCACGGACAGCGCCCTGGACCGGCTGGCCGCCGGCATCGCGGGCTGGCTGGATCGTCTACTCGCGCAACGCCGCAACCATCTGATCGCCCGCCACGCCCTCATCATCGAACTGCTCGGCGATGCCGACATGCACGACAAACTCGCGAGCTCGCTCTTCTCGCACCGGCACGCCACCACCCTGTTCGAAACCCTCGGCGCATCCGACCCGGCCACTGCCGCAGCCGATTTCATCGCGGTCCTCGAGGGCCTGGTCTTCGACCGCTTCGCCGGCGCCCGCACCGGTCTCGCGCCGGGTACCGCGAAAAGCGTGAATCAGCTGGCGGCCGTATTGTCCGCCCAGTTCAGGGCCATCAGCTAGCGCGGTAGCGGATATCCCAGATGCGCATGTTCGGCCACGGCGGCTGCTTGACCAGGGCCAAGGTGCCGAGGGTCGCGGCGATCAGGCCGGTGAGGACACCGAGGGTCGCGATACGGGAGCCGTCCACGGCCGGCTCCCACTTGACCTCACCGTCGCGGACGACGAATACGCCGAGCGGCCGCGACCCGCGCCAGCCACTTACGGCCGCGACCGTAATGATCGTGGTCCCATCGGAAGTCTCGTACGGTTCCCCGTACACCGGCGCACTCCCCATCACCGGCAGCTCATTCAACCGTTCCCGCAAGGTCATCGCGATCCCTTTCCCCACAGATGAATTGCGCCCCAATCTACGCCCTCGCCGGTAACCGCCACCGAATCTTGCGTAGCCGCACCCCTTTCGAGGAACGCGACGCTATGTCCGGATACCTCGGGACAGCCCCCGCAACAGCACCGGCACCGACTTGGGTCGATCAGCAATCCAGAGCGGCGACCGTGCCGAATACCTGCTGAATATTGCTGGCACTAATGCCGGAGACATATCATGAGATATATGAAGACGATGATCGACCTCGATGACGAGGCTCTCGCCCTGGCCGCCAAGGAACTCGGAACCACCACGAAGAAGGACACGGTCAACGCCGCGCTCAAGTTCGTGGCCGAGCGCAGGCAACGCATCGAACAGATCCTCGACGACCCGTACAGCATCGGGATCGGCCCGGACATCGGCGATCCCGAGGTCATGCGCCGGGCCCGCCGTTGAACGAACCCACGCCGCTCCGACTGCACCTCATCGATACTTCGGCTGCCTCGCGGATCCGCGACGACGCCGTGCGCGCCGTGATCACCGGGCTGATCGCCAACCGAGCCGCAGCCACGTGCGTGACCGTTGATCTCGAAGCCGGATACTCGGGCCGCAATCTGGCCGATCTGCAGAAGATCGCGCAACGCCGCCGCGCCCTCTATGTGAACCTGCCTGTCAACGAGGCGATCGCTGATCGTGCTCGTGAGGTTCAGCAGTTGCTCGCTCGCCAGGGGCTGCATCGCTCAGCAGGGATCGTCGACCTCATGACCGCTGCCGTCGCCGAATTCCACGACGCGGTCGTCGTCCACTACGACGTGGACTTCGAGCACATCGCCGCAGTCACCCGGCAGCCCCATGTGTGGGTCGTGCCGAAAGGCACCATCGACTGATCACGGCCATCGGCTCGCGGATCAGCTGCACCGTTTGGCTTCGGAGGCGGTCTCGTCCAGCAATGAGTCCAGTGCCCGCGCGGTATCGGTGCCCGGCGCCGGGGTGTAGGCGATGAGGGCTCGTACCCCGGGATCGGCCGGAATATCGAGCAGTTCGTAATCCAGGTGCAGGTCGCCGACGAGCGGGTGGTGCACGATGTAGCGGCCGTATTGAAAGTCGCTGACCTCGTGCGTCTCCCAGTACTCCCGGAACTCGGGACTGCGCTCGTTCATGTCGCGCAGTATGGCCCGCAGTTCCGGGTCGTCGGGCCGGTGGCTGGCCTGCAGCCGCATATCCGCGGCGATGTGGCCCGCGACCACCGCCACATCGGCCGTGATCGCCCGGATGTGCGGGTCGAAGAAGATCAGATGCATCCACGTGCGTTCGGATTCGGGCAGTTCCGCGAAATCGATGCCGAATACCGCCACCGCGGCGGCGTTCCACCCCAGGATGTCGGTCCGATGCCCGACGATATACGCGGGCGCACGGGTCATGGAATCGAGTAATTGCTGCAGCCCGGGGCGCAGCGGTTCGCCCGCCCGGGAGAGCGAACGCGGTGGGCGCGCCAGATTGCGCAGGTGCCGTCGCTCGTCCTCGCTCAGCAGCAGCGCGGTGGCGATGGCATCGACGATCCCCTCCGAAACCGCCTCGGCCCGCCCCTGTTCCAGCCGCACGTAGTACTCGACACTGACCCCGGCCAGATGCGCGACCTCCTCGCGCCGCAACCCGGGCACCCGCCGCCGCCCCCACACCGGCAAGCCGATGTCCTCGGGCCGCAATCGCGCCCGGCGCGACCGAAGAAACTCGCCCATTTCAGACTTGTCGGACACCAGGCCGATTCTATGGATACCAAGCGGTTCCATGTGAAAGGCCCGGACGATCTCGGCGATCATCCGGGCCTTCGCGACTCGCTCAGTTGGCGGTGAGCACCAGACCCGAGGTCGGTACGCCGGTGCCGGCGGTGACCACGATGTTCTCCAGGCCCTGGACCTGATTCACGGAGGTGCCGCGGATCTGGCGGACGCCCTCGGCGATGCCGTTCATGCCGTGGATGTAGGCCTCGCCGAGCTGGCCGCCGTGGGTGTTCAGCGGCAGGCGGCCGCCGATCTCGATGGCGCCGTCGGCGATGAAGTCCTTCGCCTCGCCGCGGCCGCAGAAGCCGAGCTCCTCCAGCTGCATGAGGACGAAGGGGGTGAAGTGGTCGTAGAGGATGCCGGCCTGCATGTCCTCCGGCCGCAGCCCGCTCTGCGCCCACAGCTGGTCGCCGACCAGGCCCATTTCCGGCAGCCCGGTCATGGCGTCGCGGTAGTAGCTGGTCATGACGTACTGGTCGGCACCGGAACCCTGTGCGGCGCCGGCGATCAGCGCGGGCTTGTTGGGCAGATCCCTGGCCCGCTCGGCACTGGTGACCACGATGGCCACGCCGCCGTCGGTCTCCTGGCAGCAGTCCAGCAGGTGCAGCGGCTCCGCGATCCAGCGCGACGCCTGGTGCTCCTCGAGGGTGATGGGCTTGCCGTAGAAGTGCGCCGCCGGGTTCACGGCCGCGTGCTTGCGATCGGCGACGGCCACCCGGCCGAAATCCTCACTGCGCGCGCCGTATACGTGCATGTAGCGGCGCGCCACCATGGCCACCTGCGCGGCCGGGGTGCCCAGGCCGTGGGTGTAGGAGAACGCGTTGTCCACGCCGGAGGAGCTCGGGTTGCCGGTCGCGAGGTGAGTCGCGAACTGCCCGAAGCGGTTTCCGGAGCGCTCGTTGAAAGCCCGGTAGGCCACCACGACATCCGCGACACCGGTCGCGACCGCCATGGCCGCCTGCTGCACGGTCGCGGCGGCCGCGCCACCGCCGAAGGGGATGTTGCTGAAGAACTTCAGGGACGGGATACCGGCGGCGCGCGCCACGGCGGCCTGGGTATTGGTGTCCATGGTGAAGGTCGTCAGGCCGTCCACATCGGCGGGCGTGAGTCCCGCGTCGGCCAGGGCGGCGGTGACAGCCTCGGCGGCCAGGCGCAGTTCGCTGCGGCCGGAGTCCTTGGAGAAGTCGGTCGCGCCGATGCCGACGATGGCGGCGGTACGGCTCAGCCCACTCACTGTGCCTCCTGCAGGGAGATGACGGCTTTCGCCGTGATGTGGTCGCCGAGCGAGTCCTTGCCGACCACGTCGATGGTGATGTCCGCGCCGTCCACGGCCGCCACGGTGCCGCTCAGGGTGAGGGTGTCACCCGCGTAGAGCGGCACGCCCAGCCGCAGCGCGATCGACTTGACGATGGCCCGCGGCCCCGCCCAGTCCGTCACGAACCGCTGCACCAGACCGGTGTCGGTGAGGATGTTGACGAAGATGTCCTTGGACCCGCGCTCGACCGCCTTGTCGCGGTCGTGGTGCACGTCCTGGAAGTCCCGGGTGGCCAGCGCCGTCGAGACGATGAACGTGGTGTCGGCGTGAATCACCAACTCCGGCAACACGGTTCCGACCTGCACGGCCGAGAGCTCGACAGTGGTCATTTCACGGCCTCCCAGTAGGGCACGGTGTTGTCGTCGTCGAGCTTCAGGAAGCCCACCTCGACCGGCAGGCCGACCTCGACCTCGCCCGGCTCGATGCCGCGCAGCTCACCGAGCATGCGCACGCCCTCCTCCAGCTCGACCAGGGCGATCACGTACGGCAGCTGCCGTCCGGGCACCTTGGGCGCGTGGTGCACCACGAAGCTGAAGACGGTGCCGCGACCGGAGGCGACCACATAGTCGGTCTGCTCCGAGTGGTCCTTCCACAGCGCCGGAACCGGCGGGTGCTGCAGCGAGCCGTCGGGCCGCTGCTGGATCCGCAGCTCACCGAGTTTGATTCCGTCCCAGAAGAACTCGGTGTCCTTGGACACGGTCGGCCGCACGCGCTTGGCCAGATCTTCCGCGGACACCTCGCCGGATTCCTTGGGAGCGGCCGTCTTTCCGGTGCCGGGCGCGAACTTCAGCATGCGGAACTTCATCTCGGTGACCAGCTCGTCACCCACGTACCAGTTGGTGAGGTAGGTGGTGAACCAGCCCTCGCCGAGCCCGGTCCGCTTGGGGCCCACGATGTCGCCGATGCTGGACCGCACCGTAACCTGCTCGCCGAGCTGCAGGTAGCGGTGGTAGACCTGCTCGCAGTTGGTAGCGACCACCGAGGTGAAGCCGGCCGCGTCGAACAGGTCGTTGGTGCGGGTCATCGGGTCGTCGTCGGCGCGGACGCCGCCCAGTCCCAGCATGGTCCACACCTGCGCCATGGCGGGCGGGGCCACGATGCCGGGGTGCCCGGCCGCCTTGGCGGCGGCCTCGTCCACGTAGATCGGGTTGGCGTCGCCGAGGGCCTCGACCCAGTTGTTGATCATGGGCTGGTTGATCGGATCGCGCCCCGCGCGCGCCGCGGACTCACCGTCCGCCTTGATCTTCTCCAGGCCCTCGCGGATCTCGTCGGCCGTGAAACTCTTCGTCACGCTCTCTCCTCTGCGATCTAGCGCGGAACCCGCGGCAGGCGCAGGCCCATCTGGGCCATCGGGCACAGTGCGCATGATCTCGTCCGCCTGGGGTACGTCTTCTCCACGGTTGGGTGGCTCCTATCTGGGGACCCTGGGCAGGCGCAGGCCCATCTGGGCGATCAGCTCGCGCATGATCTCGTTGACGCCACCGCCGAAGGTCACCACCAGGTTCTGCTTGGTCCGCTTGTCCAGCCAGACCAGCAGTTCCGCGGTGGCCGGGTCGGCGGGATCGCCGAAGCGGCCCACGATCTCCTCGGCCAGGCGGCCCGCCTGCTGCAGCGCCTCGGTGGAGAACACCTTGGTCGCCGAGGCATCGGCGATGACATCGCGCTGGTCGGCGTCGGGGCGTTCCATATTGGAGGCCACCTGCCAGTTCAGCAGCTCGTTCAGCCGCGTCATGGCGTGCAGGCGGCCCAGCGAGCGCCGCACGTCGGCCTCGCCGAGCACGCCCTGGGCCTGCGCCCAGTCGTGCACCCGGTGGTAGAGCTGCTCGATCTTGCCGGACGGGCCCAGGCTCACCCGCTCGTGATTGAGCTGGGTGGTGATCAGCTTCCAGCCGCCGTTCTCCTCGCCGACCATCATGTTCGCGGGGACGCGGACATTGTCGAAGTAGGTGGCGTTGGTGTGGTGCGCGCCGTCGGCGGTGATGATCGGCGTCCACGAGTAGCCCGGATCCCTGGTGTCCACGATCAGGATCGTGATGCCCCTGTGCCGGGACTCCGCGGAACCGGTGCGGCAGGCCAGCCAGACGTAGTCGGCCTCGTGCGCACCGGTGGTGAAGATCTTCTGCCCGTTGACGATCCAGTCGCCGTCGGCGTCGCGCACCGCGGAGGTGCGCAGCGCGGCCAGGTCGGTGCCGGCGTCCGGCTCGGAGTAGCCGATGGCGAAATGTACGTCGCCGGTGAGGATTCCGGGCAGGAACTTCTGCTTCTGCTCCTCGGTGCCGAACGACTGCAGCGCCGGGCCGACGGTCAGCAGCGTGACCAGCGGCACCGGCACGTCGGCGCGGACCGCCTCGTTGTAGAAGATCTGCTGTTCCAGCGGCCCGAAGCCCTGCCCGCCGTACTCCTTGGGCCAGCCGACGCCGAGCTTGCCGTCGCGGCCCATGCGCTTGACCACCGCGCGGTAGGCGTCACCGTGCCGGTTCACCAGCATCTCGGCCTCCTCTTCGGGAGTCACGAGACCGGTGAAGTACGTGCGCAGTTCGTCGCGCAGCTTGCGCTGCTCCGCGGTCAGTTCGATGAACATCTGGCTCCCAAACGGTCCAGCCGGAACGATTCGCCGCCGAGCCAGCGGGCGATGTCCTTGGCCTGTGAGTAGTAGCGGTGCAGCGGATGGGTGATATCCACCCCGAGACCACCGTGCAGGTGGTGGCACTTCTGCATGGCCGCGGGCAGTTCCGCTGCCACCGTGTACGCCAGCACGTCGAGATCGTCGTCGATGCGCTCCAGGTGCTCGGCGCCCTGTTCGTCCTGAGCCAGCGCCCAGGTCGCCGAGCAGGCGGCCGCGTGCAGCGTCCGCGAGGCCACGTAGACATCCGCGATCTGCTGTGCGACCGCCTGGAATTCGGCCAGCGGGCGGCCGAACTGCTGACGGGTGCGCACGTGCTCGGCGGTCAGTGAGACCACGCCGGCGAGCAGGCCGTCGGCCACCGCGCCGAGGCTCGCCAGCGCGAACCGGTGCAGTTCGGTGAGCCCGCCGGGCAGCAGCTGCTCGGCCGGGATCACGACCTGGTCGAACTGGAGCGAAAACTCCGGCACGCCATCGGAAGTCGGGCTCGCGGTGCGGGTGATGCCCGCGGCGTCACCGTCCACCACGGCGATGCCGCTGTCGGTGGGCACCAGGATCCAGCGTGCGGTGTCGGCGTAGGGCACCGCCACCTTGCGGCCGGTGACCCGCACTGTGGCGCCGTCGGTCACCGCGGTGGTCTCCGGCTTCACCGTGAACGGCGAGCCGGGCTCGTGCAGGGCGGCGGTCAGCACCGCGCCCTCGGCCACGGCCGGAAACACCTTTTCCGCCAAGGCATCCGGCAGGCCGATCGCCTTCAGCGGCAGCACGCCGAAGCCGAGGGTGACCAGTGCGGGCGCCTGCGCGGCGGCGCGGGCCAGCTCGGTGAGCATGGCCCCGACCTCGAGCAGGCCCATATCGTCGCCGCCGAAGCGTTCGGGCAGCGGCACGGCCAGCAGGCCGCTGCCCGCGATGATCGGCCACAGCGCGACATCACGCGCGCTGTCGCGTTCCAGCAAACTTACGACAACCTCGGCGACAGCGTCCTGGCTCTCGTCCCTGGTGAAGTCCAATGCAATGCTCCCGGTTCAGGTGTGGACTAGCCGTGCGACTCGCGGGGCAATCCGAGGATCCGTTCACCGGCGACGGTCAACAGGATCTGCTCGGTACCGCCGGCAATCGACAAACAGCGTGTGAGCAGGAATTCTTTCACCGCGTCGGTTTCCAGAGCGCCCGCCGCACCAGACAGTTCGACGGCGAATTCCGCTACCGCCTGCCGGTGTCTCACACCGACCAGTTTGCGCACGCTGCTCTGCGCGGCAGGGTCCCCGCCGGACAGCAGCTTCTGCGCCGCACGAGCTTCCAACAATGTTCCGGCAACCGATTCCGCGACGAGCCCGCCGAGCCGGTCCGCGACCAGCTCCGCGCCCGGGCCCGAGGCCGGCGCGGCGGCGATCAATGCCTCCAGCTCGTCCCCGATTCCCTTGCCGCCCATGGCGACCCGCTCGGCCGACAGGGTGGAGCGGGCGATCTTCCAGCCATTGCCGAGTTCACCGACCAGGCAGTCGTCCGGCACGAAGACGTCGTCGAGGAACACCTCGTTGAAGCGCGCCTCACCGGTGATCTCCACCAGCGGCCGGATATCCAGCCCCGCGCTCTTCATATCGACCAGGAAGTAGCTGATGCCCTTGTGCTTCGGCGCGGAGGCGTCGGTGCGCGCCAGGCAGATGCCCCAGGTGGCGCGATCCGCCAGCGAGGTCCACACTTTCTGGCCGCGCAGCTTCCAGCCGCCCTCGACCCGTTCGGCCACCGTGCGCAGCGCTGCCAGGTCAGACCCGGCGCCCGGCTCGGAGAACAGCTGGCACCAGATGACCTCACCGGTCAGCGTCGGCATGGCGTAGCGCTCGATCTGCTCGGGGGTGCCCCACTGCAGCAGGGTCGGGATCGCCCAGTTGGCAATCGCGATGTCCGGCAGCGCGATACCCGCCTGGCGGATCTGGTCGTCGAGGCGCGTGCGCAGCAGGGGTCCGGCGCCGCGACCGTAGGGCGCGGGCCAGTGCGAGGCCAGCAGTCCGGCCTCGGCCAGCGCCACCCGCTGCTCCGGCTCCGGCAGCGCCGCGATCTTGGCCAGGTCCGCCGCCAGCACGGCCGCCTCGGCGGCATCCAGACCGGCTGTCTCCCAGTCGGATCCGGGCTCGCCGTCGGCGCCCAGGTCGACGCCGACCGTGCGGCGCATGCCGGCCAGGGTCAGCTCGGCGACCCGGGCCCGCCAGCGCGCGGTGCCGCCCAGCAGCTGCCGCAGCGCGGTGGCCCGGCGCAGATACAGATGCGCGTCGTGCTCCCAGGTGAAACCGATTCCGCCCAGAACCTGAATGCAATCCTTGGCATTCTCCACCGCGGCATCCAGCGACATGGACAGGGCGACGGCGGCGGCCAGCTGCAGTTCCGCGCTACCGCTGTCCGCCGCGGCGGCCGCATCGGCGGCGACGGCGCGAATCTGTTCGGCCCGGCACAGCATCCACGCGCAAATGTGTTTGACCGCTTGGAATTCGCCGATCTTGCGCCCGAATTGTTCGCGCACCTTCGCATATTCGGTGGCGGTCTCCAGGCACCAGCCCGCGATGCCCGCGGCCTCGGCGGCGACCAGTGTGGCGGCCAGGTCCAGCACGGAGAAGCCGGGCTCGAACAGGCGATCAGCGGCCACGGCGACGTCCGCGCACACCACGCGTGCCACCGGCACGGTCTTGTCGATGCCGGCCAGCGGCTCCACGGTCAGCCCGGCGGCGTCGGCGTCGATCAGCGCCCACAGGTGACGATCACCGTCGCGCACCGGGACCAGCACCGCCGTACCCGGTGCGGCGCCCGGAACCGAGTCCCACTCACCGGACACCGAGGCGCCCGATTCGCCCACGGATATTGCGATTTCGCCCGCGAGCGCGACGCCGCATGGCGTAATCTCGTCGAGCGCCTCGCCGGCGACGAGTCCCGCCAACGCCGTCGAGAGCACCGGTCCGCCGACCAGGTCATGTGCCGCCTGCTCCACCAGCACGGCCAGATCCCCGACGGTCCCACCCGCGCCCCCGGCCTCCTCCGGCACCGCGACCCGGAAAATTCCGAGATCGGCCAGGCGCGGCCAGTACTCGCGCCAGAAATCGGGCGCGCCGGAACGCAGTTCCGTCTGTGCTCTGGAACGCATTGTTGCAATCGGGCGCACGGCGGTTGCCCATCCGCGCATCGACTCCTGGACGGCTTTATGCTCGTCAGTGGTGGCTATGGTCACACTCCATACCGCCTTTCCGGCGTGACTTCAGCTCCTAGAACATGTTCTAATGTTCGAGCCGGGCCGAAGTCAAGCGCCGTCCCGGACGCGGTACGAACTCGTGCCCAGTCGACGCTGGGTGAGATGAACCGAACGATTCGTGCAGGAAAGGACTCTCAACCGATGGCCAGTCCCTCCCGATCGCAGGCCGCCGACGGGGTGCCCGGTGGACGCACCGCGCCCGTCACCACCCTCAGCGAGGAGGATCTGAGCTCGGCGGCGCAGCGCGACCGACGCAAGCGCATCCTCGACGCCACGCTCGCGCTGGCATCCAAGGGTGGCTACGACGCGGTCCAGATGCGAGCGGTCGCCGAACGCGCGGATGTCGCCGTCGGCACGCTCTACCGGTACTTCCCGTCCAAGGTGCACCTGCTGGTGTCCGCCCTGGCCCGGGAATTCGAGCAGTTCGAGGGCCGGCGCAAGCCGCTCGCCGGCGCCACCCCGCAGGAGCGCATGCACCTGCTGCTCACCCAGGTCACCCGGGCCATGCAGCGCGACCCGCTGCTCACCGAGGCCATGACCCGCGCCTTCATGTTCGCCGACGCCTCCGCGGCCGCCGAGGTCGATCGGGTCGGCAAGGTGATGGACCGGTTCTTCGCCCGTGCCCTCTCCGACGAGGTTCCCAGCGACCGCCAGCTCGCCATCGCCCGCGTCATCTCCGATGTGTGGCTGTCGAATCTGGTTGCGTGGCTGACCCGCCGCGCCTCGGCCACCGATGTGACCGAGCGCCTGGAGCTCACCGTCGATCTGCTCATCGGCAGCGGCAGCGGCAACGAATAGCACGAACGCACACTTGCGTTCGCTCGATGCGCAACGGGCTGCCCGGTCCGGAGAACCGGGCAGCCCGTTGCGCGTTTGCTGGAACCCCGCTGGTCAGCCCAGGTGAACGCAGAGCAACCCGCGCGTGTCTCACAAAAAGCGTGAACGACCCGGAAGTGTCTTGTAAACGCTATGTATCACCGCACACACGAGTGAGCAATCAAGACCCAGTAGCATCACTCGCGCCCTGAAAAATCTCCTCCGATCACTAGGTTGGATGCGTGAGCGCACAGGATTTGTCACTGGAACTTCGCCGTGCCCTGTCGGCCATCGCCCGCGTGCCACGGTTGCTGGTCGCTTCGGACTACGACGGGACGATCGCGCCCATCGTCTCCGACCCGACCAAGGCCTATCCCCATCGGGAGTCGGTGAGTGCCTTACGCGCTCTCGCCGGACTCACCGGAACCACCGCCGCCGTGATCTCCGGTCGCGCCCTGCGCGATCTCGCGGCCCTGTCCCGGCTGCCTGTCGAGGTGCAGCTGATCGGTAGTCACGGTTCGGAATTCGATGTCGGCTTCGTGCACGCCATCGACAATGACGCGAAACAGCTGCTGCAGGAGGTCACCACGACCCTGACGCAGATCGCTCAGGACAATCCGGGCGCTTCCGTCGAGATCAAACCGGCCAGTGTGGCCCTGCACGTCCGCAATGCCAGCCCCGAAATCGGCCGTCGCGCAGTCTTTGCGGTGCGCCAGGGCCCGGCCAGCTGGGTCGGCGTGCAGACCACGGAGGGCAAGGAGGTCATCGAACTCGCGGTGGTCGAGACCGACAAGGGCGCGGCACTCGATATCGTCCGGCATCAGCAGGGCGCCTCGGCGGCACTGTTCATCGGCGACGACGTCACCGACGAGAAGGCCTTCAAACGCCTCTCCGGACCGGACGTCGGCATCAAGGTCGGCGACGGCGAATCGCTGGCCGAATACCGGGTAGCCAGCACCGAGGAGGTGTCGAAGGCGCTGGCGTTCCTCCTCGAGGAACGCCGCACGTGGTTGGCAGGTGCCTCCGCCCCTCGAATCGAGCGGCTGACCATGCTGGCCAGCCCGCGCTCCAAAGCCCTTGTCACACCGGACGGCACCGTCACCTGGCTGTGCCACCCCGAACCCGATTCCGCCGCCGTCTTCGCCCATCTGCTGGGCGGACCGGGCGCGGGCCACTTCACCATTCAGCCCGAGCGCGCCAGCCTGCCGCTGTCGCAGCGCTATGTCGACGGCACCATGACCGTCGAAACCCGTTGGTCCAGTTTGCAGGTCGTCGACTACCTGCCGCACGACGTGGTACCCGAGCGCACCGACCTGACCCGCGTCATCACCGGTGACGCCAAAGCGGTCATCACCTTCGCGCCGCGCCCCGAATTCGGGCAGGTGCCGGTGCGGCTGCTGCCCGCGACCGGCGGGCTCAAGGTGGAGGGCCCCAACGATCCGATCGTGCTGCGCTCCCCCGGCGTGGAATGGGAGATCATCGACGACGGCAACCACCACACGGCCCGCGCCGTGGTCGACCCGCGCCAGGGACCGATCGTGCTCGAAATGCGCTGCGGCACCTCCGATCTCGCGCCCGCCATGCGGGCCGAGTCGGACCGCCGCCGGGAGGCCGAGCGGTACTGGGCCGAATGGGTGGGCACGCTCGAACTGCCGCCGCTCAAGCCGGATCTGATGAAGCGCTCGGCGCTCACCCTGCGCGGGCTGGTGCACTCGCCGTCCGGATCCATCCTGGCCGCGGCCACCACCTCGCTGCCCGAGGACATCGGCGGCGTGCGCAACTGGGACTACCGCTACTGCTGGCTGCGCGACGCCTCGCTCACCGCGTCCGCGCTGGTCTCGCTGGGCTCGCTCAGCGAGGCCGAGGATCTGCTGGCCTGGGTGCACCGGGTGCTCGAGACCCTGCCCGGACCCGAGCGACTGCACCCGCTGTACACGCTCTACGGCGAGACGCTGCCCCCCGAGGCCGTCATCGACCAGCTGCCCGGCTACGCCGGCTCGCGGCCGGTGCGCGTCGGCAACGCGGCGAACATGCAGGTGCAGCTGGACGTGTTCGGGCCCATCGTGGATCTCATCTCCCAGCTCGCGCACGCGCGGGAACGCAAGGGCATCAACGATCCCGCGAAGGCGCTGCCGGATGCGGACTGGGAACTGGTGCACGCCATGGTCTCCGCGGTGCAGCGCCGCTGGCGCGAGGCCGACCACGGCATCTGGGAGATCCGCGGCAATCCGCGCCACCACGTCTACTCCAAGGTCATGGGCTGGCTCACCGTGGACCGGGCGCTCACCCTGTCCCGGCAGTTCGGGCGGCCGGCGGATCCCGAGTGGGAGCCGCTGCGCGACACCATTGCCGACGAGGTCCGCACCGAGGGCTGGAACGACGAAGTCCAGTCCTACACAGCGGCTTACGACGGCACCGACCTCGACGCCGCCACGCTGCACATCGGGCTCAGCGGGCTGATCGATCCCTCGGATCCGCGGTTCGCGGCCACCGTGGTGGCCACCGAGGCCGAGCTGCGCAGCGGATCGACGGTGTACCGGTACCACCACGACGACGGGCTGCCCGGCGGCGAGGGCGGGTTCCACCTGTGCGCCGCCTGGCTGGTGGAGGCGTACCTGCTCATCGGCAAGCGGGAGGACGCCGAGGCGTTGTTCGCTCAGCTGGTGGATGTGGCGGGACCGACCGGTCTGCTCTCCGAGGAGTACGACCCGGTCGCCGAACGCTCGCTCGGCAACCACCCGCAGGCGTACTCGCACCTCGGCCTGCTCCGCTGCGCGCAGTTGCTGAGCCTGCCGGTCGCGGCGATGACCTAGGCCGGACCGCACTGCACGACCGAAGCGGCCCCCGCGAACATCTGTTCGCGGGGGCCGTTTTCTGCACGGGGCCGAGGTAGGCCGCAGGTGTCGCAGGCCACATCTCAACCTGGGGCTAGGGACCTAACGGTCGTTTGCGCTACATTCAAATGGCAATCGTTTTCGTTACTAGTAAGCCGCAGTGCCAGGAGTACCCCGCGTGACCACCAGCTTCGCCCGAGGATTCGCCGTGTTCGCCGCCGGACTTGCGACGGTCGCCACCGTGACCGCCTGCGGCAGTGCCAAGAGTTCCGATCAGCCGACCGTCGTCGCCTCCACCAATGTCTGGGGCGATATCACCCGGGCCGTCGCCGGGCCGGACGTGACCGTCGAATCGATCATCGACGACCCCGCGGTGGACCCGCACTCGTTCGAGGTCTCCCCCGCCGACGCTGCCAAGATCACCGACGCCAAGCTGGTCGTCTACAACGGCGGCCACTACGACGAGTTCATCGACAAGGCCATCGCGGGCCGGAACACGAAGACGGTCAACGCCTTCGACATCGCCACCGAAGGCGATCACGCGCACGAGAGCGGTTCGGCCGCACCGACTTCCGCGCGGACCGAGGCCGCCGGTCACGACCACGAGTCCAATGAGCACGTCTGGTACGACCTGCACCAGGTCGGCCACATCGCCCAGCACATCGCCGACGCCCTCGGCGAGATCGACCCCGGCCACAAGCAGGCCTTCACCGACCGCGCCGCCGCCTTCGCCGCGCAGCTGGCCCCCATCGAGGCCGTGACCGCCAAGATCGCCGCCGAGCACCCGAACCAGCCGGTCCTGCAGACCGAGCCGCTCGCCGCCTACCTGCTCACCGCCGCCAAGGCCGACGACAAGACCCCGCACGCCTTCCAGGAGGCCGTCGAACAGGGCACCGACCCCGCGCCCCAGGACGTGGCCACCGCGCGAGACCTGTTGAGCGCCAAGCAGGTCCGCGCCCTCGTCTACAACATCCAGACCGAGGACAAACTCACCAAGGACCTGCGCGCCACCGCCGACAAGTCCGGCGTCACCGTCGTCGAGGTCACCGAAACCCTCCCCAAGGGCCTGGACTACGTCACCTGGATGACGAACAACGCCCAGGCCCTCGCCAAGGCCCTCTCCTGACCGACCGCCGCATCCGGGAGTACCACCATGACCGCGAACCCCGCGCAGGCCGCGCAGGCACCCGACGCCGGCGTGACGACGCCCGAAGCCGGTTGTGCCCTCACCGCCGATACGAACACCATTGCGGCGCAGGTCGAAACGACGGCGAACGCTGCCGCCGGCGCGCCGGCCACGGGCGCAGGCAGCGCACACGGCGGCCGGGGCGCACCGGCCGTGCGGCTGTCGAATGCGCGGCTGTCGTTCGGGGAGCGGACGTTGTGGCAGGGGCTGGATCTCGAGGTGACGCCGGGGGAATTCATTGCGGTGCTGGGGCCCAACGGGTCCGGGAAGACGTCGTTGATGCGGATGCTGCTGGGGCAGCTGGGGCTGACCGCGGGAACCGCGGAGGTCGCGGGATCGCCGGTGCGGGTGGGGAATCCGGATATCGGATATGTGCCGCAGCAGAAGACCATCGAGGGCGGGGCGCAGCTGCGCGGGGTCGATCTCGTCGGGCTCGGGGTGGACGGGCATCGGTGGGGGCTCGGGCTGCGCGGGCGCAGGGAACGCAAACGCAAAGTGGCGGCGGCGATCTCGGCCGTGGGAGCGGAGAGGTTCGCCTACGCGCCGCTGGACGCGCTCTCGGGCGGCGAACAGCAGCGGCTGCGGGTGGCGCAGGCGCTGGCCGGTGATCCCCGGGTGCTGCTGTGCGACGAACCGCTGCTGTCGCTGGATCTGGCGAATCAGCGGCTGGTCTCCGAGCTCATCGACCGGCGGCGGCGCACCCACGACACCGCGGTGCTGTTCGTGACGCACGAGATCAATCCCATTCTGCCGCTGGTGGATCGGGTGCTGTACCTGGTCGACGGGCAGTTCCGGATCGGCACGCCCGACGAGGTCATGACCTCCGAGACCCTCTCCGAGCTCTACGGCACCGAGGTGGACGTGCTGCGCGTGCGGGGCCGCCTGGTGGTCGTCGGCACCGGCGACGCCATGGACGCCCTCGGCGAATCCGGTGCGGCCCACTGCCATGGCGAAAACAGGCACAGCCATGGCGAAGACAAGCACAGCCACAGCAAGCAGGCACCGGAGGCGCGGGCATGATCGACAAGCTGTCCAAGCTGTTCTCGCAGATGTTCGACGTCGCCACCACCGCCCATCTGCTGTCCTACGACTTCGTGCAGCAGGCGGTGCTCGCCGCCGCCCTGCTCGGCCTGCTGGCCGGGGCCATCGGCCCGCTCATCATCAGCCGCCAGATGTCCTTCGCCGTGCACGGCACCAGCGAGCTCTCGCTGACCGGCGCGGCGGCCGCGCTGCTGGCCGGCATCGGCGTCGGCCTGGGTGCCATCATCGGTTCGGTGGTGGCGGCCGTGCTGTTCGGCGTGCTGGGTTCCCGTGCTCGCGAACGTGATTCGGTGATCGCCGTGGTGCTGTCCTTCGGCCTCGGCCTGTCGGTGCTGTTCCTGTGGCTCGGCCCGGAACGCGCGGGCTCCAAGTTCTCGCTGCTGACCGGTCAGGTGGTCAGCGTGGGGAATTCCGGCCTGGGCCTGCTGGCCACCTGCACCGCCGCCGTGCTGGTGGTGCTGGCCGCCGTCTACCGCCCGCTGCTGTTCGCCAGCGCGGATCCGGAAGTGGCGGTGGCGCGCGGTGTTCCGGTGCGGGCGCTGTCCATCGTGTTCGCCGTGCTGCTCGGCGTGACCGCGGCCTTCGGCGTCCAGATCGTCGGCGCGCTGCTGGTGCTCTCGCTGCTGATCACTCCCGCCGCCGCGGCCGCCCAGCTCACCGCCAGCCCGGCCCGGGTGGCGATCCTGTCGATCGTGTTCGCCGAGATCGCCGCCGTCGGAGGCATTCTGCTGTCGCTGGCCCCCGGCGTCCCGATCTCGACCTTCGTCACCACCATCTCGTTCACGATCTACCTGATCTGCCGGGTGGTGGGCAGCCGCACACGCAATCGCCGCGGAGTCCTCGTCGCCGCCTGAGTTTCGCACCGGATCCCGCGAAACCGGCTGCGATCAGCTGCCCTCGCCCGCCAGCGCGAACAGGCCGTCGGGGGTCTGCTCGATGAGGCCGTCCACCAGCAGCGAATCCAGGGCCCGATCCCGCTGGCCCGGATCGCGAGTCCAGGCCAGGTCCAGCCGAACCCGCTCCACGGGACCCGACGCCCCGCGCAGGACGTCGAGCAGGCGGCCCCGCGCCTGCCGGTCGGTGCCCTCGTACTTCTGCACGCGCCGCACCACCTCGGAGGCCGGGCGGCCCGCGGTGACCCAGGCGCACACGGGAAGTGGGCAGCGCTCGCAATCCGGGGTCCGCGCGGTGCAGATCAGCGCGCCCAGTTCCATCAGGGCGGCAGACATGACGGCGGCCCGGTCGACCCGCGCGGGCAGCAGGGACTCGGTTTCCGCGAGATCGCGGTTCGCCGGATTGCCCGCCTCGGCGCGGCCGTGCACGGCGCGGGCCACCACGCGGCGAACATTGGTGTCCACCACCGGAACTCGCTGCCCGTACGCGAAACAGGCCACGGCACGGGCGGTGTACGCCCCGATCCCGGGCAGGCTCAGCAGCACGTCCACGTCGGCCGGCACCTCGTCGCCGTGCTCCTCGGCCAGCACCCGGGCGCACTCGTGCAGCCGCAGCGCGCGCCGCGGATAGCCGAGTTTGCCCCAGGCCCGCAGGACGTCGCCCTGCGGTGCGGCCGCCATGGCGGAGGGCACCGGCCAGCGGGCCACCCACTCCCGCCAAATGGGTTCGACCCGCACCACCGGCGTCTGCTGCAGCATGATCTCGCTCATGAGGATCTGCCACGCCGTGACGCCGGGCCGTCGCCACGGCAGGTCCCGCGCGGTCTCGCGATACCAGTCGATGAGCGCGTCGCTGTCCACCTTCGCCTCCTCCCGGCCGTTTCGGAGCCGGGAAATCCCGCACGCCGCCACGCGCGATGGTATCCATTTCGGCGAGGCCGGTTTCCGCCCACCCGGCGGCTCACCGGGCGCGCAGCGATCCGGTCGGCGCGTCTTTGCCCGACCGTAACGCTGAGGACTCGCCGGTAACCAGAGGGCTATGGAAAATGGGACACATGCCGCACAACAACCCGATCAGTGCCTGGAAAGCCTTGCGCGAAGGCAACGAGCGCTTCGTCAACGGCACGTTGCAGCACCCTAGCCAGGGCGCGGCCGACCGGGCCAAGCTCGTCGCCGGGCAGCAGCCCTCGGCAGTTCTGTTCGGCTGCGGCGACTCTCGCGTCGCCGCCGAGATCATCTTCGATCAGGGTCTCGGCGACATGTTCGTGGTCCGCACCGCAGGTCACGTCATCGACGCCTCGGTGCTGGGCTCCATCGAATACGGCGTCCAGGTGCTGTCGGTGCCGTTGATCATCGTGCTCGGCCACGACAGCTGCGGCGCGGTCCGCGCCACCATCGACGCCCTCGACCACGGCAATGTCCCCGGCGGGTTCATCCGCTCGGTCGTCGAGCGTGTCACCCCGTCCATCCTCATCGGCCGGCGCGAGGGCCTGGAATCGGTCGACGAGCTCGAGGCCCGCCACGTCGAGGAGACCGCCCGCCTGCTCATGCAGCGGTCGATGATCATCTCCCAGCGGGTGGCCACCGGCGAGTGCGCCATCGCCTGTGTCACCTACAACCTCGGCGACGGCGAGATCAAGCTGCACCGCGTCATCGGCAACATCGGCGAAGTGGTCTAGCCCGGCTCGAACGGGGTGGCGTCGGTTCTGCCGGGGATGCGCGTTTCGCTCCCGCGGGCGGCGGAATTTACCGCCCCCGTAGGCGCTTTCACGTCCGACACGCCGACACCCTGCTCGGGATGACCCGGACGGTGCCCTTACCGTTGACACCGTGCTGGAACCGAACGGACCACTGCCACCCGAAATCTACTGGCGCCGTCGCGCGGTCGCGATCGGCGCGATGGTGCTCGGCCTCGCGCTGGTGATCTGGGTGCCCTTCGCGCTGTTGAAGGGCGGCGGCGACCACAAGACGGACGCCAAGGCCACCACCTCGAGCGCCGCGGCCACCACCAAGGCCGCGAGCAGTTCCGCGAGCGCCCCGGAGCCGAGCGCGGCCAAGCCGTCCGCTGCCGCCGCCCCGACCGCCATCCCTCCCGCCGCGCTGGGTCTGTGCCCCGACCAGTCGCTCGCCGTGAAGGTGACCGTCGGGCAGCCCACGTACCGGGTCGGCGAGCAGCCGCAGTTCGGCATCGTCATCACCAATATCTCCAGCGCCGCCTGCGAACGCGATATGGGGTCGGGCCTGCAGCTGGTCCAGGTCCAGTCCCTGGACGGCCAGCGCAGGCTGTGGTCCAGCACCGACTGCTACCCGGACGGCACCCCCGACCTGCACACCCTGGCCCCCGGCCAGCAGGCCGCCTTCACCGTCACCTGGTCCGGCGCCACCTCCCAGCCCAACTGCGCGGGCGACCGCGTTCCCGTTCCGGCGGGCCCCTACACCGTTGTGGCGCAACTCGGTTCGGTCCGCAGCGCCCCGGAGCCCTTCAATCTCGCCTGAATTCAGCACACTGCGGCGGAGGCCGGGATCCGATCGATCGGATCCGGGCCTCCGCCCGTTTTGGCGAATTGCGGGGGATTCGGAACCCAATCCGGGGCGGCGCGGAATAGGATACCCGGCCGCCATAGGTTTTG